>VGVM01000012.1 GCA_016874035.1 Gemmatimonadota bacterium
GGGGCGCCAGGAGCGCGGCGGCTGGGGCGCGCGCGCCCAGGCTGGCCCCGATGGGCGGGCCCAGGCGGATGACATCCCACCGCCGGACGCCTACGCGGACGAGGGCGAGGGGGAGGCCGCGGTGGCCCGCCCGAGGCCGCACGAGAGCTCGGCGGAGCGCGAGCTCGTGCGCGTCATGCTGCTGCATCCGGAGCAGGTGGAGCGCGTGGTGGAGGAAGTGGGACGGCTGGACGCCGAACTGGATGAACGGCCGGCGATCGAAACCATGGATGAGGCCGGGGTGCAGCCCGCCCTGCGCGATCCTGTGTATGCGAGCATTTTTCGGGCACTCGCCGATGGCGCCGTGGACGCGGAGGGGCTGGGCGAGCGATTGACCTTACTCGAAAACAGGGAAGTGGAAGCGCTTCGCTCCGAGCCAGCGGTGGTCGCCGATCCCGGGCGCACGATCGCGGACGCGGTGGCGATGTTGCGCGAACGATTGTTGCGCGAACGCCTGGACGAACATGCGCGGATGCTTCCGCTCGCCGCGGAGCAGGACAAGGATGCGCTGCTGCGCCTTGGCGTGACGCTGCAAAAGGAGCTGCGGGCGGTGGGGAAGCGAGAATGGCGGAGCGTGCGACGTCGCGACTGGTGACGACCACGACGGATGACCCGGTCGCGAACCGTGCGGCCATGGAAAACTTGTGAACCAGGTCACCCCTGGTGGAGGCGGAGTGTCAACGGAACTTCAAGCGTTGTTGGTAGTGCAGGCGGACGACGTCATCATCCATGGCCTCGAGCAACGGATCGTCGCGCTCGAGCCCAGGATCCGGGAACTCGATGCACGGCGTAATCGCGTGGCGGAGGCCATCGCGCGGTCGACCCAGGCCGTGCAGGCCGAGGAGCAGCGACAGGCCTTCCTCCGCGACAAGATTGCCGAGCACAAGCAGTTGATCGAGAAGAACCAGGCGCAGATGGACGCCGTGAAGACCATGAAGCAGGCGACGGCTGCGGCGGCCCAGCTCGAGCAGGCGCGCCGGATCGTGCAGGTGGAAGAAGGCGACCTGCTGGCGCTCAACCGGCGACTCGACGAGCTCCGCGGGGCGCTGACGACGCAGAAGAAGGAACTTGACGCGATCGAGGCGGAGCAGGAAACGGCGCGGAGTGAGGTCGCTGCCGAACGCGCGGCGATTGACGGCGAGCTCTCGACGGCGCGTGAGAAACGCGCGACCAGCGCCAAGGCGGTGCCCGGGGGCCTGTTGTCGAAGTACGACCGCATCCGCGGCCGGAAGCGTGTCGAAGCCGTGGTCGCGATGCGCGGCATGGCGTGCGGCGCCTGCGACACGGCGATCCCGATGCAGCGCCGCCATGTGATGACGGCCACGGCGGCGATCGAGCTGTGCGAGGCCTGCGGCGTCCTGATGTACTTCGTCGCCGGTGACACTGCGGCGACCTGATCCGCGCTGGGTCACCAGCGCTACACCTGATGCGTCCGCCGCCGCGTCCCTCGCCACGCGGCTCCAGCTTCCCTCGGCGCTCGCGCGCCTGCTGGTCGTGCGCGGCATCACGGACGAGCGCGTCGCGCGCAGCTACCTCCGGCCGGCCGTCGAGGAACTCGGGGACCCGGCGCAAATGGCCGGCATGCAGGCGGCGGTCGAGCGGCTCGCCGACGCGATCCGCCGCGGCGAAACGATCCTGGTGCACGGCGACTACGACGTGGACGGCATCTGCTCGACGACGCTGCTCACGCGGTCCATCAGGGCACTCGGCGGCCGCGCGCTGCCGTTCATTCCCGATCGGCAACGCGATGGCTATGACTTGAGCAGCGCCGGTGTCGCGCAAGCGGTGCGGCAGCAGGCCTCGCTCGTCGTGACCTGTGATTGCGGGACCACCGCGGTTGCACCGGCGCTCGAGCTGCAACGCGCCGGGATTGACCTCATCATCACCGACCACCACCTGCCGGGTGCCGCGCTGCCACCGGCGGTGGCGATCCTCAACCCGCGGCGGCCGGACGACACCTCGGCGGACAAGGACCTCGCCGCCGTTGGCGTGGCGTTCAAGCTTGCGCTCGCCCTGACCCGGCACCTGGGTGGGAACGACGCGGTCGTCTACAACCAGATGGACCTGGTCGCGCTCGCGACCGTGGCCGATGTCGCGCCGCTGCGCGGCGAGAACCGCATCTTCGTGCGCAAGGGACTCGCGCTCATGGCCGAGACGCGGAACGTCGGGCTCCGTGCGCTCATTCGCGCGGCCGGGCTCGACGGCAAGGAGATGACCGCCGGGAGAATCGGCTTCATCCTTGCGCCGCGGCTCAACGCGCTCGGCCGGATCGATCGCGCGCTGCGCGGCGTGGAACTCCTGCTCGCCGATGACGAAGCGACGGCGAACACCATCGCGCGCGAATGCGAGGAGAGGAACCGCGAGCGTCAGGACCTTGACCGCGCGACCCTCGAGCAGGTGATGCGCCGTGTGGATGCGCTCGAGGCCGACGCATCGTGGGGAATCGCGATCGCGGATCGCGCCTGGCACCCCGGGGTCATCGGGATCGTGGCGTCGCGCGTGGTGGAGACGACGGGACGGCCGACGTTCCTGATCGCCGTCCAGGATGGCGTCGGGAAGGGCTCCGGCCGTTCCGTTCCCGCGTTCGACCTGCACGCGGCGTTGGGGGCATGCGCCGACCTGCTCGACAAGCACGGCGGGCACCGGGCAGCCGCCGGCCTCACCATCCAGGAGGCGCGGGTCGAGGCGTTCGCGGAACGGTTCAATGCCGTGGCGCAGGCGCAGCTCACCACGGATGACCTGCGCCGGACGGTGCACCTGGACCTCGAACTTCCCCTTGGCGAGGCGACCGCGGAGCTCGAGCGCTTGCTGCGCCACGTCGAACCGTTCGGCGTCGCGAATCCGGCGCCCACGTTCGTCGCGCGCGGCTTGGCCGTGGGGACCGGGGCGAGGCGGATCGGGACCGACGGCGTGAAGTGCGTGCTGACGGATGGCGAGACATCGCTCGAGGCGGTGGGGTGGGGCATGGCCGGACGGTCGCAAGAGCTGGCGGCGGGGCGTCGCGTGGATGTCGCGTACAAACTCGAACGCAACGTGTTCCGCGGCGCCGAGTCGCTCCAGCTCGCCTTGGTGGACTTCAAGCCGGCGGCCTGACCCGTGCGGATCATCGCAGGTGAGTGGAAAGGGCGGCGCATCCTCGCGCCGCCGGGCCGCGAGGTCCGGCCGACCTCCGATCGCGCGCGTGAGGCGTGGATGAGCATCGTGCATCCGCGACTGCCGGGCGCTCGGGTCGTGGACCTGTTTGCCGGCACCGGGGCGCTGGGACTCGAAGCGCTGTCGCGCGGCGCGGCACACTGCGATTTCGTCGAGCACTCCGCGCGGGTCGCCAAGGTCCTCCGCGACAACATCGCGACGCTCGGCGCCGGTGAGCGTGCGACGGTTCACGTGATGGATTCGTTGAGCTTCGTCGCGCGCTGCACCGACGGGGCATTCGACATCGGGTTCGCCGACCCACCTTGGCGAAAAGGGTACGCCGAGCGCGTGGCGGAGCTGTGGCTGGAACGTCCGTTCGCCACCGTGTTGGGCGTGGAGCACGAGACGGCCGCGCCGATGCCCGATGGCGGGGAGACTCGCCGGTACGGGGACACCGGCATCACGATCTACCACCGCCAGACAGAAGGCCCGCCTTAGGGCCCCTCGCCGTCGTCCTGACCCTCGCCGTACTTTCCTCCCACCCTTACCCCTTCGCTGTGCTGGCCCTGTACGCCGGAAGCTTCGATCCAATCACGAACGGTCACACCGACCTGATCCGTCGCGCCCTCGGGTTCGCCGATCGGATCATCGTCGCGGTGGCGAACAACCCCGCCAAGAAGCCGCTGTTCACGCCCGACGAGCGGGTCGGACTGATCGCCAAGGCGCTGGAGGGCGAAACGCGGGTCGAAGTCCAGCAGTTTGAGGGTCTGCTGGTGGATTTTGCCCGGACCGCCGGCGTCGGCATGATCATCCGCGGCTTCAGGGCCGTGAGCGACTACGAGTATGAGTACCAGATGGCCCTGATGAACCGGCACCTCGCGCCCGAGATCGAGACCGTCTTCATGATTCCCTCGCTCGACACCACGCACATCAGCTCGAGCCTGGTCCGCGAGGTTGCCCGCTTTGGCGGCGACGTGGCGAGCCTGGTTCACCCAAGCGTGCACCAGGCGTTGCGCGCCAAGTTTGGCAAGTAGCCGGTACATCGGCGGCCCTGATTATCTTCCGTTTCGCGAACCCTGATTCCGGAGTCGTGAACCCATGAGCTTCACCGTTGCGCGCAAAGGCGACGTCACCATCGTGGATGTCGAAGGCCAGCTGATCGTCGGCAACCGTCAGGAGCTCAAGCAGAAGGTGCTCGACGAGGTCGAGAAAGGGGCGAAGAAGATCCTGATCGACTTCTCCCGCACCGGGTACATCGACAGCTCCGGGCTGGGCGTGCTCGTCTCGCTGGCCAAGCGCATTCGCGACGCCGGCGGCGAGCTCCGGCTCGCCAACCTCCACGACGAACTCCAGACGTTGTTCGAGCTGACCAAGCTCGATACGCTCTTCCAGATCTCCAAGACCCGGGACCACGCGCTCGAGAGTTTCTGATCGTGGGGGCGGCGGAGTCGCTGGACTTTCGCATTCCCAGCGACGTCCAGTACATCGAGGCGGTGGTGGTGCAGGTCGTGCGGCGCTGCGAGGCGCTCGACTTCTCGCGTCGGCACACGGCGCTGAACGTGCCGGTCGCGCTCACGGAGGCCATGTCGAACGCCATCCAGCGTGGCAACCGTGACGACGCGAGCCGCGACGTCGTCGTGCGGGTGGCGATAGACGAAACGCGACTGGTCGCCGAGGTGCGTGACGAGGGCGATGGGTTCGACCTCGAGGCGTGCACCGTGGATGCCACCAGCGACGACAACCTCCACCGGGAAGACGGGCGCGGCCTGTTCTTGATGCGAAAACTCATGGACCGCGTTGAGCGATTTCACGACGGCGGGAACGTCGTTCGCCTCGTCCTGCATCGCGTCTAGGCCGGTGGACGAGCTCGAACGGGCGCGACAAGAGGTGCGCCTCGCTTCGCAGGCGCTCGCCGAAAGCTGGGAGGAAATCAACCTCCTCTACTCGATCGGTGAGATCCTCGGACGCACGGTCCAGCTGGAGGATGCCGCGGGCACGATCCTGACCGAGATCGCCGAGACCGTCGGCGCAGACCTCGGGGCGATCTACCTCCACGATGCGAACCGTGGCTTGCTGGCGCCGATCGCAGCCCGGGGAGCCGCGCCGAAGGACCTGGACGCGATCCCGGTGGACGACGAGGTCACGGCGGCGGCGAACGTGTTCCGCGACGCGCAGCCCCGACGGTTCGGCCCCTCGGCGGTGCCGGCGCTCGAGGTTCCCGTGCGGCGTGAGGCGACACTCGCGGTCCCAATCGCCTGGTCGGGGCCGAAAGGCAGCACTGTCCTTGGCGTCGTGCTGCTCTCGGCGCCGCGCTACGATGCGCTCTTCACCGCCGGCGACGAAAAGCTCGTTGCCGCGATCGCCACGCAGATCGCCACGGCGATCCAGATCAACCGCCTCGTGCGCTTGTCGGTCGAGCAGGAACGCCTGGCGCACGAAATGCAGCTCGCGCACGACCTGCAGATGCGGCTCCTGCCGCCGCCGGCGGCGCTCGCGCCGGATGCGAGGTGCGCGGCGCGCGTGGAGTCGGCGCGGAGCGTGGGCGGTGACTTCTACCACCTGTTCCGGCTCGGCGGCGGACGGGTCGGTGTGCTGCTCGGTGACGTGTCGAGCCATGGCTACCAGGCCGCGCTGATCATGGCGCTCACGATGAGCGCGATGTCCATCCATGCGCAGAAGGGCCAGTCGCCGTCCGAGACGATCCGTTCGTTGCTCGCGACGATCGCCGATGAACTCGAGGACACGGAGATGTTCCTCGCCCTCTGTTATGCCGTGATCGACCCCGGTCAGGGCGAGATCTGCTGGGTGAACGCGGGCCAGCCGCACACGTTCGTCGTCGCCGGTGACGGTCGTCCGACCCGTCTCGAAGCGACCGACCCACCGCTCGGCATGGGGTCGGCCTCCCCGCACGAGATGCGCCGGCCGTGGAACCGCGCGACCGACATGCTGGTGTTGTTCACCGATGGCGTCTGCGATGCGCGCGATATTGACGGCAAGACGCTCGGGGAGTCGCGTGTGCTCGACGTCCTCGCCGCGCGGCGCGGCGACACCCCGGAACGCGTGGTGGACGGCGTGTTCGCGCTGCTCGAGGGGCACATGGGCGGCGGTATCGCGCCAGACGACCAGGCGGTGCTCGTCCTCCGCACCCCGCCGGCGTGACGTCGCGGGTCGGCGGTCACACGCCACGGAAACGCTTCGGTCAGCACTTCCTCAAGGACCGCGCGGTACTTGCCGCGATCGCGGATGCGGCCGCGTTGCAGCCGGGTGAGACCGCGGTGGAGATTGGACCCGGGCAGGGGGCCCTGACGGAGCTCCTGATTGAGCGGGTCCGCCCGACGGGGCGGCTGATCGCCGTCGAGATTGACCGGGACCTCGCCGCCGGCCTGCGGGCGCGCTACGCGCTGCGGCCGGAGTGCGAGATCATCGAAGGCGACTTCCTGAACGTCGCGCTTGGCCCGGTCGTGCGCGGGCCGTACACGCTCGTCGGCAACATTCCGTACAACATCACGACGCCGATCGTGTTCAAGGCGCTCGAATCGCCGCGCCCGCGGAGCATGGTGTTCCTGGTGCAACGCGAAGTCGCCGAGCGCGTGGCCGCCGCTCCGGGCACCGACTCGTACGGCGCACTCTCGGTGAACCTACAGGCACTGGCGACGGCCGAGACGTTGCGCGTGGTGCCCGCGCGGGCGTTCGCCCCGCCGCCCAAGGTGGACAGCGCGGTGTTGAAGATCGTCCCGCTCGCCGCGCCGCTGCTGCCCCGCGAAGACGAATCGTCCTTCCGCAAGCTCGTGACCGCGCTGTTCTCGAACAGGCGCAAGCAAATGCAGCGGGCGCTGCGGAGCGTACGCGGGCTGTCGGCACCTGAAGCCGCCGCGGCCCTCGAGGCGGCCGACATCGCGGCAACGGCCAGGCCCGAAGTGCTGGCGCCGGCGGATTTCGCGCGCCTGTTACGCGTGCTGCGCGGGCCGGAACGGGCCTGACCTGCCGCGGTCCGCCGGGAAGGCGCCTACTTCTTCCTTGCGTTGGTCAGGGCGTAGCTGAGGATCTCGAGTTCGAGCGCCATATCAACGTGTCGAACCTCAACGCCGGCCGGCGCGTGGATCTGGGCCGGGGCAAAGTTCAGGATGCCGCGGATTCCCGCCTTCGCCGCGCGCTCAACGAGCGTCTGGGCTGCGGTCGGCGGAACCGCGAGCAGGGCGATTTCCGGCTTCAGCCGTGCGGCATCGCCTTCGAGTTCCTTCTGGTCTCGCACGGTGATGCCATCCAGCGACACGCCGATCCGCGCCGGCGCGACGTCATAGATCCCGACGATCCGGTAGCCGCGATCCGCGAATCCACGGTACTGCGCGAGTGCGGCGCCGATCTTGCCCGCGCCGATGATGACGACCCGCCATTCCCGTTCGAGTCCGAGGATCTCGCGAATCCGCCGCGAGAGCGCCGACACCGAGTACCCCAGGCCGCGCGTGCCGAACGACCCGAAAAACGACAGGTCCTTTCGCACCTGCGCCGACGTCGTGCCGCCGAGCCCAGCGAGATCTCCGCTGGAAATCGTGTCCTTCCCCTCGCGCCGCGATTGCTCCAGGAATCGCAGGTAGAGGGACAGGCGGCGGACCGTGGATTCGGCGATGTGCTTCACAGTCAGGGCGGAGTGGGCTTGTGAATGATTTCACAAGTTACAAACGGGTTCGGCGGGGTGGGTAGTGGAGGAACTCCCGGCGGCGCCGACAACCGGCGACCTTGCGGCGGAATGAGTTCGCGCCCGCTTGCACTTCACGATGCCTGGACCGGCGACGGCACGCCGCACGCGACCGTGGATTTCGCGGTCGTGGATATCGAGACGACGGGGACGGGCGCGGTGGGCGCAGATCGAGTCACCGAAGTTGCCGCCGTGCGTGTGCGTGGGTCCGAGTGCCGCCTGTTGTTTCATTCGCTCGTCAATCCCGGGCGCCCGATCCCGGCGCACATCACGCGCCTGACGGGCATTCACGACGCCATGGTGTCCGGAGCGCCACGGTTCGCGGATATCGCGGGTGCGTTGGCCGCCGAGCTCGCCGGACGCGTGTTCGTCGCGCACAACGCGCGCTTCGACTGGCGGTTTCTCGACGCCGAGTTCCGTCGCCTTGGCGCGCCGGCGCTCGAGGGAGTCGTGGCCGGCCGCCTCTGCACGGTGCAGCTGGCCCGGCGCGTGCTTCGACACCTGCCGCGGCGAAACCTCGATGCCGTGTGCCACCACTACGGGATCGAGAATGACGGCCGCCACCGGGCGGCGGGTGATGCGCAGGCGACCGCGCAGGTGCTGGTGCGCCTGCTCCGCGATGCTGACCGCGCCGGGTGGTGGTCGCTCGAGTCGCTCGGTCGCGCGCTCGTGAATCCGCGCCGCCGCGCCCGCGGCCGCAGTGGCCTCCCGACGTCCAGCGAGGGGGCCGACGGGGCGTAGTGCTAGTTTCTTGCGCATGTCGAATCCGCTGGTCGAAACGCGACGCATAGGCCGATTCACGGTCCATGCCATACAGGCGGGCGCCCAGGCCCTCGATGGCGGCGCCATGTTCGGCGTTGTCCCCAAGACGCTCTGGTCGCGGCGCATCGCCCCGGATGAGAAGAACCGCATCCCGCTCGGGATGCGCTGCCTGCTTGTCGAGCATGATGACGGCCTGATCCTGCTTGACACCGGTGCGGGCAACAAGGAGGACGAGAAGTTCCGTTCGATCTACGGCCTGGAGAACAGCGCGCCGGATGCCGAGCCCGATGGTACGCGACGGACGGCGCTCGAAGCCGGACTTCGGGCCGCCGGCTACGGCCCCGCCGATGTGAAGCTGGTGATCAACACGCACCTGCACTTTGACCACGCCGGTGGAAACACCTACCTGGACGCGTCGGGAATCGTCCGGCCGAGCTTTCCCAACGCGCGGTACGTGGTGCAGATGGGCGAACACGAGTGGGCGACGCACACCAACGAACGGACGGCGGCGAGCTACTTCGGGAAGAACTGGGATCCGATCATCCAAGCGAACCGGTTCGATTTCATCGTCGGCGACCGAGAAGTTGTGCCGGGGATCAGCGTGACCGTGACCGCGGGCCACACTCCACACCATCAGAGCGTGCTCATTGACGGCGGGGACGGATTGGCGTGCTTCCTTGGGGACTTGTGCCCGACCTCGGCTCACCTACCGCTGCCCTGGATCATGGGCTACGACGTCGAGCCGCTCGTGACGCTGGAGTCGAAACGCCGGCTGCTGGGTCGAGCGGCCGCCGAAGGGTGGCTGCTGATCTTCGAGCATGACGCCAGCGTCCCGTGGGGCCGGGCCGTCCACGATGGCAAGGGGTACGCGCTCGCGACCTGACGCGGCGTTGCCAGTGAGGCGGGACTGCGCGCCCCGGTCCGGGAAGCGTTACCACGCGCGGCCGTTGGCGGCGCGGTGTAGCGGCTCCGGCTGACTTGCGCTAACCCCAATCCCTGCCTAGGTTTACCGGACATCGCAAAGTGGTTCGGCCTCACGCTACACCAGCCGAGCCCACCCTTTGGCCCTCGTCGGCGGCAACGACGTTGTGCTGCAGGTGTCCATGACTGACCGTCCGCACAGCGACTGTTCGCTGGGTGGCGTCGTGTTCGCGGGCCCTGAGAGGAATCCAAGGGTCCGCGATTTGTTTTTTCACCAGTTGGAGGAGCGCCTCGATTAACGAAACACCAGTAAAGCGGGGGCCGCGGGTCAACCGGCAAATCCGCATCAGCCCGGTCCGGGTCATCGGCGCCGATGGTTCGCAGCTGGGCATCATGGAGACCGAGGCGGCACTCGCATCGGCTGTTGAACAGGGATACGACCTCGTCGAAGTGGCAGCGATGGCGCGCCCCCCCGTGGTCCGGATCATGGACTACGGGAAGTACAAGTTCGAGATGGCGAAGCAGGCTCGACAGGCCAAGAAGAAGCAGCACGTGATCCAGATCAAGGAGGTGAAGTACCGCCCCGGGATCGAGGATCATGATTTCGAGACAAAGACGCGCCACGCCCGGCGGTTCCTGGGCGAGGGCAACAAGGTGAAGGTGACGTTGATGTTCCGCGGTCGGCAGATCACGCATCCGGAGTTGGGACGCGCGGTCGTGAACCGGGTGGCAGCCGCGCTGGCGGACGTGGCGAAGATCGAGACGGACGCGCGCCTTGAGGGCAAGGCGCTGACGATGATTCTGACGCCCAAGTAGGGCAGGGATACGCAATGCCAAAGATGAAGACGCACAAGGGAGCGAAGAAGCGCTTCTCTGTGACCGGGAAGGGAAAGGTGCGCCGCCTCAAGGCGTACAAGAGCCACATCCTCACCAAGAAGGACGCGAAGCGGAAACGCCGCCTCCGTCGGCCTGCGATCGTCGGCCCGGTGGGTGACACGAAGCGCATGCGCCGCCTCTTGCAGGCCTAGCACGCTAAGGAGACCAATCAATGCCACGCGTCAAATCCAACGTTGCGCGACTGAAGCGCAAGAAGCAGGTCATGAAGGCCGCTCGCGGCGCCTTCGGCGGTCGGAGCAAGCTCTGGAAGGCCGCCAAGGAGACGGTCGAGCGCGGTTGGGTGTATGCCTACCGCGATCGGAAGAACAAGAAGCGCGAGTTCCGCCGCCTGTGGATCGTCCGCATCAACGCGGCCGCCCACCAGAACGCCCTCAACTACAACGCGTTCATGAACGGGCTGCGGAAGGCCGGCATCGAGGTGGATCGCAAGATGCTCGCCGACATTGCCGTTCGTGATCCGGCCGCGTTTACCGCGCTCGCCGATCAGGCCAAGAAGGCGCTCGCCGCCGCGTAGTCCGTTTGCCAGCCAAGCACGGTTGGCGAGTTTGAAACGGAGGGCGGCGCGAAAGCGCCGCCCTCCGTTAGCGTTAACACCGCGCCGCGCGCGCACGTTTCGTCCCCCAAGCCCCAGGTTTACCCGCGTCATCGTGGCTGACTCGCTTACCCTCGACGAATTCCTCGCCCGCGTCGCCGCGTTTTCGGCCGAGGCCAGGCCGGCGATCGCCGCCGCGGACAGTGCGGACGCCCTGGAGGGCGTGCGTGCGAAGTACCTCGGGCGAAACCACGGCTGGCTCAAGGACCTGTCCGCCGCACTCGGCCAGCTCCCCAAGGAAGCGCGGGGCGCAGCCGGGAAGGCGTTCAACGACGCCCGCACCGACGTCGAGGGCGCTCTCGAAACTCGGCAGGCGTCGCTTGCCCCGTCGTCCGCCGGCGTCGCCCTCGCGGATCCCACCATGCCCGCGCGGCACGCGTGGCGCGGCGCGGTGCATCCCGTTTCGCAGGTCATTGATGAAGTCGTCGCGATCTTCCGCGAACTCGGGTTCACCGTCGCACTGGGGCCTGAGGCGGAGTCGCCGTGGTACAACTTCGGCTCGCTGAACTTCCCGGCGGATCACCCCGCGATGGACCTGCACGACACGCTGTACATCTCGGATGACGTCGTGCTGCGCACGCACACGTCTCCGGTGCAGGTGCGCACGCTGCAGTCCTACCCGCCGCCGATCCGCGTGCTGATTCCCGGCAACGTGCATCGCCGCGACCCGTTCGACCCGTCCCATGCGCCGACATTTGCGCAGATCGAGGGCCTCGTCGTGGACGAAGGCATCAGTTTCGCCGACCTCAAGGCGACGCTGACGCATTTCGCCAACCGGTTCTTCGGCTCGACGAAGACCCGGTTCCGGCCCTCGTACTTCCCGTTCACCGAACCGAGCGCCGAGATGGACGTGCTCTGCGGCGTGTGCAAGGGCAGTGGCTGCGGCGTCTGCAAGCAGTCGGGGTGGGTGGAGATCCTCGGGAGCGGACTTGTGCATCCCGCCGTGCTCGAAAGCGCGGGCGTGGACAGTGAGCGATACAGCGGGTGGGCGTTCGGGATGGGTCCGGCGCGTACCGCGCTCGCGCGGCACGGCATTCCGGACATCCGGCTCCTGTACGACTCGGATGTGCGCTTCCTCGACCAGTTCGCGCGATGAACGTCTCGCATGAATGGCTGGGCGCGTTCGTGCCGCACGGACTTCCGGCCGAACGCGTACGTGACCTGATCACCGCGCACGTCGCGACGGTCGAGGGGTTCGAGCGCACCCGTGCGGAGCTGGCGCCGTTCGTTGTCGGGCAGGTCGTCGCCTCGGAGCGGATCCCAGACACGCGCCTCTCGTTCAATAAGGTTGACGACGGCACCGGCACGTTGCTCGAGGTCGTCTGCGGCGCACCGAACGTCACGGTGGGCGCGAAGTACCCGTTCGCGCGCACCGGCACAACAATGCCCGCGGGCTTCGTAATCGAGAAAAAGAAGATTCGCGGGTTCACGTCCAACGGCATGCTCTGCTCGGCGCGCGAACTCGGACTCGGTGACGACCACGACGGGATCTACGCGCTGGACACCGAAGCACCCGTGGGCACGCCGCTCCTCTCGGTGCTGCCGCTCGCGGATACGCGCCTCGTGCTGGATGTGCTCCCGAACCGGCCAGACCTGCTGTCGCACCTGGGCGTCGCGCGCGAGCTTGCGGCGCTCACGGGGACCACCGTGCGCCTGCCGGAAGAGCTGCCTGCTGCAGCGGCGGTTACACCGGTTCGCGGCGCGGCGTCGGCGTCGGCGGGGGGCGTCCGGGTCACGCTCGCGGACTCCGCCGATTGCGGGCGCTACTGCGCGGTGATTATCCGCGGCCTGAAGGTCGGGCCGAGCCCTGATTGGCTGCGGCGCCGCGTCGAAAGCGTGGGTGGCCGCTCCATCAACAATGTGGTGGACGCGACCAACTACCTCCTGCACGGGTTTGGACAACCGGTCCACGCATTCGACCTCGCGACGCTCGGGGGCGGCGCGATCGGAGTCCGCCGGGCTGCGGCCGGGGAATCGCTCACCACGCTCGACGGTGCTGCGCGCACGCTCGATGCCTCGGTGCTGGTGATCGCCGACGCCTCCGTCCCGGTCGCCCTCGCCGGGTTGATGGGCGGCAAGGCGACGGAGGTGACCGAATGCACGACGGACGTGCTGCTGGAAGTCGCGACGTTCGCGCCGCGGGTCGTGCGCGGCGGTCGGCGCAAGCTGGGAATGTCCACCGACGCGAGCTACCGCTATGAGCGGGGCATTGATGACGCCGCGGTGGAGTCGAACGCGCGAATCGCGGCGGCGTTGATCGTGGCGGTGGCCGGAGGCGAAGTCGCCGCCATGGCGAGCGTCGGCACCGATCCGGCGGCGCGCGCGAGTGTCGCTGTCGCGGCGACCAAGGTGTCGCGGTTGCTCGGCGACGCGGTCGGGCCCGAGGAATCGGCGGCGCTCCTGCGCGCGATCGGTTTCGCGACAACGGTTGACGGCGACCGCGTGACGGCGACTCCACCAAGCTGGCGGCACGACGTCGCACGCGACGTGGATTTGGTGGAGGACATCGCCCGGCTGCGCGGCTTCGACCGGTTGCCGGACGCCCTCACGGCTGCGCGGCTGGGAACCGTCCCGGATCATCCGCTCTACACGCTGGGCGTTCGGGTGCGAAACGCGCTCGTCGCCGACGGGCTGCTCGAAGTCCGCCCGCTGCCGTATCGGGCCGGCGCGGAGCGGCCGCTCGTCCGTGTCCGGAATCCGCTTGGCGAGGACGAACCGTTCCTGCGCGACTCGATCCTGGACACGCTCGCGCGGCGTGCGGAACACAACCTCGCGCGGATGCAGGGGAACGTCCGGATCTTCGAGATCGGGACGGCGTTCCTGCCGGGCGACGGCGCCTCTGTGAAGGAAGCGATCCATGTCGGTGCGCTGGTCATGGGGGCACGCCGCCCGCCGCACTTCACGGAATCCGAGCCGCCCGCGTTCGACGCGTGGGACGCCAAGGCGCTCGCGGAGCGCATGGTGCATGCCGCGTGGCCGGCGTCGCGCGTGGAGCTGAAACCCGCCGAGGCGCCGGCGCTGTGGTCGGCCCTTGTTGATGGCACCGCGCGCGGCGTGGTTACGCCGGTCGCGCTGGACGCGCCGGTCTGGGCCAGCGCCGCGTTCGGTGTCGAACTGACGCTGGGCAAGATGCCGGCGCGCCCGCCCGCCGCCCGCGGCGCGCACGAATACGAGCGGACGGGCGGCGCTGACCGGAGCACGACGCCCGCGCGTTATGTGCCGCTTCCGACCACGCCGGCGGCGGAGTTCGACCTCGCGCTCGTCGTGCCCGACGCCGTCAGCGCCGCGGCGGTGGAGAAGACGCTCCGCGGCGTGAGCGGCGAGATGCTGGAGTCGCTCCTGCTGTTCGACGAATACCGCGGCGACAAGGTGCCCGCGGGCACCCGGTCGCTGGCCTGGCGGCTTACGTTCCGGCATCCCGAACGCACGCTCCGCGACAAGGAAATCGAAGGGCGTCGCGCGCAGTTGCTCAAGACTCTCGAGAAGGAGCTGAACGTCCGTGCCCGAACAACCTGACGCGGCCGCATTCGACGAGTTGTCCGCCCTCGTCCGAAACCTCGGCGAGGAGATCGCGACATTCCGCAAACGCGCGCATGCGGCGGAGGCGCGCCTTCAGGCGATCGCGACGCGCGGCGGTGGCGGAGACGCGGCGGCCGAAGAACGGGTGGGGCAGCTCGAGGCCGAGAACGCCGAGCTGCGGGCGCGGCTCGCCGCCGTCTCGGAGCGCACGGGCAAGGTGCTCGAGCGCGTGCGCTTCATGCGCCAGCAGCATCAGGGGGGCGTCTGATGAGCACCAAGCACAGCACGACCGTGATCGTCGCGGGCGAGTCGTACAACCTCAAGTCCGACATGACGCCCGAGCGAACGCACGAAGTGGCGGCGCGCGTGGATCGTGAGATCGCGGCCCTCGCGGCGCACCCGGGTGCCACGCTGTCACACCGCGTCGCCGTCCAGGCCGCGATGTCCATCGCGGGTGAGCTGTTTCGCGTCCAGGACGAGCGCGCCGCGCTCGCCACGGAGATGCGGGCGCTGTCGAGCGAGCTTCGGCGCTGGCTACCGCCCGCGAAGCGCGTGACCGGGGCGCAGGCCGCGCAGGAGTAGTCGCCGGCGCTCAGGCGCCGAGTACGCTCCGAACCACCATGGTCAGCTCGGCCGCCGTGAACGGCTTGAGGAGGATTGACACCGTGTCGGCCGTCGCGTGCTCGTCCGTGGTCGCCTCGGTTGCCCCGGTCACGAGCACGACGCGCAGGTCACTGCGCCGCGCGAGGAGCGCCGCCAGGATTTCGCCGCCGGAGGTGCCAGGCAGGTTCCAATCGAGCAGCACCAACTGGATGTCGGGGGCGTTGGCGTCGTAGAGTCGCAGCGCCTCGCTGCCGCCGGACGCCATCAGCGGCCGGCACCCGCACTGCGTGAGGATTTTTCCGATCAGGTGTCGGATGCTCGTGTCGTCCTCGACAACAAGGACCACGGGCCCGGATTCACCATGCGTTCGTGTCAGCGCCGGCCCCGTCCAGGGCGACGAATTCCTGGTCATCGACCGGCGCCGGCAATCACGCCCGAACCCGTGAACGAACGCGTCAGGTTCCACTGCGCCGCCCATGCGTAGAGCGCATGCTCGGTCATCGGCCGCGCCGTGAAATAGCCCTGCATCTCCTCGCAGCCGAGCGATTGCAGGAGGTCCCATTCCGGTCGTTGCTGGATGCCTTCGGCCACCGAGGTCATCTCGAGGTTGCGCGCGAGCGCGACGCTTGCCTCGACAACCGAGCGCTTGGTGGCGGACTCGGCCGCCCCATGCACGAACTGGCGGTCAATCTTCAGCTCGTTGAAGGGGAGTCGCCGCAGCTGGGCGAGGCCGGAGTGTCCCGTGCCGAAGTCGTCTATCGCGAGCCCGAATCCCTTCAGGCGGAGTCGCGTGGCTACATCGAGCATGCGCACGGCGTCCTTCGCCACGGACCGCTCCGTGATCTCCAGCGTGATGTACTGCGGCGGCACCCCGTGCCGTCGCGCGAGCGCCTCGACCCGCTCGGGCAGGTCCACCTGGTCGAACGCCCGCGCATGCACGTTGAGCGCAATGTTGAGGTCCGAGCCGCCCTCGCGCCAGCGTACGGAGAAGGCCATCGCCTCCTCGAGCGTGAAGTCAAGGAGCCAGCGGCCAAGCGAGTCCGACTCCTCGCACACGGCGACGAAGACATCGGGGCTGATCGCGCCGTATTCCGGGTGGTTCCAGCGCGCGAGCGCCTCGACCCCCGCGAATTGCCCGGTCGCCATCACGATCTTTGGCTGGTATACGAGGTGCAACGCGCCGCTCGTGAGTACCTGGCGAATGGTGTCACGCGCCAGGCCCGGGGCTTCCGCGGGCGGTGAACCCTGGCCCTCGAGAACCTTGTAGAGGATCGGTTCGAGCTTCTCGGTGGTCACCGGCTTTGGGATCGTGCCGAGAATCCGCAGGCCCTGTTCTTCCGCGAGCAGCCCCGAGGTTTCCAGTACGCGGGCGCTTTCCATGCTGACCAGCACGATCGCCGTCTGGATGCCAAGCGCGGCAAGCGCGCGGACGAGTTCGATGCCATCGCCCTTCGGCATCTTCAGGTCGCACAGCACTACGTCGTAGGCAGCCCCTGGAGCCGTCAGGAACGAGAGCCCGCTCCGGCCGTCCTCGGCCTCCGTGATGCGCTCCACACCGAGCTGGCGGAGCACGCGCCGGACCCATCGTCGAACATGTTCCTGGTCATCCACGACAAGCACGCGGAGGCTGGCGAGTCCGGACGGGGCATACGCGACGGAGGCGGACATGGGAGGTCGGGTGGGATGGGTCTGGCCTCCGGAGTATCGGGATCGCACGCGCAAGGTTGAGCGTACGACCGTCCGCCCGCGCGGCCGATACTGAACAGACCGTGACTACTGTCGCCGCTGACTGCTTCGAAGCTGCCCCCGGGTCGGGCTCATGGCGTTCGACGCGGTGAGCGGTCGCTGCTTGCACGCGAACGCGGCCGCCGAGGCGATCACGTTGGTCGCGCGCGACGACCTCCTGGCGTCGGATCTCTGGGCGCTCCCCGCGTGGTGCGATTCGGCGGTGGTACGCACGGCCGAACGCGCGCTGTTGTCCGGCGCGCCTCGAGGAACAAGTGCGCGTGGCGCAAAAACTCGAGGCGGTGGCGCAACTCGCGGGCGGCGTCGCCCACGACTTCAACAACCTGCTGACCGTCATCTCCACCTACACGACGTTGCTGCTCGAGACGGCGCCGGCCGACGATCCCGCGCGCGAGGACCTGGGCGAAATCGCAAGCGCCGCGGAACGCGCCACGACGCTCACGTCGCAGCTGCTGGCGTTCGGTCGCCGGCAACTGCTTGCCCCGCGACTGCTCGACTTGAACGTGGTGATTCGCGACATGTCGGAGGTGCTGCGCCGGTTCCTTCCGGCGGGGATCGACCTGGACTTCGCGTTCGACGATTCGCTCGACCGTGTGTGGGCGGATCGAGGGCAGGTGGAGCAGGTCCTGCTCAACCTGATCCTGAACGCCCGCGACGCGATGCCCAATGGGGGGCGGCTGAGCGTCGCCACGCGAAACGTGGCGCAGGCGGGGAGCGGCGAACGGTGGGTGCTGCTCGATGTGCGCGATTCCGGCATGGGAATGGACGCGACGACGCAGGCGCGGATCTTCGACCCGTTCTTCACGACCAAGCGCCCGGGCAAGGGAACCGGGCTTGGCCTCTCAACGGCGCTCGGAATCGTGCGTCAGAGCGGCGGCGACCTCGAGGTTGAAAGCGCCTTGGGCGCCGGTTGCCGCGTCACGATCCGACTCCCGGGTCTCGCCGCACCGGCGAACACCACGGGCCTGCGGAAACCCGCCGCGCCCATCGTGCACAGCGGGCGCGTCCTGCTCGCCGAGGACGACGACGCGGTCCGCCGGATCGTCGCCCGTACGCTCGAGGCGACCGGCTACAGTGTCATCGCGGCCGCGGACGGCGCCGCCGCGATCGCGGAAGCCAACGCCTGGCGTGAGGCGCCCCGCCTCCTCGTGACCGACTTGATCATGCCACGGGTTGGCGGCGCTGAACTTGCCTCAACACTGCGTCGGCGCTGGCCGGACTTACCGACGGTTTTCATTTCCGCGTATGCCTCGCCGGAGGCCTCCGGCGGGGCCGGCGACTTTCCCGGTGTGCTGCTCCACAAGCCATTTGTTCCCGCCGACATGATCCGCGCCGTCGAGGAGGCGCTGGCCGCCGCCTGAGCCCCCGCGTATCTTCCGCTTGCGTTCGCTGATCGTGACGTAGGTGCAAGCCGCATAGGGAGTTAGCCCACTCCACCGCGCGCCCTTCGACGGCGCCCGGCCGGGTGGTACACCGACCCTCCACGGTTTCGACTACGCCCGCATCGCAGCGTGCAGGTTCACTGATACGCGGGGCTGGTCACGTGGTCCTTCATTCGAGGCCCGCCGCCGCTGCGAGGCCATACGTATGACTGGACTGGAAATTCTCGCGATCGCGCTCGCCGGGTTTGGCGTGCTGGGAGCCACGATCGCCTTTGTGGTGGGACGGAAGACCGGACGGGACGCCGAACTGCGCGCCCGCAAGGCGGCCGGCGATACCGCCGAGGAACTGAGCCGCCGGATGCTGGCCGAGGCCTCGCGCGACGCGGACGGCCTTCGCAAGCAGGCCATCCTCACGGGGAAGGAAGAGGCCATGCGCCTGCGCGAGGAGTGGGAGGCCGACGCGCGGCGGCGTCGCGAGGAGATCGAGCGCGAGGAGAAGCGCCTGCAGGAACGCGAAGGCGTGCTCGACCGGAAGTTCGACGTCATCGAAACGCGCGACAAGGACATCGGGCGCCGCGCCAGCGACCTGGGCCGGAAGGAAAAGGCCGTCGAAGAAAGGCAGTCGGAACTGGACCGCATCGTCGCGGACGAGCGACGCCGGCTGGAGCAGATGGCCGGCATGTCGGCGACCGAGGCCAAGGCCGAGCTGATCCGTCGCATCGAGGAAGAGGCCCACGCCGACGCCGCGAACCGGATGCGCGAGATTCGCGAAGCGGCAAAGCGGAATGCCGACCGTGAAGCGCGGAAGATCGTCGCGCTCGCCGTACAGCGGATCGCGGCCGAGCACACGGCGGAAACCACGGTCAGCGCCGTGTCGCTCCCCAAGGATGACATGAAGGGACGGATCATCGGCCGCGAGGGCCGGAATATCCGCGCCTTCGAGTTGGCCACGGGCGTGGACGTCATCATTGACGACACGCCGGACACGGTGGTCGTCTCGTGTTTCGACCCGGTGCGCCGTGAGGTCGCGCGGCTGGCCCTCGAGAAACTCGTGGCCGATGGCCGGATCCACCCGGGCCGCATCGAGGAGGTCGTCGAGAAGTCCCGCAAGGAAGTGGAGGCGGGCATCATCGAATCCGGCGAGCGCGCGGCCTACGACGTAAACGTGCACGGCCTCCACCCCGAGCTCATCAAGCTGGTCGGCCGCATGAAGTGGCGCACCAGCTACGGCCAGAACATCCTGCAACATTCGAAGGAAGTGGCGTGGCTCGCCGGTATCATGGCCGAGGAGCTCGGGCTCGACGCCGCGCTGGCCCGCCGCGGTGCGCTGCTGCACGACGTCGGCAAGGTGCTGACGCACGAGCACGAGGGCACGCACGTGCAGCTGGGCGTCGAAGTGGCGACCAAGTACGGGGAGAACCCGCTCGTCGTCAACTGCATCGCCGCGCACCACGACGATGTCCCGCACGAGTCCGAGGTGAGCGTCCTGGTCCAGGCCTCGGATGCGATCTCAGGTTCCCGGCCCGGCGCGCGGCGCGAAGCGTTCGAGACCTACGTCAAGCGGCTCGAGGGACTCGAGAAGATCGCGTCGAGTTATCGCGGTGTGGACCGCGTGTTCGCGATCCAGGCGGGCCGCGAGATCCGCGTGATCGTGAATCCCGAGGACGTGGACGACGCGCGCATGCAGACGCTGACGGAGGAGATCGCGCGCCGCGTCGAGACCGAGTTGCAGTATCCGGGCCAGATCAAGGTGGTCGCGATCCGCGAAAAGAGGGCCATGGACATTGCACGCTGAACTGATTGACGGCGTCGCCGTCTCGAAGAAGATCCGCGACGAAGTCGCCGCCCGGTGCGCCGCGCTGGCCGCGCGCGGGGTGGTGCCCGGACTGACGGTCGTGCTCGTGGGTGATGATGCCGCGAGCGCCGTGTACGTACGGAACAAGGAGAAGCAGAGCGTCGAGGCCGGCATGAAGGGCGAGACCATTCGCCTCCCGGCCAGCACGTCCCAGGAGGAGCTGCTCGCCGTCGTGGATCGGCTCAATGCGGATCCCGCGGTCCACGGGATCCTCGTGCAGATGCCGCTCCCCAAGCAGATCGACCCGCAGACGGTGATCCGGCGACTCGCGCCGCACAAGGACGTGGATGGATTCCATCCGGTGAACGTCGGCAAGGTGCTGATCGGGGAAAAGGACGGGTTTGCGCCTTGCACACCCGCCGGCGTCCAGATGCTGCTGCAGGAATACGGTGTGGACACGGGCGGCAAGCACGTGGTGATCATCGGCCGGAGCAACATCGTCGGCAAGCCGATGGCGTCGCTCCTGATCCAGCCCGGCAAGGGTGGCGATGCGACGGTGACGATCTGCCATTCGCGGACGCCGGATCTCTCGTGGCACACCAAGCGGGCCGACATCGTGATCGCCGCGGTGGGCCGGCCGGGAACGGTGACCGGCGACATGCTGAAGCCGGGCGCGGTGGTCATTGACGTCGGGATCAACCGGATTGCCGACCCCACGACCAAGTCCGGGGCACGGCTCGTCGGCGACGTGGACTTCGAGTCGGCGCGCTTGACGGCCTCGAAGATCACGCCGGTGCCCGGTGGGGTCGGCCAGATGACGATCGCCCTGCTGCTCCGGAACACCGTTCGCGCCGCGGAACAGTCCATCCCAGCCGCGACGGTGGCGGGCTGATGCCGGCGAAGCAAGCGGCCGAGGCGGTGCCGGGTTCGTCGCAGGAGCATGCGCTGACGGTCAGCGCGCTCAACGCGGCGATCCGCGACACGGTGGAGGGATTCCTGCCTCCGGTCTGGCTTGCGGGGGAGGTGTCGTCGTTCAAGGTCCACCAGGGCGGGCACTGGTACTTCACCCTGAAGGATGTGGACGGCTCCTCGCTGGATTGCGTCATCTGGTCGAGCCAGACGGCGGCGTTTCCGGCGCAGCCGGAGATCGGGATGCGGGTCTTCGCGTTCGGGCAGCTCTCGGTCTGGGTCAAGACGAACCGCGTGCAGTTCAAGGTTCGCAAGCTCGAGGATCAGGGCGAAGGGATCTGGCGCAAGGCGTTCGAGAAGACGCGCGCGGCGCTGGAGCGCGACGGCTTGCTCGACCCGGCCCGCAAGCGTGCCATCCCGCGTTTCCCCCGCACGGTGGGCGTGATCACCAGCGCGAGTGGCGCGGCAGTCCACGACATCGTGTCCGTGATCAGGCGCCGGAATCGCGCGATCCACGTCGTCATCATCCCGGCGGCCGTGCAGGGCGACGGCGCCGCGGAATCGCTCGTGGCGGCGCTCGCGCGCGCGGCGCGGTGGCGCGAGGCCGATGTGCTGATCGTCGGCCGCGGCGGTGGGTCGAGGGAAGATCTCTGGTGCTTCAATGATGAACGCGTGGCGCGGGCGCTCGCGGCGTCGCCGATCCCGACCGTCAGCGCTGTCGGGCACGAGTCGGACGTGACAATCGCCGATTTCGTGGCGGATCTCCGCGCGCCGACGCCGAGCGCGGCGGCGGAACTCGTCGCGCCGCTGCTCGATGACCTCGCGCGCGAACTCGCGCGGCTGCACCGCTCGCTTATTCAGGGGCTCGAACGGCGCGCTTCGGACGGCCGCAAGCGACTCGCGCGCGCCGTGACCGGACTGGTCGGGCGCGGGGCGCTGATGATCGAACGCCGCCGCGCCCGCGTCGAGCGATCGGGCGATCTCCGACAGCGCGTTGCGCGACTCATCCAGCGCCGACGCGACCGCGTCGCGTCACTTTCGGCGACCCTCAATGCCCTGTCACCGCTGGCCGTGCTCGGCCGCGGCTACGCCGCGGCATTCCTGGCCGCGGGCGGGCCGCTCGTTTCGGTGGGCCAGGTGTCGGTCGGCGCCGCGCTCCGCCTCGTGGTGCGCGACGGCGACCTCGATGCGACGGTCGGCGCCGTGCGAGCGCAGCCGGGCCGCGAACACGCAACCGTACCCCGTTCGGGAGCACCGGCATGAAGCAAGCGACGTTTGAGCAACAGGTGACGCGGCTCGAGAAGATCGCCGAATCCCTCGAACGCGCCGACGTTCCGTTGGACGAGGCGATGAAGCTCTTTGAGGAAGGGATCGTACTGCTCCGGGCCGCCCAGGCCACGCTGGCCGATGCCGACGGACGCGTCAAGGAGCTCGTCGAGCGCGCCGACGGGGCGTTGGACACTGTGGAGCGCGGCGGGAACGCCGACGACTGATGGTCGCCGCCGTGGCATCTCCCTCGCCGATGTCGTTCGACACGGAGCGCGATGCGGTCGGTCGCGCCCTGGCGGCGCTGGGCGCGCATGCCGATCGCTGCCTCGAGCCTCGCGTGGGCGCGGCGGTGCGGTATGCGCTGTCGGGCGCGGGCAAGCGGCTGCGCGGTGTCCTGGTCGTGGCCGCGTATCGCGCCGTGGGCGGCCGATCCGACGTGAGCGCGCTCGGCGCCGCCGTCGAAGCCGTGCACGCGTACTCGCTTGTGCACGATGACCTGCCGTGCATGGACGATGACGATGTGCGCCGCGGACGGCCGACCGTCCACCGCGTGCATGGCGTTCGCACTGCCGCGGCCGCGGGGCTGGCCATGGTTCCGCTGGCGGCTCGCGCGGCCGCCGATGCGGCGCGGTCGTTGGGGCTCGACGTGGGAGTGCAGAGTGAGATCGTGCGCGTGCTCATGCAGGCCTCGGGTGCGGGCGGGATGATCGGCGGTCAGTTGCTCGACCTCCAGGCGGAAGGGCTGGTCCTCGATGCCGCCGGTCTTGAGCGGGTGCATCGGCTCAAGACGGGTGCGCTGATCGGCGCGGCGGTACGGCTCGGCGGGTTGGCGGCCAACGCGCCGGCCTCCACCATGGCTGCCCTCGCGGGCTACGGCGACGCGGTCGGGCTCGCGTTCCAGATCGCCGACGATGTGCTGGACATCACGGCGACCACGTCGCAGTTGGGCAAGACTGCGGGGAAGGACGTCGCCCATGGCAAGAACACCTATCCCTCGGTTTTCGGGCTGGATGGCGCTCGCGCGCGCGCGATCGCCCTCGCAGACCACGCCTGCGACGCCCTCCGCGCCGGCGGAATCCAGTCCGCCGAGCTCGAATACCTGGCCCGCTACGCGGTCGCGAGGCCGTCGTGACACCTTTGCCGCAACGAGGCGGTACCATTCTGCATGGCTGACCTGACGCACCTGAACCGCATCAATGGTCCCGTCGACCTGAAGTCGCTCCCAGTCGAGCAGCTGCAGGCGGTCGCGGACGACGTGCGCGCTTTCCTCATTGAGACATGCTCCAAAACCGGCGGTCATATCGGCGCCGGTCTCGGCGTTGTCGAGCTGACCGTGGCGCTCCACTACGTGTTCGACGCGCCCCGCGACCAGATCGTCTGGGACGTCGGGCATCAGGGGTACCCGCACAAGGTGCTCACCGGACGCGCGGGCCGAATGCACACGCTTCGGCAGGAGGGCGGGCTCTCCGGCTTCCTCAAGCGCTCGGAGAGCACCTACGATTCGTTTGGTGCCGGGCACGCGGCGACCTCGATTTCGGCCGCGTACGGCATGGCCGTCGGGCGCGACCTGCGCGGCGAGGACTTCAAGGTTGTCGCCGTGATCGGCGACGGCTCGCTTGGCTCCGGGCTCGCGTACGAAGGACTCAACAACGCCGGCGCATCGCACCGCGACATGATCGTCGTGCTGAACGACAATGAAATGTCCATCGCGCCAAACGTGGGTGCGATGCATAAGTACCTCACGTCCGTGCAGCGGAACTCCCTGTATAACCGCATACGGAACAAGATCGGCGAGCTTGCGCGCCAGGCGTCGGGACCGTTCGAGGGCGCCGAGCGCCTGCTCCACAAGTGGGAAGAGAGCCTTAAGGCGTTCCTGACGCCCGGCGTGCTCTTCGAGGAGCTCGGCTTCCGCTACTTCGGCCCTATTGACGGCCATGACATCCCGCAGATGGTGAGTACGCTGGCCGCGTTGCGCGACATGAAGGGAACGATCCTCTTCCATGTCATCACGCAGAAGGGGAAGGGGTTCCCGGCCGGCGAGCACGGTGAGAAGTGGCACGCGCTGCCGCCCGGGCATGACCCGGCCACGGGGCAGCAGCTGAAGGCCTCGACCGCAAATGCGAACTACACGGCGGTGTTCGGGAACGGGCTCGCCGAGCTGATGCGCGAGGATCCGCGCATCGCCGTGCTCACCGCCGCTATGCCCAGCGGCACGGGTACGTCGGTCGTGGCGAAGGCGCATCCGCAGCGGTTCTTCGATGTCGGCATTGCGGAAGGCCACGCCATCACGATGGCCGCCGGCATGGCGACATGCGGCGTGAAGCCGGTCGCGGTGATCTACTCGACATTCCTGCAGCGCGCCTACGACAACATCATCCACGATGTCGCCATCCAGCACCTGCCGGTCGTGATGTGCATGGACCGCGCGGGCCTGGTGGGCGAGGACGGCGAGACGCATGCGGGGCTGTACGACATCGCGTACATGCTCGCGGTGCCGGGCATGACCGTGATGGCGCCGAAGGACGGTCGTGAGATGCTCGGGCTGCTCCGGACGGCTGTCGCCCACGACAGCGGCCCGTCGTGCCTGCGATATCCGCGTGACGCCGCGCCCGACATCGTGCCGCCGATCGCCGAGATCCCAGCGGTACCGTACGCCAGTTGGGAGATGCTGCGGCAGGGAAGCGAGGTGGCGATCCTGGCGGTCGGCACGATGGTGTTGCCGTCGCTCGAGGCGGCGACCGCGCTTGCGGCCGACGGATTCGACGTGTCGGTCGTCAACTGCCGGTTCGTGAAGCCCTACGACGCGGCTATGCTCGCGACGCTGGTGGCGACGCACAAGGCGCTGCTCGTTGTCGAGGAGGGAACGGTGGTCAACGGCTTTGGCGCGATGATTGCCGCTGAGGTCGGGCGGCTCGACGCCACGGTGCGTGTGGGTGTGCACGGCGTCCCGGACCGGATCATCTACGCGGCGGCCAGGGCGCGACAACTCGCCGAGTGCGGGCTGAACCCTGCGGGAATTGCCGACCGCGTGCGCGCGCTCCACGGCACGGAAGCGGCCGTCGGCTGATGCGACTCGGCGTCTTCGGCCACCGGGAGTATCAGGGACTCGCCGATGTCGTCGGGATGCTCGAGCGCGAGGCGCCGCGCCTTGGGATCGAACTGCTGGTCGAGCCGGACCTTAAGTCGGTGTTGCCGTCGGCGCGTGCGCTGACGGATGCGAGCGAGGTGGACGCGGTCGTCACGCTTGGCGGTGACGGGACCTTTCTCCGTGCCGCGCGGTTCATGGACGGCGCGCCGGTGCCGGTGCTTGGCGTCAACCTCGGCCGCCTGGGGTACCTGACGGGCTGTTCGGTACGTGAGTTCCCGCGCGTCCTGCAGCGCCTGGCCAAGGGCACGGTGGTGATCGAAGACCGGATGGCACTCGATGCGACGACCGGTCCGCCCGGCGGAGAGCCCGTCGCGCGCCTCCGGGCCCTCAACGACGTGGTGCTCCATAAAGGCGGGTTCGCGCGCGTCCTCCGGATGCGGCTCTTCGTGGATGGCGACGAAGTCGGCGTGCTCGCCGGCGACGGGATCGTGATTTCGACGCCGACCGGCTCGACCGCCTATTCGATGTCGGCGGGCGGGCCGATCGTGGAGCCGACGGTCGAGTCCATCCTCGTGACACCGATCGCCGCGCACACGCTGTCCGTCCGCCCGTTGCTGCTGCGGCCCGCCGCGGTGATCACCGTGCAACCGGAAGATCCCCCTGGTGAGCTTTTGGTAACGGTGGACGGCCAGCCCGGGGCGAATGTTCCACCGGGGCATGCGCTCACGCTCCGCCGCGCCGAGCGGCCGGTCCGTCTGGTGCGAAACACCAGCGCGACGTTCTTTGCGCGGCTGCGGCGAAAACTGGGTTGGGGTGGTCTCGTCGAGCGCGACGACTGACACGAGGAGTCTTGTTCGGTGCTGCGGCAGCTCCGCATTCGCAACGTTGCGATCATCGAGTTCGTTGACATCCCGCTGACGGCGGGACTCAACGTGCTCAGCGGCGAGACCGGCGCCGGCAAGTCCATCATCGTCGGCGCGCTGGGCCTGCTCATGGGCGGGCGCGCGTCCGCCGACGATGTCCGCACCGGTGCCGACCGCGCCACGATCGAGGGCGAGTTTGATCTCGAGGTCGGACACGCCCTGCTGGGCCTGCTCGACGCCCATGGCATCGAGGCGAACGATGGCGTGATCGCCGTCAAGCGCGAGGTCACGTCCGCCGGTCGCACGCGCGCGTGGGTCAACGGTACGCCGGTCACGGCCGGCGTGCTGGGCGACGTGGGGCGGATGCTCGTCACGATCCACGGGCAGAACGATGCGCACGCGCTCCTGGACGAAGCGTCGCAGCGCCGCATGGTGGATCGCTTCGGCGGCTGCGAGACCGCGGCGCGTGAGGTCGAAGTGCTGTGGGAGGCGCGCGCCGCGGCGCGGGCTGCCGTCACGGCGCTGGTCACGCGGCGCGACGAAGCGGCGAAACGGGCGGACTATCTTCGCCACGTCGCGGAGGAAATCGAGTCGGCGCAGCTGCGTGAGGGCGAGGATGCCGAGCTGGCCAGCGAGTCCGCCCGGCTGACGCATGCGGAGGATCTTACAGCGCTCGCGTCCGAGTTGCGCCAGGTGCTCGACGAAGGCGACGATGCCGTGGTCGCGCGCCTCGGCCACTTGCAACGAACCTTGGCCGGCATCCAGAAGGTCGATCCCGGTGCGGAGCGCCTGCAGCAGCTCTACGATGCCGCCTTTTACGCCGCCGAAGAGCTCGCGCGTGAATCGAGCGCGTACGCCGAGAGCCTCGAGCACGATCCCGATCGCCTTGCCGATGTCGAGCGTCGTCGCGACCAGATCTTTCGCTTGCTCCGGAAGCACGGCGGTTCTGTGGCCTCGGCGCTCGCGGCCGGCACCGAAGCCCGGCAATCGCTCGACCTGCTCGACACGAGCGCCGGTGACCTCGCCGCGTTGCAGGCGGCGGCGAAGCGGGCGGACGCGGACTTTGTCGCGGCGGCGGACCGACTCTCCGTCGCGCGGCGGGCAGCGGCCTCGCGGCTCGGAACTGCGGTGGAGCGCGTGTTGCCGCGCCTGGGGATGCAGGGCGGGCGGTTCTCCGTGGTGCTGCGTCCGCTCGAGGCGCCGGGTCCCAGTGGGAACGAAGCCATCGAATACCGCGTGGCGCTCAATGTCGGGCACGACGACCGGCCGCTCGCGCGCGTGGCGTCAGGCGGGGAACTCGCCCGCGTCATGCTCGCGCTGCAGACGATTCTCGCGGGCCTCGCCGAGGTGCCGACGGTGATCTTCGATGAAGTGGATTCGGGGATTGGCGGAGCCGTCGGGCTCCTGGTTGCCGATGCCATGCGCGAGGTTGCAGGCCGCCATCAGGTGTTTGCCATCACGCACCTCGCCCAGATCGCGTCACGCGCCCACAATCACGTCATGGTGCGCAAGGCGGCGCGCGGTGGCGTCACATCGGCCGACATCGCAGCGCTCGCTGGCGCCGATCGCGAGGCGGAACTTGCCCGCATGCTCGGCGGCGCGGGGGAAAGCGAAGTCGGGCGCGCGCACGCCCGCGAGCTGCTGGGCGCCGTCAGCGCGGGGCGACCGGCGCCGGCGCCGCCGCAGCGCGCCGCCGCCAGTACCAGTGCAACGCCACGGCGTCGAACGCCTCCTTCTCGAGATAGCCGCCGGCGCCCGTGATGCTCTGCGAGTGCGTGGCCGTGATCTCGACCGGCCAGCGACTCGTCCCGCGCTCGTGCGCGGCGAGTGCCGAGTAGCTGAGGGTCGCGCCAAGACGATGGTCCGTGCCGCCCGGCGAAAGCGGGCGCGGAGCATGGACCGGCCTCACGCCCGCGTCCAGGTTCGTGGCGGATCGGTGCTGGAGCGCATAGTCGGCGCCGACCGTGATCGCCTCGGAGAGTCGCCAGTACGGCGCGAGGCGCGCGGCGACTTGGCGGCCCCAGCGAACGTCGGCCAGCACTTCCTGGCCGAGCCCGGGAAAGCCCCCGACTTCCGACTCGGGCTCGCGATAGCGGACCCGTTCGGTCCTCGGCAACGAAAGCCCGAGCCCGACGGTCGCGCCAAACCGGTCGCGCCATAGAAAATCCGTCTGGCCGGCGACGGTAACCGCCGACGTCTCGTTCCCTCGCGGCGTGGTTTCGGTCAGGTCGGCGGCGGTGGCCGGGGACCCGGCGAACGTGACAGCGCCGCGAACCACCGCGCGCCACGAAACAGGGCCGCGCCAATCGAAGGTCCCGCTGCCGGCGGACCAGGTTGCGCCCAGGACGGCGAGCGATCGGCCGCGTTGGACGACATCGCCCAGTCCGAGCGACCGGATGCCGTACGCCGAGTCGGTGAGCACCCGCTGGAGCTCAGCGGCCGTGAGAGGCGCGGGCGCGCCGGTTGGGCCGGCAGCGCTGACCGACGCGGCGCCGAATGTCGTGAGTTGCGCCTTGAGCGCGGCGATACGGGCCAGGACCGCGGAGTGCGCCGCGCTCCCCACCAGTGGCACGAACGGCGCGGGCGCGGTGGTCGCGCTTCCGTAAAGCGCACCGAGGGCCGTCGCGAGCGCGCTCGCCTGCGCAGCGGTGGCTTGGGCGAGCGCGGGCGCGGCCGTGATCGAGCCACACCCGACCGTCGCCGGCTGCGCGGTGCAGGTCGCGATCCGGCCCGTCAGGCTGGCGCTCGAAGCCGTCAATTGAGCGACCAGCGCAGCGTTGGACGCCGCGACTTGCGTCGACCCGAGCGCTGGACTGAGCCCGACATTCGCCGCTCGCGCGACTGCGCCGATCAGCGCGTCCACGCGCGTCGCGGCCGTCGCGTACTCGACACGGGCGTCAATGGTCAGGCGGCTCGTCACGCCATAGGCCACGGTCAGCGGAATGACCTCGCGATTTCGGCGCATGATGGTGCGAAGATCGCCGAGCGTAGCGCGGAACCCCGGGTCGCCGGCGGCGTTGCGCGCCGCGAGTTCAATCGGGCCGAGCGATGCGAGCTGCGCGGCGCCAAGCGAGTCGAACGAGAACCTGCGCCCGAGCGGTTGCAGGCCGTTTCGGGTGTAGGCCTCGGGCGCGCGCGTCCACTCACCACCGATGCCGGTGCGGAGCGTGCCTTGCGGCAGGGTCCTGATCTCGACCGGTTGCTGCGCCTCGACCCGCGTTGCTGACGCGAACACGGCCGCAACAGCCAATGCGAAGCTGGCCGCGCCGGTTGCCGCGCCGGTTGCCGCGACAGGTGCCGCGAAGGCGACGGCGAGATTGACCACGGGCAACGCGCGGCGACGGGGCATCCAAGGAGCGGTTCGAAGACGGAAGTGCAGGGGCGTCGCCCGGTTCGTGCGGCTACGTTTCGTACCCGCGCCAAGATAACCGAGGTCCGCGTCCCGAATGCAGCAGCCGTTGCAGCAGCCGCCTCTCGGCGGTGTCCCATGGCAAATCACCGGCAATCACTGGCTCGCCGTGCCCTGTGTGCACCCGGCGGACGGTGCGATTCACTCCGTCAGCATCCTGCATCGCGGCGCGCGCGCGGCGTTGGACTTCGCCGGGAGCGAGGGGTTCCTCGACGCCAGGGGCCCCGCGCTGCTTCGGCCGTTCGTGCGCATCAATGGCGTCGAGGTGCTCGGAGCGGCCAATGCGATGGCTTGGGAGCGGACGTTCCAGTGGATCCCCAGCTTCACGAGTTCGTCCGGTGACGCGGTGGTTCGCGGCACACTGTTCGCGCCGTTTGGACGCGACTCGGACATGTCGGGCGCCGTGTACGTGCTGTCGGTCGAGAATCGGGGACCGACGCCTTTGGCGGCGGCGCTCGGCGTTGAGGGACGAATCGCGCACGCGCAGCTGCGCGTACAGTCGGCGCGGGCGATGCCGTCGCCGTGGCGGGCGACAAGCGCGGCGGATGCGATCATCGTGCTGGACGGCGCCGACGTGCCGGGGCTTGCCGCGCTGGCGATCGCCGGCGAACCGGGGGCGCACGGCGCGACGCGCGACGCCGGCGGGTACGGGATCGAGCGCGAACTGACGATCGCGGCCGGTGCGCGCGTGGATGTGGCGTTCTACCTCGCCGCCGGACCCGAACGCGATGGCGCGGTCGCGACCGCCGACACGATGCGCCGCCGCGGCTGGAAGGCGCTGCTCACGTCAACCCGCGACGCGCTCCGAGCGCTCGAACAGGCGTCCGGCGTGGACGCGCTCGACGGCCTGATCAACCGCCACCTGCTGTACGCGTACTTCCTCGGTGTCGCGCGTGCCCTCGATGACGCCCAGTTCTATCTCGTCCGCAGTCGCGCGCCATGGGCATCGCGTGGCACGACGATCCGGGATTGGGAAGCACTGATGTGGACCATCCCAGCCGTCCAGCTCGCCGATCCGCCGCTGGCCCGGGAACTCATCCTGCGGATGTGCGAAGTGCACGGGTACGCGCCGGGCGCCGGCGTGAACTATTTCGACGGGACGCTGTTCGCGCCGGGATTCACCATCGAAGGCGCCGCCGCCTACGCGATCGCCGCCGAGCGCTATGTGCGGGAGTCGGAAGACGACCGTATCGTCGAGGAACCAATCCTGGCCGACACGCTCTACCTCGCGTCGGACGACCTCGCGGCGCGGCGCGACGCGACCTTGCCCTTGTATATGTCGGACGTGGACCTCGATGGCGAAGCCGCCCGGGGATTCTCGTTGCACGCCAACGCGGCCGCCGCGTTCGCGCTCGAATGCCTCGGCCACCTGCTTGACGAGGAGGACGCGAAGCAGCTCGAGGATCCCGATGCCGTGCGTGCCGCGATGCGGCGCCAGTTCGCCACCGGGGATCGGAGCAAGGCCGTGTTTGCATCGCATGCCGACTCGGCCGGCAACCCGATCGACTCCGCCGACAGCGCTCCCATGCTGTGGCTGCCGCTGCTCGAGGCGGTCGAGCGCGGCGATGCGACGTTCAAGCGCACGGCCAAGGCAATCCCGGGCGAAACGCCGCGGCTCGAACACCGCATTGCCCGGCTACTCGGGCCCGACGCCGGCGCTGCGCTCGATTGGCTTCGGCGCGCGCCGCTCGACCGCGGGTTTGCGGCGGAGTTTGTGGACGACGCGGGGAACGCGACCGCCGGGGGCGGCGATGCCGCGCTCAGCGGTCTCCTCGCCGCCGTGACCTGGCTCGCCGTCCACACACACGGGGTCCGGCCCGCGTCACCCCGCTAGGCGTTCGACCCCGGAATCCGCCGCGGCAACGCTTCACCGCCAGGCCCTTCGCGCGCACTCTGTGGCGCACGTTCACGACTGCCCCTAACTTGCCGGTGTTGCGGGAATAGCTCAGTTGGTAGAGCACAACCTTGCCAAGGTTGGGGTCGCGGGTTCGAGTCCCGTTTCCCGCTTTCTTATGCTGTTATGACCGTCTGCCAGCGCTGAGGCGCCGGGCATCCGAGCGCCGGGGTGGCGAAACTGGTTAGACGCGAGGGACTTAAAATCCCTTGGGCGAAAGCCCATCTGGGTTCGACTCCCAGCCCCGGCATGTCCCTGTCCATCCAATGACTGACCCGCTCGCACTGGCCGCTGAACTTGTCGCAATCCCGTCCGTCACCAAGGATGAAGGGAAAGCGGTCGAGTTTGTCGCACGCTGGCTCGTCGCGCGCGGATGGAACGTCCAGCTCCAGGAAGTGACGCCGGGCCGCTCGAACGTCTGGGCGTCGCGGAAGGGCGGCGGCGTTACGCTCAGCACGCACCTCGACACCGTGCCGCCATTCGTGCCCCCACGCTCGGAGGGCGGGCGGTTGTATGGACGCGGTGCCTGCGACGCGAAGGGCATCGCGGCCGCGATGATGGCCGCCGCCGATCGCCTCGTCGCCGAAGGTGAGGAACGGGTGGACCTGCTCTTCGTCGTCGGCGAGGAGCGCGGCTCGGACGGCGCGCGTCTGGCGAACCAGCTGCCGGCAACCAGTCGCTTCCTGATCAACGGTGAACCGACGGAGAGCCACCTCGCCGCCGGCACCAAGGGCGCATTGCGCGTCACCCTCATCACGAAGGGGCGCGAGGCGCATTCGGCCTATGCGGAACTGGGCCAGTCGGCCATCACGCCGATGTTGCGCCTGCTGCTGGATATCGGCGCGCTCGAGCTCCCGGTGGACGACCTCCTCGGTCCCTCGACGGTGAATGTGGGCACGATCCGCGGCGGCAGCGAAGCGAACATTGTCCCGGGCGAGTGCACGGCCGAACTCATGCTGCGCGTCGTCGGCGATGTCGCCGAGCTCAAGGCGAACGTCGAGCGCTGGGTCGCCGGGCGCGCCGAGATTCGCTACCCGTCGTTCACGCCGCCACAGCGACTGGGCGCGGTCGCGGGTTACACGCCGCGCCCGTTCGCGTACACCACCGATGCGCCGCTGCTCACGAACTGGGGTACGCCGTACCTGTTCGGGCCGGGGTCGATCACCGTTGCGCACACACCCGATGAGTTCATCGATGTGGCCGAGCTGCGCGGTGCCGTTGATCACTACATGCGCCTCGTGCGCACCCTCCTCGGCTCCTGATCGTGACTGACACGCGAATTCCCGTCGCCATCCTCGGCGCGACCGGTGCGGTCGGGCAGACGTTCATCCGGTGCCTGCGCGCGCACCCGTGGTTCCGCATTGCGGAACTGGGGGCGAGCGAACGGTCGGTCGGCAAGCGGTATGCGGAGGCGGCGCATTGGCTCGAGGGTGACCTCGATCCCGATGTCGCCGCGATCGTCGTGGCGCCCTGCGATCCGACGCGCGTGACGTCGCCCGTGATCTTCTGTGGCCTGGACGCCGCCACGGCGAGCGAGGTCGAGCCCGCCTTCGCGCGCGCCGGGCGCTTCGTCTTCAGTAACGCCAAGACCTTTCGCATGGACGCCGATGTCCCGCTGATGATCCCCGAGGTCAACGCGGACCACATGGCGCTGATCGCCCGGCAGCGGCGCGAACGGGGGTGGAGCGGCGCGATCGTGACCAACGCCAACTGTTCGAGCACAACGGCAGCCGTCGCGATGGCGCCGCTGCACGAGCGCTTCGGTATCAAGACGGCCTTCGCGGCGACGCTCCAGGCGGTTTCGGGCGCCGGGTACCCGGGTGTGGCGTCGCTCGACATCCTCGGCAACATCATCCCGTACATCGGTGAGGAAGAACCCAAGATCGAGCGCGAGATCCAGAAGATGCTCGGCAAGGTTTCCGGGGAGGCCATCGCGCCGGCCGCGTTCGTGGTGAGTGCACACGCGAACCGTGTGCCGGTCGAGCACGGCCACACCGTGTGCCTGTCGCTCGGATTCGAGGACGCCCCGACACCCGAGCAGGCCATCAAGGTGTTGGCGGAATGGCGCGGCGCGCCCGCGGTCCGCGGCCTTCCGTTCGCGCCGGAGCCGCCCATCCGGGTGCGATCGGAGCCGGATCGCCCCCAGCCGCGCCGCGATGTAATGGAAGGGCGCGGCATGACTACGGTCGTCGGGCGCGTGCGCGCGGACACGGTGCTCGACCTCCGGCTTGTCGCCATGTCGCACAACACGATCCGGGGCGCTGCGGGCGGTTCGATCCTCAATGCCGAGCTGATGGTTTCGACCGGCGAGATTCCGCGGCGCCCGTCATGACCGGCGCCAGGCACATGCGATGATCGTCGCCAAGTTTGGCGGCACGAGCGTTGGCGACGCCGCGGCGATCCGGCGCACGGCGGGGATCATTCGCGCGCGCCTCCCGCAGCAGCCGATCGTGGTTGTCTCGGCGCTCGCCGGCACGACGAACGCGTTGCTCGCGGCGGCCGAGCAGGCGTCGAGCGGAAACCTCGTGGCCGCGATCGCCGGTGTGCAGCAACTGCGCGAGCGGCACCTTGCCGCCGTGCAGGAACTCGCTGGGTCGGGGCCGGAATCGCAGGAACTCGCGGCGACCGTCTCGGCCTTCCTCGACGAGCTCGCGCATCTTGTCGAAGCGCTCTCCGTCCTGGGGCATGCCACGCCGCGTTCGCTCGATGCGATCGCGTCGCTCGGCGAACAACTGTCCGCCCCGATCGTCACCGCCGCGTTCCGCCGCGAAGGCATTGACGCCGTGCTGGTGGATGCCCGGCGGGTCATGGTGACGGACGATGACCATGGCCGGGCCAAGCCGCTGCCCGAGCGGATCGCCGACGCCGCACGCGACCTCGTGGTGCCGTTGGTGCTCGCGAATCGCGTGCCCGTGCTTGGCGGATACATCGGGGCGACCGTGACCGGCGTGACCACCACGCTGGGACGCGGCGGTTCGGATTACTCGGCGTCGCTGATCGGCGCGGGCGTCGAGGCGACCGCGATCGAGATCTGGACCGACGTGGACGGCATGCTCACCGCCGATCCGCGCGTGGTTCGCGGCGCCCGCCTCATTGACCATATCCGGTTCGACGAGGCCGCTGAGTTGGCCAGTTTCGGCGCGAAAGTCCTGCATCCGAACACGATTACGCCGGCCGTCGCGCGGGGCATTCCCGTGCTTGTGTTTAACTCCATGCGGTCGGAAGGCAGCGGCACGCGCATCACCGCCGACGCCCCGCGGGTGGCGGTTCGCGCGATCGCGGGGAAGGGCAATACCGTGATCGTGAAGGTGCGCTCGCCCCGCATGCTCGGCACGCCCGGGTTCCTGCAGCAGATCTTCGAGGTGTTTGCCCGGCACAAGACATCCGTGGATGTCGTGACGACCTCGGAAGTGTCCGTCTCGCTGACGGTGGACGACGACCAATACCTCGAGGCCGTCGTCGCGGAACTGCGCCAATGCGGTGACGTGGGCGTCGAACGCAGCCGTGGGATCCTCGCGGTCGTCGGCGCCAGCCTCGCGGCGAATCCCAGCGCGATGGCGACGGCGATCGCCGCCGTGGGTGACGTGCACCTGCACATGGTGTCGCTGGATTCCACGGGGATCAACTTGACCATGGTCGTGGATGCCGATGCGGTGAAGCCGCTCATGCAGCGCTTGCACGATGCGTTCTTCCCGGAGGCGGCGGCATGAACGCCCGCCGGCCGGTGGCCATCATTGGCGACGGGAAGATGGGGCGGGCGATACGCGACCTGGCCCCGGAAATGGGCTGCGACGTCGTGGCGTTCCTCGGCGAGCGCGACCTGGCGCATCGCGGTCCCACCACCGCGCAGTTGGCGGGTGCGGCAGTCGCCATCGAGTTCACCGTGCCTGAGGCAGCGGCGCGAAATGTGGAAGCGTGCGCCAAGGCCGGCGTGCCGGTGGTGTGCGGGACGACCGGCTGGGACGCGGCGCGGCCGGCCGTCGAGGCGGCCGTGTGGGCGTCGAACGGCGCGCTGCTTTGGGCGCCCAACTTCTCGCCTGGTGTCCACCTGTTCGCGCGACTGGTCGAGTACGCGGCCGCGCAGGCGCGGCGACTCCCGACCTCGCCATTCGCCGCCCACCTCGTGGACATGCACCACGCCGCGAAGAAGGACGCGCCGTCAGGTACCGCGAAGCTGCTGGCCGCGCGCGCCTCCGGTGCGGGCGAGACCGGCGTCCCCATCACGAGCATCCGCGTGGGGAGCGTGCCGGGTACGCACGAGTTCGTCCTCGACGGTCCCTTTGAGCAGATTCGGCTGGTGCACGAGGCCCGCGACCGGCGAGTCTTCGCCGCGGGCGCACTCCAGGCGGCGGCGTGGCTGGTCGGCCGTCGCGGCGTGTTCACATTCGACGACTTTCTCGGAACGAACGGATGACCGCACTGCTCACCGGCTGCTACACCGCGCTCGTCACGCCCTTCGCGGCGGACGGATCGTTCGATGAACCGGCGTTCCGCGGGCTCGTGGACTGGCAGCTTGCCGAGGGGATGAACGGCCTCGTGCCGGTCGGCTCGACGGGTGAGGCAGCGACTCTCTCGCCCGACGAGCGCCTCCGGGTGGTGCGCGCCTGTGTTGAGCAGGCCGCCGGCCGTGTCCCCGTCGTCGCGGGCGCAGGCGGCAACGATACTCGGCTTGCTATTGAAACGTCGAAGGCGATGGCCGCCGTTGGTGCCTCGCACCTGCTGCATGTCTCGCCCGCATACAGCAAGCCGCCGCAGCGCGGCATCATCGCGCACTTTCGCGCGATTGCCGATGCCTCGCCCGTGCCGATCATGCTGTACAACGTGCCGGGCCGCACGGCGAGCAACATGGAGGCCGAGACCACGCTCGCGCTCGCGGAGCACCCCAACATCGTTGCGGTGAAGGAGGCATCCGGGAACCTCGCGCAGATGTCGGAGATCATTCGGCACCGGCCAGCGCACTTCTCCGTGATCTCGGGAGACGATCCGCTGACGCTGGGCCTGATCGCCGCCGGCGGACACGGCATCGTGTCCGTGGTGTCGAATGCGACCCCGCGCCCGATGGCCGAGCTGTGCCGCGCCGCGCTTTCGGGCGATTACGCACGGGCGCGGGAACTTCACTTGCGCCTCACGCCCTGGTTCGCCGCGGCCTTCGTCGAGTCGAACCCGCTTCCGGTAAAGGCCGCGCTCGCGATGATGGGCCGCATCGGCAACCGATTGCGATTGCCGCTGGTACCGATGGACCAGAAGCACGAGCAGCGAGTGCGGGATGCACTGTCCACGGCGGGAGCGACATCCTGATGGCGGCCGCACTCTCGCGTGAGGCGCTTGCCGCACGGATCGGCGAAATGGCGCAGCTGCCCGGTGGGTCCCCCACGCCGGCCGACGCGTCGCAGGTGATCGAGTCGCTGCTCACGGCGCTCGAAGCCGGGACGATTCGCGCCGCCGAGTGCGGAGCCGACGGTGCGTGGCGCGCCGTGAGCTGGGTGAAGCAAGGCATCCTGCTCGCCTTTCGATTCGGGACCATGACCGACCTCAGCGGCGCCCCGTTCTCCTTCATTGACAAGCACACGATCCCGCCGCGGCAGTTCGACGTCGCGCAGGGCGTGCGGATCGTTCCCGGCGGGTCCACGATCCGTCGCGGCACGTTCGTGGCGCGCAGTGTCGTCTGCATGCCGCCGATGTTCGTCAACGTCGGCGCGTACATCGGCGAGGGAACGATGGTGGACTCGCACGCGCTCGTCGGGTCCTGCGCCCAGGTCGGCCAGCGCGTGCACCTCAGCGCGGCCGCGCAGATCGGGGGTGTCCTGGAACCCATCGGGGCGAACCCGGTGGTGATCGAGGACGATGTCGTCGTCGGCGGGAACTGCGGTGTGTACGAGGGCACGATCGTCCGCGAGCGGGCGGTGATCGGCGCCGGCGTGGTGCTCACGCGAGGCACGCCGGTGTTCGACCTCGTGAAGGAAACGACGTATCGGGGCAGTGCGGACGCGCCGCTCGAGATCCCCGCGAACGCCGTGGTGGTGCCCGGCGCGCGGGCGGTGAGCAGCGGCTGGGGCGCGGAGCAGCGGCTTTCGTTGCAGGCGCCCGTGATCGTGAAGTACCGCGACGCAAAGACGGACCTTTCGACCGCGCTGGAGTCGTGGCTCCGCTGACAGGACGCTTGCGGGTTCGAGGCCGCATCCAGGTCCCTGGCGACAAGAGCATCTCCCATCGTGCACTGATGCTGGGCGCGCTCGCGCGCGGGACGTCCCGGGTGCGCGGGCTGCTCGACTCCGCCGATGTGCGGAGCACCGCCGCCATGCTCCGGGCGCTGGGCGCCCGGGTCGACGCCGAGCCTGATGGGCGCGTCCGTATTGACGGAGGTGGCCCGGAGTCACTGCGCGCGGCAAGCGAAGCGCTCGACGCCGGCAACAGCGGGACGACCGCGCGACTCATGACCGGCGTACTCGGCGCACTGCCGTTCGAGTCGCGCATGATCGGTGATGCGAGCCTCTCGCAGCGCCCGATGGGGCGTGTCGCCGCGCCGCTCCGGGCCATGTGCGCGACTGTTGAACTTGCGGAGCGTGAGCGACTGCCGATGCGGATTGTCGGTGGGGCGCTGCAGCCCGTGGACTGGACGAGTCCCGTGGCCAGCGCCCAGGTCAAGAGCGCCGTGCTGCTGGCCGCGTGCGCCGCGGGCATTCCGTCATCCGTGACGGAGCCGGCGCCCTCGCGCGATCACACCGAACGTATGCTGCGGGCTCGCGGAGTCGCCGTGGAGTCCAGCGGCGCGACCACAGCGGTACAGGCATCGCGCGGGCTCCGTCCGCTCGATTGCGCAGTCCCGGGCGACCCGTCGTCGGCGGCGTTCTTCGCGGTCCTCGCGGCACTGGCGGCGTCCGGCGAGGTCGAGTTGCCGAACGTCGGCGCGAATCCCGGTCGCACCGGCGCGTTTCGCGTGCTCGACCGCATGGGCGCGCGGATCGGCTGGGAAGACCTCCGCGACGAAGGCGGCGAACCGGTGGCGACGCTGGTCGTGGCGCCGCGCACGCTGAAGGCAACCGAGATCGCCCCGGACGAAGTGCCTTCATTAATTGATGAACTGCCCGCGCTGGCCTGCCTGGCGGCGCGCACGCCCGGCGAGACGCGCGTGACCGGCGCGGCGGAGCTGCGCGTCAAGGAGAGCGACCGGATCGCGCTGATCGTCTCGAACCTCCGCGCGGTCGGCGCCGATGCCGAGGAACTGCCGGATGGATTCGTCGTGCGGGGGAGCGACCGCCCGCTCGCCGGCCGCGTGCTGACGGGCGGCGATCACCGCATTGCGATGGCGTTCGGCGTGCTCGGTGCGGCCACGGGCGGCCTGATCGAGGTGGACGACAGCGGCTGCGTCGCGGTATCGTATCCGGCATTCTGGAACGACCTCACGAACGCCTGTGGCTGATACGCCTTTCGTCATCACCATTGATGGCCCCGCGGCATCGGGGAAGTCGAGCACGGCGCGGGCGGTCGCGCTTGAGCTCGGACTCCGCCACGGGGACTCCGGTGCGATCTACCGGGCGATCACGGCGGCGCGGATCGGCGCCGGCGGTGAGACCAGCACGTGGACAGAGGATTCGGTCCTCGACGCGGCCGCGCGGGTTCGCGTGCATCCTATCCCGGCCGGGTTCGCGCTGACGATCGGCGCGACCGATGCCGGGCGGTTCATCCGGTCCCCCGTGGTGACGGCGAACGTCAGTGTCGTGGCGAAGATGCCGCGCGTGCGCGACTGGGTGAACGCGCGCATGCGCGAATGTGCGCGTTACGGCGGGCTGGTCGTGGACGGCCGCGACATGGGGACGGCGGTGTTTCCCGATGCGGCGCTCAAGATCTGGCTGGTGGCCGATGCCACGGAACGGGCGCGGCGCCGGAGTGTCGAGATGCTGGGCCGCGTACCGTCGGCCGACGAAGTGGCGGATGAAGCGGCCGCCCTCGGGGCGCGTGACGCCAAGGACCAGGAGCAGACCCAGCCGGCGGCGGACGCGGTGCACATCGACACGACACTCCTCAAGCCGGATGACCAGGCGGCCAAGATCGTCGCCCTCGCTACCCAGAGACGAAAACCCGGATAGACGGCGGTTGATCCCATGGCGGGTCGTCGCCATATTATATGGCTCCGGCAAATCCGCCGGATTGGCAGCGCCAGCTGGTTCACTCCATCCTCACCGCGACGAGCCGAAGGCTCGCGGACAATCGAAACGTGTCTCCTGAAACACTCACCGCGCCCGGGGCCGTGTCCACGCTGACCGCCCGCGAGAAGCGCGACCTGCAGAAGGCGCAACTCCGCCCCCTCGCCAACCGCCGCCCCGAGCTCTACGAGGAAGACGAATACTCGTCGTCCGACTACGAGCGCATGATGGACCTCTACAATGGCACGCTGGCCGCCATTGAAGAGGGCGAAATCGTCAAGGCGCGCGTCCTCGACATCCGCGACAACCTCGTCGTCCTCGACATCGGCTTCAAGTCCGAAGGCTCGATCCCGCTCGAAGAGTTCAAGGACATGCCGGAGCTCAAGGCCGGCGACGAGATCGACGTGCTCCTTGAGCACCTCGAGGACCAGGAAGGGTCGGTCGTCCTGTCGAAGAAGAAGGCCGACTTCATGCGCGTGTGGGAGAAGATCCGCATCGCGTATGAGAGCGACCAGCCGGTGGAAGGCGTGCTCACCAAGAAGATCAAGGGCGGCGTCGTCGTGGACCTCATGGGCGTGGACGCGTTCCTCCCGGGTTCGCAGATCGCGCTCCGCCGTGTGCCGAACATCGACGATCTCCTCGGCCAGAAGTACCAGTTCAAGATCATCAAGCTCAACAAGCGCCGCCGCAACATCGTCGTGTCGCGCCGGGTGATCCTGGAGACCGAGCGCGCCGGCAAGCGCGAGAAGCTCATGAAGGAGCTCCAGAAGGACCAGGTGCGGAAGGGCGTCGTCAAGAACATCACCGACTTCGGTGCATTCATTGACCTCGGCGGCGTGGACGGACTCCTCCACATCACCGACATGTCCTGGGGCCGCATCCAGCACCCGACCGAGATGGTCCAGATCGGGCTCGAGCTGGAGATCAAGGTCCTCGACATCGACTGGGAGCGCGAGCGCATCTCGCTCGGCCTCAAGCAGCTCCAGAGCTATCCGTGGAAGGACGTCGCGGCAAAGTATCCGGTCGGCACGCGCGTCTCGGGCAAGGTGGTCTCGATCACCAACTACGGCGCGTTCATCGAGATCGAGCCGGGCATCGAAGGCCTCGTGCACATCAGCGAAATGAGCTGGACGCGCAACGTGCGCCACCCGTCGAAGATCGTCTCGATCGGCGAGGCGATCGAAGCCGTCGTGCTCAAGGTGGACCAGACCGAGGAGAAGATCTCGCTCGGCATGAAGCAGACGGAGCAGGATCCGTGGATGGTGCTCCCGACCAAGTACCCGGTCGGCACGCGCCTCTCGGGCAAGGTCCGCAACCTCACGTCGTTCGGCGCCTTCGTCGAGATCGAACCGGGCATTGACGGCCTGATCCACATCTCCGACATGAGCTGGACCAAGCGCGTGCAGCACCCGTCCGAAGTCGTGAAGAAGGGCGACGACGTGAACGTCGTCATCCTCAACATTGACGCCGACAACAAGCGCATCTCGCTCGGCCTCAAGCAGGCCGCCGAGGATCCGTGGCTCCGCATCGGCGAGTCCTACCCGGTGGGTACGGAACTCCCGGGTGTGGTCGCCCGCTTGATGGAGCAGGGCGTGGTGGTGGACATCGGAAACGACATCGAGGGCTTTGTGCCGCTCTCGCACCTGTCGGAGTTGGGCAATGTCGCGAGCCCCGCGGACGTCGCGTGGGAGAAGATGTCGATGAACGTGCGCGTGCTCGAGGTGGATCCCATTCACCGCCGGATCGTCCTCGGCGTGGTGAGTATCCCCGCGGGTCAGGAGCGCCCGGCCGAGCCGTCGAAGATCCACTCGGAAGACGAACCGCTGCCGCCGGTGGACATGTCGGCGGTGGACATGGACGACGACGAGTAGGCATCGCTTGGCGAGATCCGGCCGCACGGTCGGCAGACGACCCTCAGGTCTTGGCCTGGGGGTCGTCTTGCTTTTGCCACGCGATCGGTCGCACCACCGCCTGCGAAAGGTCGGCGCCGGGCTCAGCTTACCGCTCCTGATGCGCGCACCAAACTCCTCGATCCGGTATTACTACGCCGTCGGCCACAACACGGGCCGCTCGGTGGAGTTGTAGCGCGTAGTACGACGTCAGCGTTGTGCGAGCCCGTGGAAAACTCCACGGGCTTTTTCTTTTTCCCTCACGGCATTCCCATGATCATTGTCACTAAGTCCGGCACGACCGATGAAGCCCTCGACGCAATTCGCGAAGCCGTCGAGCGTACGGGCCTCGCGACCCACCTGTCGCGCGGCGAGCAGCGCACCATTATCGGTTGCATCGGGGACGAGCGCCTCCTGAACGCCGCGTCGCTTGGCGCGCTGCCAGGCGTCGAGAGCGTGATTCCGATCCTCAAGCCGTACCGGCAGGTGTCGAAGGGCTTTCGCGCGACGCACACCGTGGTGGAAGTCGGGGGATCCGAGCGCGCGCGATTCGGCGATTCCACTGTGGTCGTGGCCGCGGGCCCGCGCTCGGTGGAAGGCCGAGAGATGCTGCTCCGTACGGCGCGCAGCACACGGGACGGCGGCGCTGCCGTCTTGCGCGGCGGTGCCTTCAAGCCGCGCTCGTCACCCTATGCGTTCCAGGGCCTTGGCGTGGAAGCGCTTGAGTTCCTGGCTGAGGCGCGCGCGGAGACGGGGCTGCCGGTGGTGACCGAAGTCATGGACACGCGACAGGTGGAGACGGTCGCGGAGTATGCCGACATGCTGCAGGTCGGTGCGCGCAACATGCAGAACTACCCGTTGCTGAGCGCCGTCGGTGAGGTCCGCAGGCCCGTCCTGCTCAAACGCGGGCTCTCGGCCACGATCGAGGAACTGCTCCTTGCCGCCGAGTACATCGTCGCGCAGGGGAACGACCAGGTCGTGCTCTGTGAACGGGGCATTCGCACGTTCGAGCGCGCCACGCGCAATACGTTTGACGTGGCCGCGGTCCCCGTGCTGAAGCGCGAGACGCACCTGCCGGTGATCGTGGATCCGTCGCATGCCGGGGGCAGGGCCGACCTCGTCGCGCCGTTGGCGTTCGCGGCCATCGCAGCCGGCGCCGACGGCCTGATTGTCGAGGTGCACCCGGCGCCCGCGTCCGCGCGGTCCGACGGCGATCAATCACTAGACTTCGAGGCGTTCGGGACGTTGATGGCACGACTCGCCCCGTTCGCGGGCGCGGCCGGCCGTACGATGGGAACACTCCAGGAGGTGCCCGCGTGACTACTCGACGGCTCGCTGGTCGGCACGCCGATCGGCTCGCGCGGCTGCGCGCGCGCATCGAGCGCACGGACGACCAGATCGTGGCGCTGCTCGCGCGCCGGGCCGCGATCGCGGCGCGAATCGGCGCGGCGAAAGCGGCCGCGGGTGCGGCCATTCACGATCCGGCGCGCGAGGCCCAGGTCGTGCGGCGCGCCGGCAGTCGTGCCCGCGAGGCCGGCCTGCCGGCCGAGGACGTGCGCGCGCTGTTTTGGCGGATCATCGGCGTATGTCGTGCCGCACAGCGAAGGCCCGCGAAGCCATGAAGATTGCCGTCATCGGCCTCGGGTTGATCGGCGGCTCGTTGGCGCGGGACTTTCGGGCGGCGGGGCACACCGTCGTCGCGTTCGACCGCCGCGCAGCGTCGCTGCGGGCGGCGCGGCGCGCGCGGGTGATCGCCGGGACGCTGCCGCGGTCGCTTGCCGGAGTCGAGTCCTGCGATGCCTGCGTGCTTGCGCTCCCGGTTGACGCGATTGAACGGACGCTCGGTTCGGCGAGGCAACGGCTCCGGCTGGTCCCGCTGGTCATGGACGCGGGCAGCACGAAGCGCGGCGTCATGCGCGCCGCGCGCGATGCGGGCTTGCGCGCGAACTTCGTCGGGGCGCATCCCATGGCGGGTGACCACGTGTCGGGGTGGCCGGCTTCGCGCAGCGCCTTGTTTGCGGGAAAGACAGTGTACCTCACGACGCATCGTGAACTCCGGCTTCCGTCGCTGCGGCGCGCCAAGTCCCTCTGGCGTTCCGTTGGCGCTCGTGTGCAGGTCTGTGACGCCGACGCGCACGACGCGCTGCTCGCGGGCGTCAGTCACGTGCCTCAGGTTGCCGCCGTGGCGCTCGCGATGCTGCTCGCCGATTCGGGAATCCGCCGGAGTACGCTGGGGCGGGGTGGCCGCGACATGACGCGACTGGCCGCGTCCAGCGCGGGTGTCTGGACGCCGATCCTGTTGTCGAACCGCGATCGCGTCGCCATCGGCGTTCGCCGGCTCGTCCGGGCACTGCGGCAGGTCGAGGACCGCGTCACGGCGGGCGACGCCCCCGCGCTCAACCGCCTGCTTCGCCGCACCAATCGCTGGGCGAACGCAAGGGGCTCCGCCAGCTCGTGACCGCCGGCGCCACTGGACGCGGGTTTTCGCGCGGGGTTGATTTCGCCCCATGACGATGCGCGAAAAGCTCGACCTGCTCGAACGCCGGATCGCCGAGTCGGAGCAGGGTGGCGGTGCCGAACGGATCAAGGCGCAGCATGCCAAGGGCAAGCTCTCGGCCCGAGAGCGTCTCGACGCGCTGCTCGATGAGGGCTCGTTCGTCGAGTTGGATCGGTTCGTCACGCATCGCTCGAGCGATTTCGGGCTCGACGCGCAGCGTCCGTACGGCGACGGGGTCGTGACGGGCTTCGGCCGGATTGACGGGCGACTCGTGTACGTCTTCTCGCAGGACTTCACGGTGTACGGCGGGTCGCTGTCCGAGACGCACGCCGAGAAGATCTGCAAGGTCATGGATCTCGCGGTCCGGAACGGCGCCCCGATGATCGGGCTGAACGATTCCGGCGGCGCGCGAATCCAGGAGGGCGTCGTGTCGCTTGGCGGGTACGCGGACATCTTCCTGCGGAACACGATGGCCTCCGGTGTGATCCCGCAGGTCTCGGCGATCCTCGGGCCCTGCGCCGGCGGTGCGGTGTATTCGCCGGCGATCACCGACTTCGTCTTCATGACCCGCGGGACGAGTTACATGTTCGTCACGGGCCCGAATGTCGTGAAGACCGTCACGCACGAAGACGTCACGATGGAGCAGCTCGGCGGCGCGGACACCCATGGCGGCACAAGCGGCGTCTCGCACTTCACGTCATCGAGCGAACTCGAATGCCTCGACGGCATCCGGCGCCTGATGGCGTTCCTGCCGTCGAACAACGTGGACACGCCGCCGCGCGGCGCGGGCCGCGACCCGCGCGACCGACGCGACGAGTCGCTGCGGGGCGTGGTGCCGGACAACGCGAACAAGCCGTATGACATGCACGAGGTGCTCAAGCGCATCGTGGACGACGGGGATTTCCTCGAGGTCCAGGCCGACTTCGCACAGAACATCATCTGCGGCTTCGCGCACCTGGGCGCGTTCAGCGTGGGCGTGATCGCCAACCAACCAGCCGTGCTCGCCGGCGTACTCGACATCAACGCCAGCATGAAGGCGGCGCGGTTCATCCGGTTCTGCGACGCGTTCAACATCCCGATCGTGACCTTCGAGGACGTGCCCGGATTCCTCCCGGGGCTGGCCCAGGAGCACGGCGGCATCATCCGGCATGGCGCGAAGCTCCTGTACGCGTATTGCGAGGCGACCGTGCCCAAGCTGACGGTGATCACGCGCAAGGCGTATGGGGGTGCGTACGACGTCATGAGTTCGAAGCACATCCGGGGCGACTACAACGTCGCGTGGCCGACGGCAGAGGTCGCCGTCATGGGCCCCAAGGGGGCGGTCGAGATCCTGTTCCGGAAGGAAATCGCCGAGGCCAGCGACCCGGTCGCGGCCACCGACCAGCGCGTGGCCGAATACACGGAGAAGTTCGCCAACCCGTACATCGCGGCGGCCCGCGGCTTTGTGGACGACATCATCGATCCGGCCGACACTCGCCCGCGGCTGATCGAGGCGCTCGAGTCGCTGCAGGGGAAACGCGACCGCAACCCGCCGAAGAAGCACGGCAACATCCCGCTGTGAGCGTGCGGTCGTGCTGAAGAAAGTCCTGGTTGCGAATCGGGGCGAAATCGCCCTGCGCGTCGTTCGCGCGTGCCAGGAACTGGGGATCCGCTCGGTCGCCGTATACTCCGACGCCGATGCGCACGCGCCGCACGTGCGCGAGGCGGACGAGGCGGTGCACATCGGCCCCGCGCCCTCACGCGAGAGCTACCTCGATGGTGAGCGGATCATCGCCGCCGCCAAGGCGGCGGGCGCGGATGCGGTGCATCCCGGGTACGGTTTCCTTTCCGAGCGTGAATGGTTTGCGCGCGCGGTGCGCGAGGCCGGCCTCGTCTGGGTCGGCCCTCCGGCGGAGGCCATCGCCGCCATGGGGTCGAAGACCGCAGCGCGGACGCTGGCCGTGGCGCACGATGTGCCCGTCGTGCCGGGCACCACCGAGGCGCTCCCCGACGCGGCTGCCGCCAAGAAGGTCGCGAAAACATTCGGCTATCCCGTGCTGCTCAAGGCCGCTGCCGGTGGGGGCGGGAAGGGCATGCGCGTCGTTCGGACTGCTGCCGAGCTTCCGGAAGCGTGGGAGTCCGCGCGGCGCGAGGCGCGCAACGCGTTCGGCGACGACGCGGTCTACGTCGAGAAGTACATCGAAGGACCGCGGCACGTGGAAATCCAGGTGCTCGCCGATCACCACGGCACGGTGATCGCGCTCGGCGAGCGCGAGTGCTCGGTGCAGCGCCGCCACCAGAAGATGATCGAGGAAGCGCCGAGCCCGGCGGTGTCGCCGGAGCTCCGCGCGCGCATGGGTGCCGCGGCCGTCCGCGCGGCGAAGGCCGCCGGCTACCGGAATGCGGGAACCTGCGAGTTCCTGCTTGCGCGCGATGGCAACTTCTATTTCCTCGAGATGAACACGCGGATCCAGGTTGAGCACCCGGTCACGGAACTCGTGACCGGCGTGGACCTGGTACAGTGGCAGCTGCGGATCGCCGGCGGCGAGCGCATCCCATTCCCCGACACGATGGAGCCGCGCGGCTGGGCGATCGAGTGCCGGATTACGAGTGAAGATCCGACCAACGGCTTCCTCCCCTCGACGGGGCGCATCGAGTGCCTGCACGTGCCGTCCGGGCCCGGGGTGCGGTGGGACGGGGGCGTCGAATCCGGCTCCGAGGTCGGGCTGCACTACGATCCCATGCTCGCCAAGCTCATCGTGTGGGGATCGAGCCGCGAACAGGCGGTGGACCGCATGCATCGGGCGCTGCGGGAGTTGATCGTCGCCGGGGTGGAAACCTCACGCGAGTTCCACCTCCGGGTCATGGAGGACGCGGAGTTTCGCGCCGGTGCGATTGACATCCAGTGGTTGGAGCGGCGCCTGCCGTCGCTGCTCGGCGCGGCGCCCTCGGTCGCGGAACGGCAGGCGGCGGCGATCGCCGCCGCGCTCATCGCCGACGCGGACCGGCGGGGCACGCGTCACACTGCGCAAGCTGTCGCGAGCGAGTCCGCGAGCGGTGCGGGGGTGGCCAGTGCCTGGGCGACGCTGGCTCGACGCGAGGCGTTGCGGCCATGAGGACGGGCCGCGCGGAAGCACGGGAGTCGCGGATCGCCGTGCTCGAGATCGAGTCCATCGCGGCCGGCGGCGACGGCGTCGCGCGAGAGAACGGACTGGTGACGTTCGTCCCGCGAACTGCCCCCGGGGATCGCGTGCGAGCGACGGTGACGGTTGCGGGCCGCCTCGCGCGCGGCCAGGTGGTGGAGGTGCTGAGCCCGGCGGCATGTCGCGCGACACCCACATGTCCGCACTATGCCACGGACGCGTGCGGCGGTTGCCAGCTCCAGCACCTCAGCCTCGACGCGCAGCGCAACGCGAAGCGGGTGATCGTGCGCGATGCCCTGACGCGAATCGGGAAGCGTCCCATCGCGCTGCCCCCGATTCGCGGGGGTGCCGCCACGCGCTATCGCAGCCGCATCGCACTCGCATTGCGTCGTGAAGGTTCCGCAATGCCGTGGACAGGCGGTTTTCACCGCTTCGACAATCCCGACTCGGTGTTCGAACTCCGCGACTGTGCCGTAGCCGATGAGCGCTTGGTCCAGGTATGGCAGGCGATCCGACCCCACGCGCGGCTGTTTCCGCGGACCCGCGCGCTGCGCCTGACCATCCGGCTGGCCGGCGACGGCGTCGCGCTGGTCGTCGAGGGGGCGGACCGGTGGAACGAGGACGACCCGCGCGAGCTGCTGGCTCAGGTCCCGACGATCCGCTCAGTGTGGTGGGTACGGCCCGACGGGTCGAAGGCCCTGGCCGCCGGTGTGCGGGACGCCGCGCCCGCCTTTGTCCAGGTCAACGCCGAGGTGGGCGCCATGCTGCGGGCGCATGTCGAATCGGCCGTGAGAGCCGTCGCGCCCGGACATGTCGTGGACGCGTATGCGGGCGTTGGCGAGCTCACGACAGCCCTGGGCGCGTCTGGTGTGCGCTGCACGGCGATCGAACTCGACGCAGAAGCGGTGGAGGAACTCCGGCAGCGTGTCGCGGCGCCCTCGGTGGTGATCGCGGGGCGCGTCGAAGATTCGATCGCGGTGGCGCTTCCCGCCGACGTCATCGTGCTCAACCCCCCGCGCGCCGGCGTCGGCCCGGGCGTCTGCGACGCCGTCAACGCGTCCAACGCGCGTGTGGTGATTTACGTGTCGTGCGACCCGGCGACCCTCGCCCGGGACCTGGCGCGGATGCCGCGCTGGGCGATCGCCGACGTGATGTTGTTCGACATGTTCCCCCAGACAGCGCACGTGGAAACCGTGGTGTGCCTGGAGCGAGCCGCGTGAAGTATGTCGTAGATCTCGACGGCGTTCGCCACGTGGTCGAACTCGACGGCGCAACGGCGCGCGTGGATGGCGGTGCGCCCGTGGCGGTCGCGCTGGCGGACGTGGCCTCCACACCGCTGCGGCTGGTCTCGGTCGGGACCGCGGTCCATCGCGTGACCGCCCGCCGGGACGGGCCGCGCGGGAAGTACATCGTGCACATTGACGGCCGGCGTTATGCCGTGGACGCGGTGGACGAACGCACGCGCGCGGTGCGCGACATGGCCGAGGCGTCGCGGCCGGCGACGGGGAATCGCCCGTTGGTTGCCCCGATGCCGGGGCTCGTGGTCAAGGTGCATGTGGGAGCGGGCGACGCCGTCTCCGCCGGCCAGCCACTCGTGACCATCGAGGCGATGAAGATGGAAAACGAGCTACGGGCGGCGGCGGACGGGGTCGTCGGCGAGGTGCACGTGGCGCCCGGCAAGCCGGTGGAGAAAGGCGCGACGCTAGTCTCGTTTCGCTGACGCCGCCACTTCGATCCGCTTCCGGATCAGGGCGGCGACTTCGACCAGGTCGAACGGTTTCCAGATCGTGTCTTCGAGGGGCGGTACGCGACCCGGCGCGCCCGGGGACTCGGCGTATCCCGACATGAACAGGATCGGGATACGCGGTGCGCGCGCCCGCAGCTCCTGCGCGAGTTCGAGTCCCGTGCGTCCGGGCATCCTGACATCGGTGAGGACCAGCGCCACCGCCCACTGTTCGCGCTCCATGATCTCAACGGCTTCCGTGGCGTCAGCGGCGGGGAGCGCCCTGAATCCGACGCGATCCAGGTACCGGGCGAGCGCCGTGCGAATGGGCGCCTCGTCGTCAACGATCAGGACGGCACGGGCCGCCCCGTCGACTTGCGGCGGCTCGGGGAGGGCCGGGGCGTGCACGGCACCGGTGTCCGCCAGTGGAAACAGTATCGACATCGACGTGCCGGCCTGCGGTGCACTGTCAACGACGATGTGACCGCCCGACGAGCTGACGATCCCGGCGACCGTGGAGAGCCCGAGGCCGGTGCCGCCGGCGCCCTCCTTGGTGGTGAAGAACGGTTCGAAGATCTGGCTCTGCGTGGCCGCATCCATTCCGGATCCTTCGTCGCGCACCTGCAGGAGCGCCCAGCTGCCGGTTGGCACGCCGCGGGCGTGCAGCGTTGATTCGGGGGTGACGCTCACCCGACGCGTCGCGACGGTGATTGTGCTCGCAATCGGCGATGCATCGCGCGCGTTGATCGCGAGGTTGAGCAGGACCTGTTCGAGCTGGCCGTCCGCGAGCGACACCACCGCGCCGTCGTCGTTGAGTTCCCAGTGCAAGGTCGTGTCCGATACGACCAACTGGCGAAGCATCGGCTGCATGGATCGCACGGCGGGGGTCAGCTCGACGGGCCGCAGCACGGGCGACTGGCTGCGGCTGAACGTGAGCAACCGCTTGACGATCGTCGCGGCGCGCTGTGTGGAATGTTCGATCTGCCGCGCCTCGCCCGACACGTCGGTGGCAACGCCGGTGCGCAGCAACTGCGCGTGGCCGGAAATGCCGGCAAGGATGTTGTTGAAGTCATGCGCGATCCCGCCGGCGAGGCGCCCGACGGCTTCGAGCTTCTGCGATTGCCAGAGCTGCTGCTGCAAGCCGATCCGGCTTGCCACCAGCTCGTCGATTTCGCGGCGGGCGAGCCGCTGGCGCACGAGTGCCAGCAGCACGAGCACGACGGCGCCAAAACTCGACGCCGTGCGCGGGCCGAGCGGCCCGGCGTCCCGCATCGCTTCGGCGGCCAGCGGGATCAACGATGCGAGCATCGCCGCGGCGACCAGGCGATCGACCGTGCGGGTGTTGCCGGAGGTTCCTCAGCCGGCGGCCGGTAGTAGCAGTGCCGGTCGGCGGCGATCACCTGCAGGAGGATGGCCAGCCCATACCACACGTCGAGCAGCGAGCCGGGTTGGTAACTGCCGTCGAGCAGTTGGTCCTCGATCACGAGGTCGGCGGCCAGCATCATGGCCGCCGCAATCGCCATGCGCGGCATCGCGCCCGGTGCGAGGCCCTGTGGCGAGCGCAGCCACACCGCCGTCGCGAACATCAGGGTTGCACTGCTCGCGGCCAGGTCGGCGATGAGAAGCGCGGCGCCCCCGCTGTCGTCGTACACCGTCGTGACCAGCCGCGCGGCGATGAAATACCACGCGATGCTGAGAGAGGCCACGGCAAGCGCGGCCGCGTCGATCCAGTCGCCCGGACGCCCGCGCACGCCGCCCTTCGGCGCCATCATGCGCCAGTACCCGGCGAGTGTCAGCACGCTCTGCGGGACCGTCCACGCCAGGTAAGTACTGTTCTCCGTCTCGACGCCGGTGAGGTCGCTGTACACCCAGGTGGCGTTCCCGAACACGGCGAATGCCTGGCCGGCGGCGAGCAGGTACCACCCCCGCGCGAGATGCCGATCGACCGAGCAGCGCGCCGCCCACCAGAGGGCGAGCGTCAGCGTCACGCGGAAGACCATGTACGCCGTGTCTGCGATCGCCGGGAACGGCGGCGACTTGTCGCGCACGAGCCCCAAGACGATCGCGTAGGCCGCCAGGTAGGCCGCAAGGAACAGCACTTTGCGGGTCGGGGGGACGAACAGGGCCTGGCGGGTTACGAGCGGCATGGGGTGGCCCCAAAACGACCGCCGTGCGGGTCACGCGACAAGGGCAGCGGCCGGTTGCTTCACCGACAGCCGCCGGCGTTGACCTGAGCTAAGTCATTGTGTAGCTTCAAGGTCTGTCAAAAATCCCTTCGGGGTGCCAAGACCCGGGTTGCAGCCCGCACCGGTGAGGCGTGGTTCGTACCGTGGGTGCGCGATGCGCACGCCACACAGCAGGTGATTCGGTTTCAATGTCCACGTATTCGGCACGACCCGCCGACGTTGAACGCAAGTGGTTCATCGTTGACGCGGAAGGGGTGGTCCTGGGGCGCCTCGCCAGCGAGGTCGCGAAGGTCCTCCGAGGCAAGCACAAGCCCATGTTCACGCCGCACATTGACACGGGCGACAACGTCATCGTGATCAACGCGTCCAAGGTTCGCCTGACCGGCCGGAAGGCTGAGCAGAAGACCTACTTCGCCCACACGGGCTACATGGGTCACGAGCGTCACGACCCGATCGGCACCGTGCTGGCGAAGCATCCGGAGCGCGTGATCGAGAAGGCCGTGTTCGGCATGCTCCCGAAGAATGCGCTCGCGCGCCAGGTGCTTCGGCTCAAGCTCCGTGTCTATCCGGGCACCGAGCACCCGCACAAGGCGCAGCAACCCGCGCCGCTCACGTTCGGCAAGCAGGGGGGCAAGTAAATGAGCGACGCAGCGATTCACTCGATCGGACGCCGCAAGGAAGCGGTGTGCCGTGTGTACCTCCGCGCCGGGTCCGGCAAGTGGGATGTCAACGGGCGCACGCTCGGCGATTATTTCCCGCGGCCGACGCTGGTGACGGCGATCCAGCAGCCGTTTACCGCGACGGACACGCTCGGTCGGTTCGACGTGCAGGCCAACCTCTCCGGCGGCGGCTCGAACGGCCAGGCGGGAGCACTGCGCCTCGCCGTGGCGCGCGCGCTCGTCAAGATTGACGAGGCGCATCGCCGGAAGCTGCGTGACCTCGGCCTCCTGACGCGCGACGCCCGAGCGGTCGAGCGCAAGAAGCCGGGTCGTCCGAAGGCCCGCAAGCGGTTCCAGTTCAGCAAGCGCTAGTTCACCCATCTCTCAGGGGCGATGAGCCGAGGCCGGGTGCCGCGCGAGCGGTCGGCCAACGCGATGAGTCGCCCCGACGACACCAACCCACGACGGACACCATGTCACAGATCTCGTTGGACGACCTCCTGAAAGCCGGGGTCCATTTCGGCCACCAGACCCGCCGATGGAACCCCAAGATGCGTCGGTTCATCTTCGCCGAGCGCAACGGCATTCACATCATTGACCTGCAGAAGACGATGCACCAGGTGGAACTCGCGCGGCAGTTGGCGCGCGAGGTCGTCCTCCGCGGTGACAACGTGCTCTTCGTCTGCACCAAGCGGCAGCTGGCGCAGATCGTGCAGGGCGAAGCCGAGCGTGCGGGCGCGCTGTCCGTCACGGAGCGGTGGCTGGGCGGGCTGCTCACGAACTTCGCGACGATCAAGAAGCAGATTCGCCGCCTCAAGGAACTCCAGGCGGGCACGGAAGCCGGCGGCGAGTTCGAGAACTACACGAAGAAGGAGCAGTTGCTCCTGACGCGGCAGCGCGACAAGCTGCTCAAGAACCTGGCCGGTATTAGGGCGATGTCGCGCCTCCCCGGCCTGATCTTCGTCGTGGACGCGAAGAAGGAGCGGATCGCGGTGGACGAGGCGAACAAGCTCGGCATCCCGATCGTCGCAATCTGCGATACCAACTCGAATCCCGACCTGATCACCGTGCCGATCGCCGGCAATGATGACGCGATCAAGTCCGTGGAACTGATCACGCACGCGTTTGCGGATGCCGTGGTCGAGGCGCGTCGCGAGGCCCCGGTGCGCGAGGAAGCCGAAGAGGGCGAGAGCTACACGTATTCGTCGGACCGTGGCGCCGAGCCGGAAGGCGAGCGCGATCGCGGCGGCCGCGGTGGCCGCGGTGGCCGCGGTGGCGGCGGTGGCG
>VGVM01000013.1 GCA_016874035.1 Gemmatimonadota bacterium
CGTTGGTCGTACACACCGAACGGTGGCGAGGCGTCCGGGCGCACCGACGTCAGCGTCGCGACGTCGAGGCGCACGCTCCACGCGAGCAGCAGGAGCGCCAAGGACGCCAACACGCCCAGGTGACGACGGCAGTACGTCGAGACCTCGACGCCCGCGCGCGACACCCGAAGGCTCGGCGTGATCGCGTAGAGCGCGACAACCACGAGCGACACCGTGATCACGGCGCGCGCGGCCAACCGAAACACCTGCGCCTCAAACGGGAGCCAGGCAATCGGGTAGGCGAGATCGGTGTCCAGCAGGAAGTCGCGTTCGTCGAAGGGCTCCGCGTAGCGGGCCAGCGCGAAGACGCTCCAGTCCACCGGCTGCGCAATCAACGCCACGCCGATCACGCCGGCCAGCACGACCACCGCCAGATGCAGCACCGCGGGCGAGACCGCCTCGCCGATCTCGATGTTGCCGAGCCGGCGCGGCAGCACGAGCGAGACGATCGAGCGGCGGAGTGCAAGCAGGTTCAGGTACGCGAAACCCACCACCGTCACGCCGGCGACGCCGTACCAGGCGAGCGCGTGCGCCATCCGGGCGCGATACACCTCGCCGCCGCCGATCGCGTCATACCATGCCCATTCCGCGTAGCCGCTGGCGGCCACGCGCCCGATGATGAGGAGCGCGGCGACCGACGCGACCAGCGCCCAGAACGGTCGGCGCATCAACCCAGGCCGGCCAGCTCCGGAACGGCGACGCCCTGCGTCGCGAGCCACGACGCGAAGTCGTCGCGAATCTGGTGCAAGCGTTCCCGGCTTCGCGCCTCAAACCTGAGCACAAGGATCGGTTGCGTGTTTGACGCGCGCACCAGGCCCCAACCATCGCCGTAGAGGACGCGTGCGCCGTCCACATCCACGACTTCACGCTGGCCCCGGAAGTGCGCGACCGCTTGCGTGACCACCTCGAACTTGCGCGCATCGTCGCAGTCCACGCGGATCTCCGGCGTGGACACGAAGGCCGGAACGTCCGCGAGCATCTCGGTTACCGACCGCCCGGCGCCGGCCGCGATCCGGCAGAGCCGTCCGGCGGCGTAGATCGCGTCGTCGTGACCCAGGAAGCCTTCGCTGAAGAACATGTGCCCCGACATTTCGCCCGCGACCGGCGCGCCAAGCTCCCGCATCTTCTCCTTGATCAGCGAATGCCCGGTCTTCCACATCACCGGTGTGCCGCCGGCAGCCGTGATCGCGTCCGGCAGGGCCTGGGAACACTTCACGTCGAAGATGATCGGCTCGCGCTGGCCGCTGCGCTGCAGGACATCACGCGCGTAGAGGAGCAGGAGGTAGTCGCCCCAGACGACCTGCCCCGCCCCGTCCACCAGGCCGATACGATCCGCGTCGCCGTCGAACCCGATCCCGAAGTCGCAACGCTCGCGCCGCACCGTGGCGATCAGGTCCTGGAGATTCTCGAGCACCGTCGGATCAGGATGGTGATTCGGAAACGTGCCATCCGAATCGCCGAACAGCAGTGTCACGCCAACGCCGAGGCGCTTGAAGAATCGCTCGGCCACAAGCGCACCGGCGCCGTTCCCGCAGTCCACGGCGATTTGCAGCGGGCGCCCCCGAAACGTCGGCACCGGTCCGATCCGGGCCACGAGGTCATCCACGTAGGCGTCCAGCACCCCGCGCTTGACGAGCGCGCCTCCCGCCGGTCGCGCTGACGCATGCGCCGGCGCGTCCGCCTCGGGGGCCTCGACGCGGCTGGCCAGTTCGAACAGGTGCTGCAACGCATCGCCGTGCAAGGACTGCCCGCCGACCGAGATCTTCATCCCGTTGAACTCCGGCGGATTGTGCGAACCCGTGATCTGGATGCCGCAGCCGACCCTGAGGTGGTGCAAGGCCCAGTAGAGCGCAGGGGTTGGCACGACGCCGATGTCCGTCACATTGACGCCACCGGTGCGGAGTCCCCGGATCAGCGCGTCGCGAAGCCCACTGCCGCTGGGGCGATTATCGCGGCCGACCACGACCTTCTTCGGCTCCCGGCGCTCCTCGAGCAGCGCGGCCATACCGCGACCGATCGCCTCGGCGCCGGCTTCGGTGAGGTCGCGAGCGACCACGCCGCGAATATCGTACTGACGAAAGATGCTCCGGGACAGCATGGGACCGAATATCGCGACGAGAGCGGCCGTTCTGCTACGCGCGCAGGCGGCCGAGGCCGCTACGGAGCGTTCGTGGTAACCGCGGTCGGCCGGGCGCCCAGGGCGTTGTCCTTCGCCCAGGTCGCGAGCGTGTTCGGGAACAAGCCAAGCAGGAGGATCAGCGCGACGCTGCCAACCAGCACAGCCTGCGTGAGCGGATACACCGGCCCGGGCTCGTCAGCGTCCTCAGGACGCGGCTTCATGAACATCACGCGAACGACATGGAGGTAGTAGCCCGCGGACACCACCGACGTCAGCACAAGCACGATCGCCAGGGGCGTAAGCTCGCGCGGCGACGTGATGGCGGCCTGGAGCACGTACCATTTCGCGAAGAAGCCAACCCCACCGAAGATCGGGAATCCCAGCAGGGCGAGCATGCAGATCGCAAAACCGACGGCGAGCCACGGGCGCGTGGTCCACAGGCCCTCGTAATCCCGGATCAGCGCGCCACGCGAGCCGGTGGGCGCCATCACGGACACGATGGCGAAGGCGCCGAAGGTCGCGAGCGTGTAGGCGATACCGTAAAACAGGAACGCGGCCGACCCGAGCCCAGTGCCCGCCGCGACGGCCACGAGCAGGTAACCACCGTGGACAATGCTGGAGTACGCGAGCATGCGCTTCACGTTCCGCTGGGCGAGCGCAATCGCATTGCCCGCCACCATCGTTACGGCGGCCAGCCACCAGATCGGCGTGAGCCAACTTCCGTCCAGCAGCGAGAACGCCTCGAGCCACGCGCGGAGGAACATCGCGAAGGCCGCGGCCTTCACCGCGGCCGCCATGTAGGCGGTGATCGGCGTTGGAGCGCCCTCGTACACGTCCGGCGCCCACATGTGGAACGGCACGGCGGCAATCTTGAACGCGAACCCGACCAGCAGCAGCCCGACGCCGACCAGCAGCATGCCGTGGCCCGCGAGCCCGAATGTGCCGATCCGCTCGCCGATCACGCCGAGGTGGGTCGAGCCCGTCGCCCCGTAGATCAGTGCGATGCCGTACAGCAGGAACCCCGTGGAAAACGCGCCGAGGAGGAAGTACTTGAGGGCGCCCTCCGCCGACCGCGCGCTCGACCGATTGATGCCCGCGAGCACGTACACGGCGATCGACATCATCTCGACACCGAGGAAGACGATCATCAGGTCGCGCGCCGCCGCCAGCACCATCATCCCCGCCGTCGCAAACAGCACCAGCACGTGCGACTCAGCCGCGACAATCCGGTCGCGCGGGTTGGCCTCGATCCCAAGCGCAATGGTCGCAGCGGCGCCGACGAGGAATACCAGGTTCACCGCCCACCGGAACCCATCAACGGCGATGATCCCGTGCACCGTGGTCGAGCTGGCATTCGTCGCGTACCACGACATGGTCGCGATCGTCGCCACCAGCACGCCCAGCGCCATCAGGCCGACGCGCCGCTGATGCCCGGCGCTCTCCGGCCGAAACGCCGCGACGAGCATCAAGACCATCGCGCCGACGATCAGCACGAGGTCCGGGCCGAGGGCCTGCAGCAGCCCGGTGGGCGTCGAAACGTCGAAGCTCATCGTCCCTGCCCCGCCACGGAACCGTCCGCTCCCATGCCGTGTACGCGTTCGATCACGCGGTTAGCCGCCGCCTGCGTCCGCTCGAGGACCGGCTTCGGGTAGAGGCCGAGCCAGAGGATCCCGGCGATGAACGGCACCAGCAAGCCGAGTTCGCGCGCATTGAGGTCCTTCAGCGCCTGATTCTCGGGCTTGCTCAGTGGATTGTAGATGATCCGCTGCAGCGCCCACAGGAGGTACACCGCCGCAAAGATGACGACCGTCGCGGCGATCACCGACGCGATCGGCTCCGTGCGGAACGCCCCGACCAGCACCAGGAACTCCCCGACGAACCCATTGGTCCCCGGCACGCCGATCGAACTGAGCGCGACGATCGTGAGCATCACGGCGAACAGCGGCATGACCTTCGCGATACCGCCAAAGTCCGCCAGCTGCCGTGTGTGCCGACGCTCGTAGATCATGCCGATCAGGAGGAAGAGCGCGCCCGTCGAGATCCCGTGGTTGATGTTGACCATCAGGGCGCCCTGCAGCGACTGCGTGGTGAACGCGAAGATGCCGAGCATCACGAAGCCCAGGTGGCTCACGGAGCTGTACGCGACGAGCTTCTTGAAATCGGGCTGCACCATGGACACCAGCGCGCCGTAGACGATTCCCACCACGGCGAGGATCACGATGGCGGAGCGGACCGCCGGGTTCGTGGCCGCGTCCGGAAACAGCGGGAGCGCGAATCGTACGAAGCCGAACGTGCCCATCTTCAGCATGATCGAGGCCAGCACCACGGAGCCGGCCGTGGGCGCCTCCACGTGCGCATCGGGCAGCCATGTGTGGAACGGCCACATCGGGACCTTCACGGCGAACGCGAGGAAGAAGGCGCCGAAGAGCCACAGCGACGCCATTCCCGGATACGTCGCGCCACTCACGATGACGTCGTAGGCGAACACGGGACGCCCAAGGGGGTCGGCCGCCGTCAATCCGATATACAGGATCGCGACGAGCATGACGAGCGACCCCAGCATCGTAAACAGGAAGAACTTCAGGCTGGCGTACAAGCGGCGTTGGCCGCCCCACATACCGATGATCAGGTACATGGGCACGAGCATCAATTCCCAGAATACGTAGAACAGCGCCAGGTCCAGCGCCATGAAGACGCCGAGCATGCCGGTCGTGAGCACGAGCAGCATGGCGTAGAACAGGTGTGCGCGTTCCCGGATGCTGGTCCAGCTGCCCAGCACGGTGAGCGGCATCAGCAGCGTGGTCAGCAGGATCAGCATCGTCGCGATGCCATCCACGCCCACGCGGTAGAAGATGCCCCACGCAGGAATCCACGGGACCGCGACGTAGCCCGACCAGAGCGGGCTGCTGTAGTCCACGGACCACCACAGCCCGAGCGACACAACGGCTTCCGCGGTGAAGACGACCAGGGCCAGCTTGCGCGCCGCCGACGTGCGAGCCGTTTCGTCCGCGTGCCGCATCGCCGCACCCTGAGCCCACAGCGCGAGTGCGCCGAGCACCGGGAGGGCGAGCAGGACCGTCAGGATCCAGTTGTTGTAGCTGATTGACGCGAGCAGTCCGTGCATCGCCTAGTTCCCTGCCGTGAAGGCGCGAAGCACCACGACGGCCCCGATCACGAGCAGCCAGGCGTAGGTTCCCACACGCCCCGTTTGCAGCTGGCTGCCGATCCAGCCGGCGAACCGCGTGACCGCCGCGCTCCCGTTGGCGCCAAGCGTGTCGATCAGGCCGACATCCACACCCTTCCAGAGCACGGAACGCGACAGCGCATGGATCGGGCGCACGACGAGCGCGTCGTAGATCTCGTCCACGTACCACTTCCGCTCAAGGATCCGCTCGAACCCACGCGACGGTTCCGACGCGTCCTTCGTCAGCAGCGCCTCGGGCTTGAGGCGCGCCTTGGCTATGGCGATGCCGGCAATCGCGATCACGATCGCGCCGGCAATGAGCATTTGCTCCGTGGAGACGGCGACATGTGCGGCGCCGCCGCTCACCCGGGCCGTCGCCTCACCGACCACGGGCTCGAGCCAGTGCTCCAGCGTCTCCGCAGGACCGAGCGGCACCATGTGCGTGATGACTTCCGGGAGGTTCAGCCAGCCCCCGAACAGGCTCAGCACGCCCAGCACGACCAGCGGCCCGGTCATGACCCATGGGGCCTCCGCGAGGTGCGGGCGTGACTTTTCGTCCGTGCGGTTGGGGCCGTGGAACGTGTACAGCATCATGCGCGTCATGTAGATCGCCGTGATCAGGGCCGACGCGAGCCCAAGGATCCACACGAGGTACAGGACCGTGCTGCCCGACATGCCCAGCAGCGAGGCATCGGCGAGCGTGGATTCGTGCGCCCGCGAGTACGCCGCGCTGAGGATCTCGTCCTTCGAGAAGAACCCTGAGAACGGCGGCACGCCGGCAATCGCGAGCGTGGCGATCCACAGGAGCGTCCACGTGACCGGCATCATCGCCTTGAGGCCGCCCATATTGCGCATGTCCTGCGCGTCGTCGCCGTGGTTGTGCGTCGCATGGTAGGCCCGGTGCATCGCGAAGATCACCGAACCGGACCCGAGGAACAGCAGCGCCTTGAAGAACGCGTGCGTCACCAGGTGGAACACGCCGGCCGTGTACGCGCCGACGCCCACACCGATGAACATGTACCCCAGCTGCGACACCGTGGAATACGCGAGGACCTTCTTGATATCCCACTGCTTCAGGCCGATGGACGCGGCGAAGATCGCCGTCAGGCCACCGACGAGCGCGACGGTGAGCGACGCCACCGGCGCGAGCGAAAACAGCACCGAGCTGCGCGCGATCAGGAACACACCGGCGGTGACCATGGTCGCGGCATGGATCAGCGCCGAGACCGGCGTCGGGCCCGCCATGGCATCGGGCAACCAGGTGAACAGCGGGATCTGCGCGCTCTTGCCGGTGCAGCCGATGAACAGGAAGAGGCAGATCGCCGTGACCACCGCACCGCCGGGCTCGAGCGTGCCGGCATTCGCCGCGATCGCCGTGTAGTCCAGCGTGCCGAGGTGCGCGAACAGGAGGAACATCGCGACCATGAAACCGAAGTCGCCGATTCGGTTGACCACGAACGCCTTCTTGCCCGCATCCGCATTCGCCTGCTCGCTGAACCAGAACCCGATCAGCAGGTACGAACACAAGCCAACGCCTTCCCACCCCACGAAGGTGACGACGTAGTTCGCGCCCAGGACGAGCAGCAACATGAAGAACACGAAGAGGTTCAGGTACGCGAAGTACCGCGGGTACCCCGGATCGTCCTGCATGTACCCGACGCTGAACACATGGATGAGCGAACCGATCCCCGTGATCACGAGGACCATCACCATCGAGAGCGCGTCAAGCTGGAGGGCCGCGTCGAGCTTGAAGTCCCCGACGGGCATCCAGGAGAACAGGCGCGAAACGAAGGGCGCGTCCGCCTCGACGCCGCGCATGGCGAAGAACATGGCGAGCGCCAGCACGAACGACGCGATCAGTACGCCCGGGCCGATGATGCTGGTGATCGCGGCATACCGATGCCGCGGCGGATGCGCATCATGCGCGTCATGCGCGTGGGCATCGTGCGCGTGGGCATCGTGCGCGTCGTGCGCGTGAGCGCCGTGCCCGGCGTGGGCATGATCGGCGTCCGCTGACGGATCCGCTGGGCCCAGCTTCGTTGCGGCCTGCAGCGAGAGCAGGCCGTTGATGACAAACCCGATCAGCGGCAGCGTCGGCAACCACCAGACAAACCTGGCGGCCGTCTCGGCCAAGGGGTGAACGGTCTCCTGGAGCAACATGCGGTCAGCCCCTGAGCAGGTTGATGTCCTGCAGGTTGACCGACTTCTTGTGCCGGAAGATGGCGATGATGATCGCGAGGCCGACCGCGGCTTCCGCGGCGGCCACCGTCATCACGAAGATCACGAACACCTGCCCCGTCGCACCATACAGCTTCGACAGCGCGACAAACGACAGGTTCACCGCATTGAGCATCAGCTCGACGCACATGAACACGATGATCGCGTTCCGGCGCGTCAACACGCCGATCACGCCGATCGTGAAGAGGGCCGCGGAAAGCGTCAGCGATTCAACGAGCATGGTTCAGGCGCTCCGCTTCTTGGCGAGGACCACGGCACCCACGATCGCCACCAGCAGCAGCACGCTCGTCAACTCGAAGGCAAGCAGGTACTCGTTGAACAGCGGCGCCGCCACCGGGCCGATGATGCCACCCGGCTGGTCCACGGCCGGCAACGCCGCCCCCACGGGCAACACCAGCTCGGGCGTGAGCGCGTTGCGCGACAGCGCGAGCAACTGCGCCACCAGTCCCAGCCCAACGAACCCCGCCGCGATCCGGCCGAACCGGCCACGCATGTCGCCAAGCTCGGACGGGTGCCCGAGATTGAGCAACATGACGACGAACAGGAACACCACCATGATCGCGCCGGCGTACACCAGGACCTGCATCATGCCGATGAACTCCGCGCCGATCATGACGTAGAGCGCGGCCAGCGCGAACATCACGACGACGAGCCACATCGCGGCCGCCACCGGGCTCTTCCGCGTCACGAAAATGATCGCGCCCACCAGCGCCACCAGGCCGAACAGGTAGAAGTGGAACGTGAAGAAGAGCGGAAGGACTTCCTGGCCGATCACGACTATTCCCCCTTCGGGTCGGCAGGGTCCCACATCTCGCACACCGCGTGCGACTGCGACGTCAGGCGTTCGAGGTCGTACACGAAGCGGTCGCGGCTGTACTCGGCGTTCTCGTAGTGCCGACCGACGTGGATCGCCTCTTCCGGGCACACTTCCTGGCAGTAGCCGCAGAAGATGCAGCGAAACTCGTCAATCTCGAAGACGAGCGGATAGCGATTCCCGTCCTCGTCCTCACCCGGCACCAGCTTGATGCAGTTGGCCGGGCACACGGTCGGGCAGAGTCCGCAGGCGACGCACTTCGCCTTTCCGTCTTCGGTCGTCAACATGCGGTGCGTCCCGCGCCAGCGCGGGGAGATGTCCCAACGCTCCTCAGGGTACTGCACGGTGACCTTGTGGGGGTCCACAAGGTGCTTGAAGGTCAGCGCGAGTCCCTTCACCGTCGCGCGCAGGTAGCTGACCTCGCCGACGGGACGCTCGAGCACCTTGACCTTGATCGTCATGCGCCGGTTCCTCGGCCTGCCAGGTGGCTGCGGCCGGTCGCCATGGCGCGCAGGCGCTCGACGCGCGACCGGTCGAGACGTGAGTAGGCCGGGCTGATCAAGCGGCCCTTGTCGAGCACGAACAGGATACCGCCCATCAGCACCGCGTTGAGGGCGAACAGGATCGCGCCGAACATCGGGCCGCGGGCGATGCCCGCCATGTCGAGTGCCAGCACCGTCGCGGCAATCACGATCACGTACACGAGCGCCATCGGCAGCAGCACCTTCCAGCCGAGCGACATGAGCTGATCGTACCGGAAGCGCGGCAGCGTCCATCGGATCCAGATGTAGAACAGCACGAAGAGGATCACCTTGGTCGCGAACGCGCCGAACGTAAGCAGCGCCTTGAGCACCGTGGCGTCACCGGTGTTGTCCCACTTCGTGAACGGGATGTCCCAGCCGCCAAAGAACAGCGTGGCCATCATGGCGCTCGCCGTGATCATGTTGGCGTATTCAGAGATCGGGAACATCGAGAACTTCATCGCGCTGTATTCCGTGTGGTAGCCGGCGATGAGCTCCGATTCCGCTTCGGGCAGGTCGAACGGCACGCGGTTGGTCTCCGCGAACGCGGCGATGAGGAAGATGAAAGCCGCGACGGAGAGCAGGAACGCATTCCAGCCCATCTGGGCCTGTTGCTGCACGACTTCGTTCAGCGACACGTTGCCGGCGAGCAGGAGCACGCAGACCGTACTCATCCCCATGGCGATCTCGTAGCTGACCATCTGCGCGCTCGACCGAAGTCCGCCAAGCAACGCGTACTTGTTGTTCGACGCCCATCCCGCGAGCACGATCCCATACACACCCAGCGACGAGATGGCGAGCGTGAACAGGAAACCCACGGGAAGGTCTGCCACGACGAGGTCGATCCGTCCCCACAGCGTCGGCAGCGGCGCGCCGAACGGGATCACCGCCCACGTCATCATGGCGGGCACGAACGCGATGCCCGGCGCGAGCACGAAGAGCGCCTTGCTGACGTACGACGGGTACGTCTCCTCCTTCATGATGTTCTTGATGCCGTCCGCGGCGACCTGGAGGATGCCCTGCGGTCCCACGCGGTTCGGACCGTGGCGATCCTGGATCCACGCCGACACGCGGCGCTCGGCGAAGGTCGAGTACGCGACGCCGACCATGTAGATCGTGAAAATCACGATCATCTTGATCACGGTCGCGATCAGGAAGACGCCGGTCGACGGCGGCAACTGCGGATGCGGGAGCTGCAGGATCAGCGTCGGTTCGATCATCGCCCCGCCCCCGCCGTGGCGCCGGCGGCGGCCGCGCCGCGGGTGCCCAGCTGGTCGAACGTCATGCCGGCGAACGCGGCATGGGCCTTCGCCATCGCGGCAAACGCGTCGGCGGCCGTGAGGAAGTTCGCTTCACCCTTGAGCGCGATCAGGAGATCCGCCACCGCGCTCCAGGCCGGGCGGGCGTGCCCCGGGGCCGGCCGTGCCTGGAAGTAGCGTTGCACGTGCCCGCGCAGGTTGGTGACCGTGCCATCGTGCTCGGCGATGTTCGCGATCGGCAGCACCGCCGCGGCCTTCACCCCCGCGGCAACCACCGTTCCGAGGTACACGACCCGCCCGGCTGCCGCGAGTGCGCCCGCGGGCACCGATGCGGGGTCCACATCCACCAGCACCAGCGTGTCGCCGGCGCCCAGGCCACGGTACGGGTCATCCGCTCGAGACGCCCCGAGCAACTCGGCGCCATACGCGTTGGCGGCGCGATCCGCGCGCAGGGCAAGGTCCTCGACGCCCGGCAGCAACGCTTCCGGGCCCTGCGGCACGGTGAACCGGACGCTTCCGCCAGTCTTCTTCGCCAGGACGCCGAGCAGGAAGAACGCCTCGTTGCCCAGCGACGCGTTCGCCACGATGTGTGCACGCTTGCCGTTGAGGGCGGACGCCGCCGCCGCGACCGCGGCATCCCAGTGACACTCGGTGCCCGCCGCCGTCGGCGCCAGGCAACGATCCTGGCGGTTCATCCAGCGGTAGTTGAGGCGGCCTTCGTCACAGATGAAGAACGCGTTGACGTCGGGATTGCCGCGCGGCTTGATGCGCACGACGGCGTTGTCCCGCGTTTCCAGCGTGACGTTGCAACCCTGCGAGCACCCCGTGCAGATCGAGGGGGCGCGGTCGAGCTCCCACGCGCGCGCCTTGTTCAGGAAGTCCTTCGACAGCAATGCGCCCACCGGGCACAGGTCCACCACGTTCCCGGCCCAAGCCTGGGTCAGGTCCGCATCAGGCGCCTTGGCGATCACCGCCCGGTCACCACGCTCTGCCACGCACAGCGCCGACTCCTGCTGGACGTCGTCCATGAACCGCACGCAGCGTGTGCACAGGATGCAGCGGTTCGGGACGTACAACACGTCCCCGCCGAAGTCTTCCACCGGATTGAACCGCTTCGGCTCGCGGTAGCGCGAGTCGGCGCGGCCTTCCTGGAACGTGTAGTCCTGCAGTTCGCATTCGCCGGACTGGTCGCAAATCGGGCAGTCGAGCGGATGATTGATCAGCAGCATCTCGAGCACGCCCTTGCGCGCTTCGAGCGACTTGTCGTCGTGGACGCGCACGACCTGACCTTCGGCCACGGTCGTCGCGCAGCTGGGCATGAGCTTCGGCGCCTTCTCAACATCCACCAGGCACATGCGGCAGACGCCGGCCACCGGCAGCCCCGGGTGATAGCAATAGTGGGGGATCAGCACGCCAGCGGCCTTGGCCGCCTCGAGGATCGACGTCCCGGCGGGCACGGACACCGGACGACCCTCGATCGTCAGGTTCACCATCGCCGGGGCCGTCATGGTGTGGCCGCCCCCGCGAAGGCCGCGCCGCCCGCGACCGCGACCTTGCTCGTGCGCTTGCCGGTGATCAGCGCCTCAAACTCGTGCCGGAACTTCTGCAGGCCGCTGACCACGGGCGCCGCGCAGGAATCGCTGAGCACGCAGATCGTCTTGCCCGTCATGTTCTCGGCGATCGAGAGCAGCGTGTCGAGGTCCTCGAACGTCCCCTGCCCGTCCACGATGCGCTCGAGGATCTTCGTGGTCCACGCGGTGCCTTCACGGCATTGCGTGCACTGGGCGCAGCTCTCGTGCGCGTAGAACCGCGCGAGCCGTGCGATCATCCGCGGCATGGACTGGGCGTCATCGAAGATGATCACGCCACCCGAGCCAAGCTGCGTGCCCTGCGCGACGAACCCTTCGTAGTCCATCAAGGTCGCCTCGGCCTCTTCCATCGTCTGGATCGGCACGGACGAGCCGCCGGGGATGATCGCCTTGAACTTGCGCCCCGCCGGCGGTCCACCGCAGAGATCGTAGAGGAAATCCTTGAACGGGAACCCCATGACCACTTCGTAGTTGCCCGGCCGCGCCACGTTGCCGCACACGGAGAAGAGCTTCGTCCCCGTGCTCTTCGGGTTGGACAACGACATGGCCTTGTACCACTCGGCGCCGTTGTTGAGGATGTGCGGCACCGCCGCAAGCGTCTCGACGTTGTTGATCGTGGTCGGCTGCGAGAACAGGCCCGACACGGCCGGGAACGGCGGCTTGATGCGCGGATTGCCGCGCTTGCCTTCCAGCGAGTTCATCAGCGCGGTTTCCTCGCCGCAGATGTACGCGCCCGCTCCCTTGTGCACGTGCACGTCCACCCGCTTGCCGCTCCCCATGGCGTTCGCGCCCAGCAGGCCGGCCGCGTACGCCTCGGCGACTGCGGCCTCCATGCGACGGATCGGCTCGTCGAACTCGCCGCGGATATAGATGTACGCCGTCTCCGCCCCGATCGCGTAGGCGCCGACCGCGCACCCTTCGACAAGCGCGTGCGGCGTCCAGCGCATGATCTCGCGGTCCTTGAACGTGCCGGGCTCGGATTCGTCCGCGTTGCAGCACAGGTAGTGCGGCTTGCCGTCGCCCGGCTTCATGAACGACCACTTCATGCCGGTCGGGAAGCCGGCGCCACCACGGCCGCGGAGTCCGGACTGCTTGACGGTGTCCACGAGCTGCGCGGGCTGGGAAGCAAGCGCCTGCTCGAGCGCGCGGTATCCGCCGCGCTTCTTCCATCCGTCGAGCGAGCGGGCATCGGGGTCGCCGAAGTGCTTCGAGAGTACCGCGGTCTCGCGTGGATGGGACTTGTGGGGGTACCCCATTACTTCAACCCCGCGAGAATCTGCGGCACCTTGTCCGCCGTCACGTTCTCGATCGTGTCCGCGTTGATTTGCACCGGCGTCGCAAACCCGCAGGCGCCGAGGCACTCGACCTCGATGACCGTGTACTTGCCGTCGGGTGAGGTGACCCCCAGCTCGTTGCAGCCCGTGTGCTTCAAGAACGCCTCGGTCACCTTGTCAGCACCGGCGCAGAGGCACGGCGAGGTCGTGCAGACCTGGATGAAGTGCTTCCCGACCGGATGTTGGTGGTACATGGTGTAGAACGTCACCACGCCCTTCACGTAGGCCGGCGTCAGGTCGAGGCACTTGGCGACCTCCGCCATGCCCTCCTCGCTGACCCACCCCTGCACTTCCTGGACGATCCAGAGCGCGGGCAGGAGCGCCGCCTGCTTGTTCGGGTAGCGAAGCAGGATGGCGTCCAGGTCGGCCTTTCGCTTGCCGACGAAGACCGCTTCGTAGGGAGCCGTGCCGTGCGCACTCACCGGTCGATCTCTCCCATCACGATGTCGATGGATGCGTTGATCGCGATCACGTCCGAGAGCAGGTGCCCCTCGACCATCTTCGGGATCGCGGAGAGGTTCACGAAACTCGGCGGGCGAATGCGCCAACGAGCCGGCTTCGAGGAACCGTCGGACACCATGTAGTAGCCCTTCTCGCCCTTTGGGCTCTCGACCGCGACGTAGCACTCGCCGATCGGCGGGCGCGGCCCTTCCATCACGTTCTTGAAGTGATGGATCATGGATTCCATCTCGCTCGTCGCCTTGTGCTTGGGCGGGAGCACCAGGCGCGGATCGTCCACGTTCACCGGACCGTCCGGCAGGCGCTTCACCGCCTGCTCGAGGATCCGCACCGACTGCCGCATTTCTTCCACGCGTACCAGGAACCGATCGTAGACGTCGCCGTTCGTGCCCACCGGGACGTCGAAGTCGTACGTCTCGTAGTCGAGGTACGGGAAATCCTTCCGGACATCGTACGCCACGCCACTGGCCCGCAGCAGCGGGCCGGACAGCCCGTAGTTGATCGCTTCGTCCGGACTCATGACGCCGAGCCCGACGGTCCGACCGACCCAGATCGCGTTCCGCGTGAGCATGCGCTCACACTCGTCGATCGTCTTCGGGAAGGTCCGGATGAAGCCCTGCAGGCCCTCGAGCCACTTGTCCGGGATGTCGGCCGCCATCCCGCCGACGCGTGTGGCGCTGGTCGTAAGCCGCGCACCCACCCAGCCTTCGAGCAGGTTGTAGATGTTCTCGCGTTCCTGGAAGCCCCAGAGGAACGGGGTGAACGCCCCGATATCAATGCAGGTCGTGCCCATCCACACCAGGTGCGATGCGATACGCGACAGCTCCATCGCAATGACGCGGAGGACGGTGCACCGCTCCGTGATGTCAATGGCGAACAGGCGCTCGGCGCCCAGGGCAAACGCGACGTTGTTGCCGATCGAGTTGAGGTAATCCTCGCGATCGGTCCACGGGATGATCTGGTTGTACTGTCGGTACTCACCGATCTTCTCGAAGCCGCAATGCAGGTAGCCAACGTGCGGGATGCAGCGCACCACGGTCTCGCCGTCGAGCTCGAGCACGAGGCGGAGCACTCCGTGCGTCGCCGGGTGCTGCGGCCCGATGTTGATGAGCATGTGCTCGCCTTCGAGGTCCGGCTCCAGGGCCGGAGGCGCAGCGACCGCGGTGGCCATGTCGCCGCCGACCACGAGCGGCACGCGCTGGGGCTTCCCATCCGGCGAGAGGCCGGTGGTCGACAGTTCGACCTCGACGGTGCGCGTCGTCCCGGTGGTCATCGCTATTCGCCCGTCTTCTCGCCGGACGCGAGCCGGCGCCGCATGTCGGCGGGAAGTTCCTCGAACGCGTCGGCGATCGAGAGTTCCTCCATCGAGTACCGGGCCTCGGGATTGGCGGCGAGCGCATTCCGGAGCTGCTCCGAACGACTCAGGCGACCGCGCAGCGGAAAGTCCTTTCGCAGCGGGAAGCCTTCGCGGTACTGCTCCCACAGCAGGATGCGCCGCAAGTCCGGGTGGCCGACAAACTCGATGCCGAACATGTCGTAGCACTCGCGCTCGAGCCAATCCGCGGCCTTGTAGATGTCCCACACGCTCGGCACCGACAGCGCGGTCCCCTTCGGCAACTCGACCTTGACCCGGATGAACCGGCGGAACCGGAGCGAGCGCAGGTGCCAGACCACCTCGATCGGCCGCGCCAGCTCGCGATGCTCAACGGCCGTCACGTCGCTCAGGTACTCGTAGGATTCCCCGGCATCGTCGTGCAGCCACTGGATCACGTCGTGGACGAGCGCCGCGCGTACCGTCACTGCCGTCTCGCCGCGGGACACCGCCGTATGCGTGACGCCGCCCGGAAAGCGACGCTCGATCGCGGCGGCGCTCGGGTTCACCGGCCCGCCATGGGCCGGAACGCGCTTCGGCGTCGCCGGCGTCGCGTCGGCACCGGTGCCCGGATAGACGATCGTGAACGGCGCAGTCATGAACGCTACGGCGCCGATCGTGTCTGGTGCACCGAGTTCCCGAAGGGCTCGGACAGTTCGTCGATGCGGGACGGCGGGATGTACAGCTTGCTCGCGGGGTCCGGCGTCATCTCATCGCGAAGGCGGGGATCGGCGTTGCGCTCGTTCATCACCTTCTTCTGCAGCATCATGATGCCGTAGATGAGCCCCTCAGGGCGCGGCGGGCAACCGGGGACGTACACGTCCACCGGGATGATGGTATCGATGCCCTGCACGACCGCGTAGCTGTCGAACATCCCGCCGCTCGACGCGCAGGCGCCCATCGAAATCGCCCATTTCGGTTGCGTCATCTGCTGCCAGATCCGACGCAGCACGGGCGCGAGCTTGAACGGCACGCGTCCCGCGCAGATCAGCACGTCGCTCTGGCGTGGCGAGAACGCCATCCGTTCCATGCCAAACCGCGCGAGATCGTACTTGCTCGCCGCGCTGGCCATGAACTCGATCGCGCAGCACGCCGTCCCGAACGGCATCGGCCATAGCGAGTTGGCGCGCCCCCAGTTGACGACGAAGTCGAGCTTCGTCGTGACCCAGGGTTCTCCCGGGCGCGCATCGAAGGCCTTCAGCGTCCCACCAAGGTCGGCGGTGGCGCCGTTCGTCCCGATATCCGGCGTGCTCAATCCCATTCGAGCGCCCCCTTCTTCCACACATAGATGAACCCGACGAACAGGATCACCATGAACACGACCATTTCAGCCAGGCCGAAAAAGGACGCCTGGCCCGCCGGGCACGCGCCGGCGACGAGTGGCACCGCGCAGGTGAGCTGCTGGTAGTACGCAGCCCACGGAATCATGAACACGGTTTCGATGTCGAAGACGATGAAGAGCATCGCCACGATGTAGAACTTGACGCTGAACCGCTCCCGCGCATCGCCCAGCGGCGTGATGCCGGATTCGTACGGGATGTTCTTTTCCGGCGTCGGCCGCCAGCGCATCGTGAAGTGCGAGAGGCCAAGCATCCCCACGGCGTTTGCGACGACAAACCCGAGGAGGAGGAGTACCGGAAGGTAGGTGCGATCCATTCTTTAGAGAGCGGCTCGTGAAACATTTCACGAACGGCGGGTAAGCTATTGGGCGGGTCGAACTTGTGTCAACGCGCGCCCGCAACCGCTGGTTAGAAGCGCTCCGGGCTCGCCGCCTCCCACACGCGGGCAAGCATGCCCGTCACCCTCGGCCCGGACAGCTCGCCCGGCTGCACGGAGGGGTAGATACTGGCGTAGCTTAGCGTCTCGAGCGGGCTCACGCGCCGCATGACGTACCACGGTTTGAGGTCTCCGGGGCGCCGTAACCCCGCCGCCCCGAGCACCTCGAAGAACGAGTGCACGGTCTCGCGGTGGTACCGCGCGACGCGCTGCGCCTTGTCGCCCACGTGCAGGCCCGCAACCAATTCCGGATTCTGCGTCGCGACGCCCGTCGGGCAATGGTTGCTGTTGCAGCGCAGCGCCTGGATACAGCCGAGCGCGAACATCATGGCCCGCGCGGCGCTGCACATGTCTGCGCCAAGCGCCGCCTTCGTCGCCATGGCGAACCCGGTGTTCACCTTGCCGCTCGCGATGATACGAATCCGGTCGCGCACCTCCGCCCCGACCAAGGCGTTGTGCACGAACGACAGTCCGTCGTTCAGCGGCGTGCCGACGAAATCCGAGAACTCCGGTGGCGCCGCGCCCGTGCCGCCCTCGCCGCCGTCAACCGTGATGAAATCCGGCGTGATGCCGGTCTGCAGCATCGCCTTCACGATCCCCAGGAACTCGTGGCGCTTGCCGACACAGAGCTTGAATCCGACCGGCTTGCCGCCGCTCAGGTCGCGGAGCCGTTTCACGAACTCCAGGAGGCCGCGCGGCGACGAAAACGCGGAGTGCGCCGGCGGCGAGATCACGTCCTTGCCGAGCGGAACGCCGCGAATTTCCGCGATCTCCGGCGTGAGCTTCTTTGCCGGCAGGATCCCGCCGTGCCCCGGCTTCGCGCCCTGGGACAGCTTGATCTCGATCATCCGCACGTTTGGAAGCGCCGCCCGCTGCGCGAACGCCTCGTCGTTGAAACGCCCGGCCGCATCGCGGCAGCTGAAATAGCCCGTCCCGATCTGCCAGATCAGGTCGCCACCCGGCTCGAGATGGTACTGGCTCAACCCGCCCTCGCCGGTAGAGTGCGCGAAGTTGCCGAGCTTGGCTCCCCGGTTCAACGCGAGCACCGCGTTCTTGCTCAGCGAGCCGTAGCTCATCCCGCTCACATTGAAGATCGAGGCCGCGTACGGCTGCTTGCAGTCCGGCCCCCCGACGACCGTGCGAGCCGCGGTAAGATCCGGTTCGGCCGGCGCCAGCGAGTGGTTGATCCACTCGTATCCGGTGGCGTACACGTCGCGCTGGGTGCCGAACGGCAGCGTGTCGAGTTCGCCCTTCGCCCGTTGGTACACCACCGAACGATCATTGCGACTGAAGGGTTTCCCGTCGCTGTTCGACTCCACGAAGTACTGGTTGATCTCGGGGCGGATCATCTCGAGCAGGTAGCGCCCATGTCCCACCAGCGGGAAGTTGCGGCGCACGGCGTGACGGGTCTGCGTCATGTCGCTGACGCCAAGGGCGACCAGCGGCAGCACGATGGCCAGGCCCCAATACGCCGCCGGCCAGAACCAGCCGGCAGCCAGCACGGCGACAACGGCGACCGACGCGCCGATTACGAAGCGTGTTCGCATGACCCCTCATCATACGGCGCGCCCCCGTGGGCGGCCAATCAGTGACGATCCCGAAGACAGCACGGGCCCGGCGGCTTTCGCTGCCGGGCCCGTGCCCATCCAGTATCGGACGGAGTCGTCGCCTCCGGTACTCCGTCACCCTTCGTCGGCCTAGTCGGCCTAGTCGGCCTTCACCACCGCGCCGTCGTGCCGTTCGATCACGACGGTGAATTCCTTGGCCAGCGCCACCACGCCGGTTACGGCGACCCAAAACGGCGCGAGCACGGCCCCCGCAATCCCCGCGGTGAGCGGCATGTCGAGCAGCGTCCGCCCTTCCGCATTCCGAATCACGACGCGACGCACGTTGCCCTCACGCACCAGCGCCTTGAGCGTATCCTTGAGCTTGCCGGCCGCAACCTTCACTTCTTCCTGCATCGGGGCCTCGCGTGTGAACGCCTGAGCTAACGCGGCGACTGGCGCTAGAGTTTCACCACGGCCATCGGCTCCCGCACGGCCTGCGCGCTCTTCTCGAGCGCCGCGCGTTCGTCCGCCGTCAGCGAAACCTCGATGATCTGCTCCATGCCCTTTCGGCCGAGCTTGATCGGGACGCCAAGGTACACGTCCTTCATCCCGTATTCGCCCTGGAGCCACGCCGAGCACGGCAGGATCCGCTTCTGGTCGCGCACGATCGCCTCGACCATCTGCACGGCGCCGGAACTCGGCGCATAGTAGGCGGAACCCGTCTTCAGGTACTTCACGATCTCGGCGCCGCCGTTCCGGGCGCGATCCACGATCGGGTCCAGCTTGCCCTTGCTCATGAGCTGCGTGATCGGGATGCCGCTGACGGTCGTGTAGCTGATGAGCGGCACCATCGTGTCGCCGTGCCCGCCGAGCACCATCGCCTGGATGTCGCGGACAGAGACATCGAGTTCCATCGCGAGGAACGAGCGATATCGCGCGGTATCGAGGACGCCGGCCATGCCGATGACGCGTTCGCGCGGGAAGCCGCTCGCCTTCATCGCGACGTAGCACATCACGTCGAGCGGGTTCGACACGATGATCAGGATCGCGTTCGGCGATGTCTTCGCGACCTGCTCGGCGACCGACTTGACGATCCCGGCATTGGTATTGAGCAGGTCGTCGCGGCTCATGCCCGGCTTGCGCGCGATGCCCGCCGTGATGACGACGATGTCGGAGCCGGCCGTCTCTTCGTAGCCCGTCGTGCCGACCACGCGCGAATCGAACAACTCGATCGGGGCGGACTCCCACTGGTCGAGTCCCTTGCCCTGCGGGATGCCGTCGGCGACGTCAACCATGACAACGGTGCGCGCGAGTTCCTTCTCTGCGATGCGCTGCGCGGCGGTCGCGCCGACATTGCCGGCGCCGACCACTGTGATCTTGTTCACCATAACTGTGCCTGTGTGAATGAGGAGGTAGCGCGGTTGCGCTACACCCGGAAATTATCGGCTAGCCACCCACCTGCGACAGCGCCCGCAGCCCGCCAACCTGCATCTGGAGCAGTTGGTGCTCCTTCGGCTTGTTGGCGAGGGCGGTCTCGAACAAGGGGGCCAGCGCCGCCCCGGACCGCAGCGGGTCCCGGAGGTTGACCTCATGGTCACCGTAGAGGCAGGTACGCAGGCGGCCGTCCGCCGTGAGCCGCACACGGTTGCACGAGCCACAATACGTGTGGGTCATCGGGGTAATCACGCCTACCGTTCCGGCCGCCCCGCTCGCGCGGAAATACTTCGCCGGGCCGTTGCCCCGAGCCGGTCCCTCGGCGCCGGTGAGCGGCCCGACCGCTTCGGCGGCACGCGACAAGACCTCGTCGCTCGGCACCACATGCTCCCACGTGAGGTTGGCCATCTCGCCGACCGGCATCAGCTCGATGAACCGCACATGGACCACGTGCTCGAGCGTCAGCCGCGCAAGGTCGCCCACCTCGTCGTCGTTGATTCCGCGCATCACGACGACGTTCACCTTCACCGGATCGAGCCCGGCCCGGCGCGCCGCGGTGATCGCCGCAACGGGGTCGAACTTGAGATCGCGGCGCGCGATCGCGGCAATCCGATCCGGGCGCAGGGAGTCGGCACTGATGTTCACGCGGTCCAGCCCAGCCGCCGCGAGTTCCGCCGCCATCGCGGGCAGCTTGACCCCATTCGTCGAAAGCGCGATGTCCGAGATGCCCGGGATCGCCTTCAGCTGCGCGATCAACTGGGCCAGGTCGGGCCGGATCGTCGGTTCACCGCCGGTGATCCGAAGCCGGCTCAACCCCAGCGGCGCCAACTGGGCGACGATCGCCACGATCTCTTCGTACGACAGGATGTCCCGCTTCGGCAGCCAGTCCAGTCCCTCGGCCGGCATGCAGTACACGCAGCGGAAGTTGCAGCGGTCCGTCACCGAAATCCGCAGATACTCGATCGCGCGGCCGAACTGGTCGCGCCGCGGTTCCAGGGCAGGCGCGTTCAGCATGTGACCTGGCTTGAGCCGGCATGTACCCACTCGCGCGTGCCATCCACGTAGTGTTCGCGCTTCCAGATCGGCACGCGCTGCTTGAGCTCCTCGATGATCGTCTCGACGGCGCGCAGCGCTTCGGCACGGTGCGGATGCGAGACGGCAATCACCACGCTCGCCTCACCGACGGCGAGCAGGCCGATCCGGTGCTCGACGACCGCGCGCAACGCCGGCGCGCTGGCGCACGCCTCCTCGAGGATGCGCTCCAGCTCCCGCTCCGCCATCGGCCCGTACGCGGAATACTCGATCGCGGTGACCGGCCGCCCGTCGTTGACGTCACGAACGGTGCCGACGAACACCGCAATCGCGCCGGCGCCGCCGTGGGCGACCTCGGCTTCCAGGCGCGCTGCGTCCAGCGCCCGTTCCACCAGTGCGCTGCGCCTCATCCGCCGGCGACCGGGGGGATCACGGCGATCTCGTCGCCGGGGTTGACGCGTGCATCGGCCGGGGCGTAGGCCTGGTTCACCGCCACCGCCGCGCGCGGGAGCTGCTTCCCGGGCATCTGTGCCAACACGGCCTGCAGGACGTCCGAGACCGTCGCACCCGCCGACACGGATACCCGTGCCTGGCGAGCTCCGAACGCATCGGCGTACGAGGCGAACAGCAACACGTCGAGCTCCATGCGAAAAAACTAGCGGGCCCTGCCACCAATCGGTGACCGGGCCCGCGGGCAATGCTCGAGGAAGCGCCTAGTCGTCCGGGATCTGGGACGGATCGAGGTCGGATACCAGCGCCCGGAGTTCTTTCGACGGCTTGAAGACCGGCACGGGGCGCGCGCTCACCTCGACCGGAGCGCCGGTGCGCGGATTGCGCGCCATCCGGGTCTTCCGATTCCGGATCTTGAACGTGCCAAAACCGCGCACCTCAATGTTGCGCTGCTCCTTCAAGGCGTCCTTGATGGAGTCCAGGAATGTGTCAACGACCCGAGCACAGTCCTTCTTGGAGATCATCGGCCCGGAAGTCTGCGCTATTGCAGCAGTTACACGCTCGACCAGGTCTGCCTTGGTCATCGTGGTCCTCAGCTGGTTGCGACATACGAAAAAGCGAGCTAACCCGTGAACTGACTATAGCTTAGCTCACTTTTGGGCGGCGTGTCAAGCTTTGGGGCCGCCGACGGCCTTCATGAAGTCATCAAAGAGGCCGCGCGCGTCGTGAGGACCCGGCGCCGCTTCGGGATGGTACTGCACTGCGAAGATAGGCTTGGACTTATGACGCAGCCCCTCGACGGACCCGTCATTCAGGTTGACGTTGGTTACGACCAAGTCGGGCGCCCCTTTGATCCCGTCCTCGGAGCCCTCCACCGCGAAACCATGGTTCTGCGAGGTGATCAACACCTTGCCGGTGGCCAGCTCCTTTACTGGATGGTTACCGCCGCGGTGTCCGTACGGAAGCTTGAACGTCTTCGCGCCGAAGGTGAGCCCGATAATCTGGTGTCCGAGACAGATCCCGAAGATCGGAATGCCGGCGTCCGCGATCTTCCGTACCGCGCCAGGCGCGTAGGTGACCGCCTCCGGATCGCCCGGGCCGTTCGACAGGAAGACACCGTCAGGCTTGAGGGCGAGCACATCTTCGGCGCTGGTCTTGGACGGAACGACCGTCGTCCGGCACCCGTGCTGCTCGAAGAGGCGCAGGATGTTGTGCTTGATCCCGAAGTCGTACGCCACGATGTGGCGCTTGGCGGTCGCCGGACCCCACGCGTATCGCTCTTTCGTCGAGACGACCGTCGCCAGATCCAGCCCCGCCATGGATGGGCAGGCCTCGAGCGCCGACTTCGCCGCGGCGTCCGGTTCGGCACCGGCTCCGATCACGCCGCGAAGTACGCCCACGGTGCGCAGGTGCCGGGTCAGGCGGCGCGTGTCAACATTGACCAACACGGGGATGCGGGACCGCTGCAAGTACCCCCCGAGCCCCTCGCCCGCGCGCCAGTTCGAGTATGAGCCGGACAGCTCCTTGACGATAACGCCGGCCACCTGCGCTTTTTCCGATTCGGGGTCTTCGTCGTTTGCGCCGTAGTTCCCGATCATCGGGGCGGTCATCACGACGATCTGACCGCGATACGAGGGGTCCGTGAAGACTTCCTGGTACCCGCTCATGTTCGTGGTGAACACGACCTCGGCGACCGACGGGAGGCCGTCCTCGTGTTCGAGCGTCCCGCGAAAAAGGGTCCCGTCCTCGAGGAGGAGGAACCCCGGTTTCGTGCGAAGCAAGCTCACCAGTTACGGTTGCTTCTTCGTTGCCGGGTCTGGCGGCGTGGTGGCCTTGCCGTCACCGGTCGGCGGCGCTGTCGGCAGCGACTGCAGCGGAACGGCCGGGTTGGCGGTGCCACCGGTGGCGGGCGCCGGCGCCGAGGAGGGCCGAGGCGCGGTGAACGACTGGTCGAGCACGGAGCGCGGACCGGTGCTGCTCGCCGTCATCAACTGGAGCATGAACGCAAGCAGCAGGAAGATGCCGGCCGACCACCACGTCGTCTTGGTCAGCAGGTTGCCGGCTTGGCGTGCACCGAACAGCTGGTCACCGCCCGAGCCGCCGCCAAAACTCGCGGCAAGTCCGCCGCCCTTGCCCGCCTGCAGCAGCACGGCGGTGATCAGGACGATGCAATCGAGGATCAGGAGGATGACGAAGAATCGATACACGGCAGGATTTCCGGTTTTCGCGCTAAGCCCTTGAATCTAGGCGAGTTGCCGCGCTGACTCAAGTCGTGCAGATGGCCGCCCACCCGTCGGCGTCCAGGCTCGCGCCGCCCACCAGCAGGCCCCCGACTTCCGGGGCGTCCAGCAGCGCGCGGGCGTTGCCACGGTTGACGCTGCCTCCATAGAGGATAGGCACGCTGTCCGCACGGTCTCCGCCCAGCGCGTTGAGCTCCGCGCGGATCGCGGCGTGCACCGAAGCGGCATCGGCCGGGGTCGCGGTCTTCCCGGTTCCGATCGCCCACACGGGTTCATAGGCCACAAGGCAGGACGCGACCTGCGCCTTCTCGATGTGCGCCATACCGGCGCGGAGTTGGCGGACGACGACTGCGACGGTGTCTCCGCGCTCGCGCTCGTCGAGTTTTTCCCCGACACAGAGCATCGGTGTCAGGCCGCCGCGGAACGCCGCGGCCACCTTCTTCCCCGCCTGCTCGTCGGTCTCGCCGAACACATGGCGACGTTCGGAATGCCCGACCAACGTGTACCGCGCGCCCGCCCCGCGCGCGATCGCCGCCGAGTTCTCGCCGGTGAACGCACCGACATCCTCCCAGTGGATGTTCTGCGCACCAAGCTTGATGTCCGGGCGCTCACGAACGGCCGCGTGCACCGCGTGCAACGTGAGCGCCGAGGGGAAGAACATGACGCTGCGATCATAGGCCCGCGCGTAGTGCGCGAGAAACTGGCGCATGAACGCCTGGGCGTCCGCGACGCCGTGATTCATCTTCCAGTTGGCGGCGAATACCGGGTTGTTCATGCGCCCACCTGGTCGAGGCACTCGACGCCGGACAGCGCCTTGCCCTCGAGGAACTCGAGCGAGGCGCCTCCCCCGGTCGAGACGTGGCTCATGGAAGCCGCGAGGCCGGCCTGTTCCACGGCCGCGGCGGAGTCGCCGCCGCCAACGATGGTCGTCGCGCCTCGCTTGGTGGCTTCGGCCATCGCACGCGCCACGGTGCCGGTACCGGCGTCAAATCCGGGCGTCTCGAACACGCCCATCGGCCCATTCCACAGCACGGTCTGCGCGGCCGCGATCGCGCGGGCGTACGACGCACACGACTCGGGCCCGATGTCGTACATCGCCGCCGTGGCGGGAATCGCATCGCGCTTCACCGCGCGGGCCTGTCCCGGCTGGTCGATCGCCGGCGCGACGAGCGCATCGTGGGGCAGCGTCAGCCGGAAACCCGCGCGGTCCATCAGCTCCTTCGCGAGTGCGACGCGCTCCGGCTCGACAAGTGAGTTCCCCGTTTCCAGTCCCATCGCCTTGAAGAACGTGCACGCCATCGCGCCACCGATCAGCAGTCCGTCAACCTTGGGCAGCAGCGCCTCGATCACGTCAATCTTGCCGGAAATCTTGCTGCCGCCCAGGATCGCGATGAACGGGCGTTTCGGCTTGTCGAGCGCGCCGCCCAGGTAGTCCAGTTCCTTCTGCATGAGGAGCCCGGCGACCGCCGGCCGCAGGTGCTTCGCGACACCGGCCGTGGACGCGTGCGCCCGGTGGGCGGCGCCGAACGCGTCGTTGACATACACATCGCCAAGGGCGGCCAACGCCGATGCCAAGCCGTCGTCGTTCGTCTCCTCGCCCGGCAGGAAGCGGGTATTCTCGAGCAGGAGCACCTCGCCGTCCTTGAGACGGCGCGTCGCCTCAACCGCGGCGGCGTCCACGGTCGTGCCGCACCACTGCACGGGAAGCCCGATCACGCGCGTCGCCGCCTCGACCACGGGCGCGAGCGAGTACTTCGGCTCGACCTTCGCCTTCGGGCGCCCAAGATGGGACAGGAGCACGACGCGCCCACCCATCGCCGCCAGGTGGCGAATCGTCGGCGCCGCGGCGGCGATCCGCGTGACGTCGGCCACTCGCCCGTCGGCGAGCGGCACGTTGAAATCCACGCGCACCAGCACGCGCTTGGCGCGAACCTCCGCGTCGCGAAGGTCCTGGATCGTGCGTCTTCGTTTCACCGGCGTCGGGGTCAGAGGCCCTTCGCGACCATCTGCAACAGGTCCACGCAACGGCTCGCGTAGCCCCACTCATTGTCGTACCAGCCGGACACCTTCACCATGGTCCCGTCAATGACGTTCGTCGACTTGGAATCCAGGATGCAGGAATGCGGATTCCCGATGAAGTCGGTAGAAACGAGTTCTTCCTCGCAAAACTGGAGGATCCCCTTCAGCGGGCCATTCGCCGCTGCGAGGAATGCCGCGTTCACGTCGGCGATGGTCGTCGCCTTATCGACCTCGACCGTCAGCTCAGTGAGCGACACGTTCGGCGTCGGTACGCGGATCGCGATGCCGTCAATCTTGCCCTTGACCTCCGGGATCACGAGGGACGTGGCCTTGGCGGCGCCGGTCGTGGTCGGAATGATCGACACCGCGGCCGCGCGAGCGCGCCGAAGGTCCTTGTGGGGGAAATCCAGCACGTTCTGGTCGTTCGTGTAGCTGTGGATCGTCACCATGGATGCGTGGCGGAACCCGAAGGTGTCGCGGATCACCTTGACCATCGGCACCAGGCAGTTTGTCGTGCACGAGGCATTCGAGATGATGTGGTGCGACGCGGCATCGTACTTCGCGTCGTTCACCCCGAGCACCAGCGTGATATCCTCGCCCTTCGCGGGCGCCGAGATGATGACCTTGCGCGCGCCCCCGGCGAGGTGCTTCTTCGCGTCTTCGGCGTTCGTGAACTTGCCGGTGGACTCCAGCACCACGTCAACGCCCAGCGACTTCCACGGAAGCGCGGCCGGATCCTTCTCCTTGAAGATCCGGATGCGGTCGCCGGCGATCGTAATCGCGTCCGGTTCGGCGCTCACGTCGCCCTTGTACGTGCGATGGACGGAGTCGTACTTGAACAAGTGCGCAAGCGTCTTGGTGTCCGTCAGGTCGTTGACGGCGACGAAATCGATCGGGGCGCCCGATTCGTTTGCGGCGCGAATAACCTGGCGGCCGATGCGGCCGAACCCATTGATGCCAACGCGGATTGCCATGGACAGAGTGCTCGATGCGGAAGTGAGGAAGGATCAGGTGTCGGCCGGGGTCTTCGCGCGCCCGAAAGTTGCGTAGCTGATGATGCGGGCTCCCGCGGCGAAGAGCGCGGCGCCGACGGCGTTGAGGGTCGCCCCGGTCGTGAGGACGTCGTCCACCACGATCACGTGCGCCCCGACCAGCGGCGCACGCCTCGTTTCCGGCACGCTGAACGCCGCGTGAACGTTCATTGAACGCTGCGATTGAGTCAACCGGACTTGCGTTCGCGTCTCACGCACCCTCACAACGAGGTCGGTCCACAGCGGCAGGCGCCAACGCGCCGCGACGTGGCGTGCCAGCAGCTCGGCCTGGTTGTACCCGCGCTCGCGCAGGCGCACGCGGCCCAACGGCACCGGCACCACCGCCGTTCGCTCGGCGACCACGTCCGCCGGCCAGGCCAGGCGGGACATCCGATCGGCCATCGCCTCGGCGATCCCGTGCCACTCGTCGTACTTGAGCGCGTGCACAGCGGCACCGCCAACGCCCTCCGGTACCCAACACACGGACCGCGCGGCCCGCACATACGGCGGGAGCCGTTCGCACAACCGGCACTGGTCGCCGTGGCGCGGCTGGCCGCAGCGGTCGCAGCGCGGCGACGGGAGCGCCGGCAGTTGCAGCCAGCAGACGTCGCACAGGAAGCCGCTCACCACCTGCCGATCGCACACGAGGCAGGCGCGCGGGAGCGCCAGGTCCGCGAGGCCACGCAGCAGCGTGGTGATCACGAGACCGCCGCCCGCATGGCGGCACGATCCGCCGGGATACCGAACCACCGCTCGAACGCGAGTGCAGCCTGGGCTACGAGCATGCCGAGTCCATCGGCCGCGCGGTGCCCCCGACTCCGGCACGCCCGCACCCACGGCGTCTCGCCGCGCCGGTAGACGAGGTCGTACACCAGCGCGGCCTCCGGCAGGAGGCGGGGCTCCACCGGCATGGCATCGTCCGACATTCCCACTGGACTGGCATTGACGACCAGCGCTGCGCCGTCAACGCACGTCTCCACGTCCCAGGCCGTGGCGGCGAAGCGCGGAAACCGCGCGACGAGTCGTTCCGCGCGCGACATGGTGCGCGACCACACGCGTGCCCGACCACCCCAACGCTCGACACCCGCGAGCACCGCGGCAGCCGCACCGCCCGCGCCGAGCACCGCGACCTCAATGCCCTCGACGGAGCCGAGCCTGAGTTCCTCGGTCGCCGCGTGGCAGAATCCGCCGACATCCGTGTTGTCGCCGACCAAGTGGTCGTCCTCGGTCCAAAACGTGTTCACCGCCCCCACGCGTCGCGCCACCGGCGTGAGCTCGCCGCAGCACGCGACGAATGCCTCCTTGTGGGGAATCGTGACGTTCCCCGCGCCACCGGCCTCGCGCAGCAGGCCGGCCACGCGGGCGAGATCGCTTGCGGGTACTTCGAGCGCTTCGTAGTCGAGCGAAATACCGGCGGCACGAAGCGCCGCGGTGTGGATCGCCGGCGACAACGAATGCCGGACGGGCAACCCGATCAGGCAGAGCCGCTGGGGCCACTTGGCCGCGTCATCCATTCGGCCCGCCGGCCTCTTCCCGGAGCCGCTCGAGCAGCGCGCGAACCAGGCCGGACAACTCATCGGCGGTTTCGCGATACTGCGCGAGATTCCCGCCGAAGGGATCCTCGACCGGCCGGCCGGCGCGGCTCCGTTCGGCGAAATCCGTCAACAGGTGCGTCTTGCCGTCGCCGCCCAGCGCATGGACGCGATCCATGTGGTGCGCGCCCATGCACAGCACCAGGTCGGCGGCCTCCACCACATCGCGGGTGAGTGCTGTCGCGCGGTGGTGGTCGAGCGGCAGTTGCCGTTCGACGCCGACAAGGATCGCACCGTCCGATGCGGGCGCACCGGTCCAGGCGCTCGTTCCTGCGCTGCCGAACGTGATGCCCTGCGTGCCCGACTCGACGACGTGGGCGCGCGCGATCGCCTCAGCTATCGCGCTCCGGCACGTATTCCCGGTGCAGACGAAGAGCACGTGCACGTCAGCGATCCCCGATCAGGTCGGGCGCAACCTCGCGGAGCGCGGCCGCCGCGATCGCCCCGGGGCGGATCACTCGCGGCACCCGTGCGGAACAGTCCACCACCGTCGAAGGCAGTGACGGCGGGAGCGCACCCGCATCCAGTATGCGAAGGCGCCCCGCATTGGCGGTCCCCGCCCAGCGCTCGGCGATTTCCTGCGCGGTCGCCGCCGGCGGTTCGCCGGGCTGATTCGCGCTCGTGGAGGTGATCGCGTCGCCGTACGCGGTGATGAGCCGCTGCAGCGGTGCGTACGGAGTCCAGCGGACCGCGATGCCACCTTCCGGGCCCCGCAGTTGCGGCGGCACACGGCGCTCTCCGCCCGGAAGGACAAGCGTCAGCGGCCCGGGCCAGAAGCGCGCGGCCAACGCCGAGGCCGAGGGCGTCATGCGCAGGTCGAGCCGGTCCAGCATTGCCGTATTCGCGATCAAGAGCAGGAACGGCTTGCCCGGTTCGCGCCGCTTGACGGCCAGGAGCGCGCGAACCGACTCGCGATCGATCGCACTGCCGAGTCCGTACACGGTCTCCGTGGGATAGGCGAGCACCCCGTGCGCGGCGAGGTGCGCTACGGTGGCGGGGATTGCCGCCTCCACTTCGACCGGCGACCAGAACGGGACTACCCGGAGGGTCGTCATTCGCGGAGCGTGCTCAGCGCTTCCGCACGGGCAAAATCCGCGGGGTCCGTGATCTTCATGGCCCGTTCGCTGCCGTACACCACGCGCACGGGAAGCCCGAGGCGTTCGCACAACGCGGCGTCATCGGTCGCGGCACCGGCGCCCGGCGACGAATGGGCCTTCAGGATCATCTCGCGCGGGAATCCCTGCGGCGTCTGCGCCCGCCACAGCGACGACCGGTCAATCGTGCGGATCACCATGCCGTCAGGCCCGACTTCCTTGAGCGTATCCACGACCGGCAACGCCGCGATCGCGCCGGTACCGGCCCGTGCCGCCTCCACGACCCGCCCGATCATGGCATCGGTCGCAAGCGGTCGAGCCGCGTCGTGAATCAGTGCCACCGTGCATCCGGCCGGGAGGTCTTCGAGGCCATTGCGCACCGACTCGGCCCGCGTCGCCCCGCCCGCCGTCACGAGCAGGCGCTCAGTGTCGCATTGGAAAATCCACGGCGGCGGGTCGCCGGCGGCCTCACGCGGAAGGACGCACACCACCATCGCCACATCCGCCCGCGCATGGAACGCCTGCAGCGAATGCAGGAGCACCGGTTTCCCGGCCACCCAGCGGAACTGCTTGAGTTCACCGGACGCATCGCCGGTTCGCGCCCGATGCCCGGCGCCGGCAGCGACAATCACCACGCCGACGTCGCGCACGGGGGCGGTCGCCGTCATGCGCCCACCGCCGCGAAGACGTCGCCGATGGCCTTCATGGGGCGCACGGCGAGCGCACCGACGCCACGGGGCGCACCGCGCTCCGGCACGAACGCCGTCGTCATGCCCATGCGCGCCGCTTCAGCGAGCCGCCGTTCGAGCTGCGTGACCGGCCGGAGTTCCCCCCCGAGCCCGACCTCACCGATAAAGACATGGCGGGGGTCGAGGATCCGATCATGGACGCTCGATGCCAGCGCAGCCGCGATGGCGAGGTCGCCCGCCGGCTCGTGCACGCGCGCACCGCCCACCACGTTGACAAAGACATCCAGCGCGCTGGTGGGGAGCGCCGCGCGGCGTTCGAGTACCGCCAGGAGCATCGCCATGCGCTTGCCGTCCACGCCGGTGGCGACGCGTTGGGATGTGCCGTAGCCGGACTTCGCGGCGAGCCCCTGCACTTCCACCAGCACCGGGCGACTGCCCTCGACCAATGCCGTCACGGCGCTCCCCGACGCGTGGGCCGCGTTCCGGTCGCTGAGGAACAGCGCCGATGGATTGCCGACCCCTTCGAGGCCCTCAGCGGTCATGCGAAAGACGCCGATCTCGTCCACGGATCCAAAGCGGTTCTTCGTGGCGCGCAGGACACGATGTTCGAGCGTACTGTCGCCCTCGAAATACAGCACGGTGTCCACGATGTGCTCGAGCGTCTTCGGGCCGGCAATCCCGCCGCCCTTGGTCACGTGGCCGATCAGCGCGATGGCAACGCCGCTCTCCTTGGCAAAGCGCATGAGCTGCGCGGCACACTCGCGCACCTGACCGACGTTCCCCGGGGCGCCTTCGAGGTCCGCACTGTACACCGTCTGGATCGAATCCACGATCAACAGCGCCGGGCGAGCGGCGGCGGCTACATCCATGATCGTCGCCACGTCGGTCTCGGCGAGCAGCGGCACATCCAGCGCCGACGACCCGATACGATCCGCGCGCAGCTTCACCTGGACCGGCGATTCCTCGCCGGAGACGTAGAGCGTCGGTCGGCCGGCCGCTTCGAGGGCCGCCGCGACCTGGAGCAGCACCGTGCTCTTGCCGATCCCTGGCTCACCGCCCACCAGGATCAGCGACCCCGGGACGATCCCGCCACCGAGCGCGAAGTCGAACTCCGAGAGACCGGTGGCGATGCGTTCGGTCGCGGTGTCGGCGACCGTGGCAAGTCGCGCGGGTGCGCCGGTAAACGGGGTGTTCGCATCGGCGCCCGACGCACGGCCCGACTTCCCCGCTCCGCCGCCGGCGCGCTTTCGCGACGTCCGACTTCCGTCGCGTTCCTCGGCGATCGTGTTCCATTCCCCGCACACATCGCAGCGGCCGGACCACTTGGCGTGGTCGGCGCCGCACTCCGAGCAACGGTACTGCGTGCGCGCGCGTGTGGGCATCGCCCGGTTCAGGAAGGTTGTCGGGACGTCCAGTTCTCGAATCGCGTGTACTGCTTCCGGAAGGAAAGCTTGGTGAAGCCGGTCGGGCCATTGCGCTGCTTGCCCACGATCACCTCGGCATAGCCCTCGATCGGCGTGCCGTCCGGGAGCTTGCTGGGATTGCCGTGGTCGTCCACGGGGCGGTCGTACATCTCCGGACGGTAGATGAACATCACGACGTCGGCGTCCTGCTCGATCGCGCCGGATTCGCGCAGGTCCGACAGCTGCGGCCGCTTGTTCTCGCCCGTCCGCTGCTCGGGTGCGCGGGACAGCTGGGACAGCGCGAGCACGGGCACGGCCAGCTCCTTCGCCAGGATCTTCAGCGAGCGGGAGATCATCGAGATCTCTTGCTGGCGACTTTCCGCGTTGGGCGGCCCGGCGAGGAGTTGCAGGTAGTCCACGACAATCATCTGGATACCGGCCTGCGCCTTGAGACGGCGCGCCCGCGACCGAAGTTCGAGAAGCGTCAGCCCGGGCGTATCGTCGATCCAGATCGGGGCCTGACCGAGCAGGGCGGCCGCCTTGGCAAGATTCGAATGGTCCTGGCTGCTGAGCTTGCCCGAGCGGAGCTTTTGCGCGTCGATGTACCCCTCCGACGCGAGCATACGCTGCACGAGCGATTCCTTGCTCATTTCAAGCGAGAAGATGGCGGTGGGCACGTGGGCCTCGACGGCCGCGAACTGCGCGACGTTCAGCACGAACGCGGTCTTCCCCATCGAGGGCCGGGCCGCGACGATCACCAGATCGGAGGGCTGGAACCCGAGGGTGAGCTTGTCGAGGTCCACGAATCCGCTCGGGACGCCGGTGAGCGGCCCGCCTTCGCGCAGCTGCTCGATGCGCTCCATGGCGGGCCAGAGCAATTCCTTGATCCGCGTGAACCCCTCGCCACCGCGTTGCTGGCTGACGACGAAGACCTTGTGCTCGGCGAGATCCACGAGCTCGCTCGCGGTCTGCGGCGACTCGTGCGCCTCGACTTCGATGCTCCGCGCGACCTCGATCAGTCGGCGCCGGAGCGCCTTTTCCTTGACGATGCCCGCGTGGTATTCGACGTTCGCCGCCGTGGGCACTGCGAACAGCAGGACGCCCAGGTACTCCCGCCCACCGGCGGCCTGGAGTGCCCCCTGCCGCTCGAGCTCGGCCGCGAGCGTGACCGGGTCCACCACGGCCCCCGTCTGGTGCAGCGCGAGCGCCGCGCGGAAGATCCGGCGGTGGCCCTCGCGGTAGAACATCGTTTCGTCGAGCAGTTCGACGGCGCGTACGACGGCGTCGCCGTCCGTGAGCATTGCCGAAAGGACGGCAACCTCGGCGTCTTCGGAATACGGCGGTCGTCGGTCCCGCGAGGCGTCAGGCGCCTCCCTAGGGACTATCGAGAATTTTTCGGGCGAGCTGGACATCTTCCCAGGTCGGGCGCTTCCAGTTGGGGTTTCGCAGTAGCGCCGCCGGGTGGTACGTCACGACCAAGGGAACCCCGTAAAACCGGTGCACCTGCCCGCGTAACTTACCGATCGGCGTCGTCGTTTGCAGCAACGTTTGGGCCGCAAAGGTGCCCAAGGCAAGAATCACCTTTGGGCGCAACAACGCAAGCTGCTGCAACAAAAAGGGACTGCAGGCCGCGATTTCGTCCGCGGCGGGATTCCGGTTCCCGGGAGGCCGGTGCTTCAGCACGTTGCAAATGAAGACCTCCTCGCGCGGCAGGTTGACGGCCGCGAGGATCTTGGTGAGCAGCTGCCCCGCCGCTCCCACGAATGGCCGGCCGGTTTCATCCTCCGTAGCGCCCGGCGCCTCGCCCACGCAGACGAACTTGGCGTTCGGATCGCCCTCGCCGGGAACGGCGTTCGTCGCCGTTGCATGCAGCGCGCAGCGCTTGCAGGCGGCGACCGCCGCAGCGAGTTCGGCGAGCGTCCCGAGGCCGGCCACATCTTCCCCCGCGGCGTCCTCGAGCATGCCGCCGACGATGATCGGCGTGCCAGCCTGCGGCGCCTGGGCAGCGGGCTGGGAAGCACGCGCGGGATCTGGCGCCGATGTCGGCGCGGCCGCCGGTGCGGCCGGCTTGGCTGGGACTGCGGCCTTGGCGACCTTCGCGGCCGCCTTGAGGTCGTCGAGCGACGGCGTGTCCATGGCTTCCAGCGCGGCACGGCGGGCTGACTCGCGACGCGGGCCCGCCACCGCACGGTCGGCCGCCCGACCGGGCGCGCCGCGTGTTGCCGATGCACCAAGCAGTCGCATCAGGTCGTCAACCGGCATGCCGTCGAGGACCAGTTCATCCTCGCCCAGCTCCCGTCGTTGTTCCAGGTACTGCCGGAGCCGGTCCCTAGCGTCCACTGAGCAGCTGCTCCACTCGGTCCACGATCGTGCAAGCAACGGAATCCTTCGACGCGAGCGGGAGCGCTTCGACGGAGCCGTCCCTGCCGATCAAGGTCACGCGATTGGTGTCGCTGCCGAACCCGGATCCCGTTTCGCCGGCCTGATTCGCCACGACCAGGTCGAGCGCCTTGGCGGCGAGCTTCGCCTGCGCGTTCGCCACCAGATTCTCGGTCTCCAGCGCAAAACCGACGATGACCGTCCCGGACTCCCGTGCGTCCCGCGTTGACGCCAGGATGTCGGGCGACAGTTCGAGGGGAATAGCCGGAGGAGCGGTGGCCTTTTTGATCTTCTGATGCGCCACCGACGATGGCCGGAAGTCCGCGGGCGCCGCCGCCATCACTAGGGCGTCAGCCCCGCGCAGCGCTGAGCGCACGGCCGCCTCCAGCTCGGCAGTGGATTCAACGCGCACCACGTGAACGCCCGACGGCACCGCCACTTCGAGGGGCCCGGCGATCAGTATGACGTGCGCGCCGCGGGCCGCGGCGGCCTTGGCGACCGCGACCCCCATCTTGCCACTCGAGCGATTGGAGATGAACCGGACCGGGTCGATCGCTTCGCGGGTCGGGCCCGCCGTGACGACCACCGTGCGGCCCGCCAGCGAGGACGGAGTCGCCATGGCCGCCACCGCGGCGTCGAAGATTTCCTCAGGCTCTCGCATGCGGCCGGGACCGACGCCTTCGTCCGCCGACGCGAGCGGACCGACCGCCGGGTCGAGCACGCGGTATCCGAGTGAGCGCAGATGCGCGACGTTCGAGGCCGTCTGCGGATGAGTCCACATCTGGTCGTTCATCGCCGGCGCCACGAGCACCGGCGCGCGCGTCGCGAGCAGGATCGCCGTCAGCAGGTCATCCGCGCGGCCCTGGCCCGCGCGGGCGATGAAATCGGCCGTCGCCGGCGCCACGACGACGAGATCGGTGTCCTGCGCGAGTCGGATATGATCCAGCGCGTGGCCGTCGGCGATGAGATCGACGTGAACCGGGCGCCCGGTGAGCGCCTCGAACGTCACGGCCCCGACAAACTCGCGCGCGCTGCGGCTCATGACCACATCAACGCGCGCGCCCGCCTGTGTCAGCAGGCGGGCGAGCGAAACCGTCTTGTAGCTGGCAATCCCCCCGGTCACTCCGAGGAGCACGCGTTGGCCGGCGATCGATCGCATTGCCACGCGAGAAGTCAGGCCGCGTGTTCGCGCGGCCGACCGCTACTCAGTCGGCTGGCGGCGCGGGACGACGCGATACTCGAGCGTCCCGTCGGACAGGTCTTCCAGCGCGCGCGTCGTCAGCTTCTTCTGGCCAAGGACCGACCGGTCCCGGGGAAACTCGTTCAGGATGCGTGAGTACTTGGCCGCGACCAGCACGGAGAGGTACTTGTTCGTCGCGTGAGCGGTGACTTCGGCCGGCGTGAAAACTCGCATGGGGTACTCGTGATCGGGGGTCGGGACTACCGTGCTGCGCCGCGAATGCGGTCAATCTGGTCCTGCAACTCCACCAGCAACCTCGAAATCTGTGCATCGAGCGCATGGACACGATCGCGCTTGAGGCGTTCGGCATCGATGATTCGGGACACGTTCTCGACGGCCTGGTCGAGGGCATCGTTGACGACCACGTAATTATAGCGCCCTACATCCTGAAGTTCCGCGTGGGCCGTGTTGAGGCGGACGGCCAGGTCGGCGGGCGATTCGGTGTTCCTTCCCTTCAGGCGGGCGACCAAGGCCTCGACCGACGGCGGCAGCACGAAGACGAGCACCGACGCCGGGAACGCCGTGACAAACTGGCGGGCGCCCTGCACATCAATGTCCATGAGCACGAACTTGCCGGCGTCGAGCACGCGCTGAACCTCGGAGCGCAGCGTCCCGTAGCGCTTGCCGTGCACGAGCGCCCATTCGGCGAACTCCCCCGCGGCAACGCGGGCCTGGAAATCGGAATCGGCGAGGAAGTGGTAGTCATGCCCGTTTCGCTCGTGCGCCCGGGCCGTGCGCGTCGTACACGAAACCGAGTACCCGACGTCGCCTCGCCGCTGCATCAGTTCGCGGGCGATCGTGGTCTTCCCGGCCCCGGAGGGCGCCGACAGCACAACCGGGAACGGTGTCACTCGAGATTCTCGACCTGTTCGCGGATGCGCTCCAACTCCTCCTTCACCGCAATCACGTCGCGCTGCGTCGCGGCGTCGTTGGCCTTGCTTCCTGTCGTGTTGACCTCGCGGAGCATTTCCTGAAGGAGGAATCCGAGGCGCTTGCCTACTCCCGCCTCAGCGCCACCCTCAGCGCCACGCGCCAGGGTTTCACGGAATGACGCGACGTGCGCGGTAAACCGATCCACTTCCTCGGCGACGTCCAACCGCTCGGCCAGGATCGCCACTTCCTGCGCCAGCCGTTGCTCGTCCAGTGCGACCCCACGGAGCAGCGCCTGGACGCGCTCGCGGACTCGCGCCTGGTGGGACTGCACCCGTTCCGGGCTGCGCGCGGCGATCTGCGCGAAGAGCCCCTCCACGACAAGCAGTCGCGCCCGGATGAACTCGACCAACCGCGAGCCTTCCGCGACCCGCGCGGCGTCCAGCGCGTCCGTCGCCCGCGCGAGCACCGCGGTGAACTCCGCTGCCGTCCCCGTAACCGCCTCGGCTTCCTCGGATGGCGACCGAAACACGTCGGGCATCCGGAGCACGGTGGCGACATCCACTTCACCGCCCAAGCCGTGCCGGTCCTTGAGCGAGCGGAGGGCGCTCGCCCGCTCCGCAAACACGGCCTCGTCAATACCCGCCGCCGTTCCTTGCGGTCGTTCGACGCGCGCGGTCAGGGTCACATGTCCGCGGCTGAGCCGGCTGCGGAGCAGCTCTCGCGCGTCAGCTTCCCATCGGCTCAATGCCGACGGGAGCTTGATGGTGGGGCTGAAGAACCGATGGTTGACGGAGCGGATCTCGACGGAAACCGTCGTGCCGCCAAGTGGCCCGTCGGCCGCGCCAAAACCGGTCATGCTCTTGATCATAAAGGGCCATGTAAGTTATGGCCGGACAATGACTTTGTAAACTTTCCCCGCTAGTTCCAGAACTCCCATCGAATCCCATAAACACTGGTGATTCGAGGCATCAGGTAGCCTGGAAAGGTCTCGTAGTTGGTGCCGGCCATGTTCCGGTAATCCCACGATACCACCGCCGACCCGATCCGGAACTCCAGGAGCGAGCCGAATGCGTTGAACGCCGGGCTGGTCTGGCCGACGGGGTCATCCCCACTCGAAGCGTACATCGCCGTCCTGTACTCATGGATCAACGACGCCGTGATCTTGAAGTTCGCGTGCGGATATCGCTGCTCCAGGCGAGACACCCACGAGAGGCGCGTACGCGCCGTCATCTGCGGCCGAAACGTGGCGGCCGATTGCCAACGCAGGACGTCGCTTCGAACGACCCACCCCCGCCAAACCGGCCCCGCCCCGAAGAACGAAACGCCGCTGGCGGCGGCCACGCTGACCGTACGCTGGGCGGTGTCGAACTCGATCGCCGGCACGACCTGTGCCTGGGGGCGACGGACCACGCCACCCCCTGCCCAATAGTCCCGCCATCGCAAGGCCAATCCGGCGGTCAGACCCACCGCAGTGCCGCCTGCCGCGCCGGCCCCAACGCGCCCGCGCCGATCCGCGGTCGCATACGCCTGCGCCCAGGCACGCAGGTCACTCGTCACGCGGAGCGCGGCGTCCATGGTACCGCTTCGCGTGCGCTCCACCGTCGCCGCAGCCGTCATTCCCTCGCCGCGCCACTCACCGCGGACCGACGCCGCGAGTCCGCTCACTGTGTCGCCGGTTGAGTTGCGCAACGTAGCAACGGCCGCCCACTGCCGCCGCCGGAGGCCGACCTCGAGGACCTGCTGCGCGTACGCCGCGGTGGTATCCGCGACGCCGCCCGAGTCGCTCGGTGAACCCGGCGGCGCCGAGCCGCTGCTGGACGACGCGGCTGGGCGCTCGCCCGATCCAACACTCGCGACGATCGCTTGCGCCCACATGCCCAGCGAATCCGTCTGACGCCACCCGACCCGCAGGTACGAAGTTGACGCCGTGCCGCGATACGCCGGCAACGCGTTCTTCACGCGGTCCGACAACGGATACCGATCGCCGGCGTTGCGGTTGAGGGCGTTGCGCAGCGTGGTGGCATCCACGCTCCACGTGCCCCGTGTCCAGCCGAGCCGTGCGAACGTCGTGAACGCATCCCCGTCGTGGCCAGCGGACGACGCCGTACTTGCCTGCTGCGCGGCGGCCTGGATCGCCAGGCTGTTCGACGCCCGCTTGCCGAAGTACCCGCGAAACAGGTTGAGGTTTTCGCTCCCGGTGAGCACATCGGTCCGCGTCGTCGCGGTCGTCCGGTCCACGCGCCACGTGCGGGCGTGCACCGTCAGCTCACCAGCCGTTTCCTCGAGCGTGACGTCCTCCAGGGCCCAGAGGTGCACTTGCGAGAGGTCGGCAACCGGTCCGTTCCGCGGCGTAATCTCGGCGCGCTCGACGCCGTCAATGAACACCCGAACGGCGTCGGTTCGCCCGTGCCACGCGACGACTTGCGGCGCGAGGAAGAAGCCCGCCGAGTGCAGCGTGGCCCCGGACACCTGGCCAAGGAGCTCCGCGAGCGTCAACGCACCGCTGGCAAAGAGTTCTTCTCGCGACCAGTATCTCCGCTGCCGAAACGACTCGCTGGCTGGCGGGACATAGGCCCTGGTGACGGGTGCCTTGATGGTATCCGACGCCGTCAGCGCTCGCGCCACCACCGAGCGGCGGGACGAGTCCGCAGCTGCGACCGAATCCGGCGGCGCGCCTCCCCGCTGCGCGGCTGACGACTGCGCAAGCACCGCAACCGCGGCGGCGATGGCGCCAAGGCGCCTGACGCCGGAATGCGCCCTCAGGACTGTCTCGCCCGCGCGAACTCGACGAACGTGCGCACCGGCACGCCAGTGGGCCCGCGGCCGATGATCCCCAAATCGGTCTCGGTGTATGCCGTCCCGGCTATATCGAGGTGTCCCCACGCCACTCCTTCGACGAACTCCGACAGGAAGAGGCCTGCGGTGATCGTCCCGCCTCCGCGTCCGCCGATGTTCTTCAGGTCGGCCACGTCCGACTTGAGCTGCTCCTTGTACTCCGCCCACTGCGGAAGTTGCCATCCGGGTTCGCCCGCCCGCTTGCCGGCGGCCAGCAGTTCATCCGCGACATCCTGCGTGTTGGCCATGACACCCGTCGCATTGCTGCCGAGCGCGACGACGACCGCACCCGTGAGCGTCGCGGCATCCACGATGACGCGCGGCTTGTACTCGCGCGCGGCGTAGGTCAGCACATCGGCGAGCACGAGCCGACCCTCGGCATCGGTGTTGATGATCTCCACGGTCTTGCCGCAGAGTGACTTCACCACATCGCCCGGATTGATCGCCGTGCCGCTCGGCATGTTGGTCGTGGATCCGATCAACCCGACGACATTCACCTTGAGCTTCATGCGCGCGATCGCTTCCATGGCGCCGATGACGCCGGCCGCGCCACACATGTCGAACTTCATCCATTCCATGCGGTCGGCCGGCTTGATCGAGATGCCACCGGTGTCGAAACAGAGACCCTTGCCGACGAGACACACCGGCGCGCCGGTGCCGCTCTTGTACTCGATGGTGATGAACTTCGGGTCTTGTGGGGTGCCCTGCGCCACGGCGAGGAACGTGTTCATGCCGAGCGCCTGCATCTCCTTGCGGCCCCGCACGGTGCACTTGAGTCCATGTCGCTTGGCGACATCTTGCGCCGTCGCCGCGATGAACTCCGGGGTACAGAGGTTCCCCGGCATCATGGCCAGCTTCCGGGCGATCGCCTGGCCATCCGCGATCGCCTTGCCTGCGGCAAGGCCCGCGCGGGCGTCCGCGCCAACCTTTGACACCGCGACGACGACGGATTCGAGCGGGCGCCGGCGTTCGGCTGCCGATGGCTTGGCCTTCAGCTCCCGATACTCCCACGCGCCGAGCAACACGGAAATCACGGTTTGCTCGACATCGGCCTTCTTCCCCGACGCGCACCAAAACGCCACGCGCCCCACTCCCATGCCATTGGCCTTGCGCCCGACCAAGGTTGCGGCGCGCCCCAGAGAGGCGGTGGTCAGTTCGCCGGCGCCGGCGCCAACGAGCATCACGCGCTCGGGCCCGCGGCCCTTCGTGTAGGCGACAAACGTCTCGTCGCGGGCGCCGCGGAAGTCGCGCTCCGCGATCGCGCGACCCAAGGCGCCACCGGTCGCGCGGTCGAGTCGCGCGAGCGAACGCGGAAGCGCCGCGCCGGCGGCGAGCGGCACCGCCAGGAGCGCGGCCCGGAGTGCGGCCGGATCTCCGCCGGCAAGCGTGACCGCGATGCTCATGTGCCCTTCCTGAGACCGGCGATGACCGCGTCGCCGAATGCCGTGGTGGAAACTTCCGTGGCCCCGGGCATCTGCCGTGCGAGGTCATAGGTCACGGTCTTCGCCCCGATCGCGCGCTCCATCCCGGCAATGATGCGGTCGGCGGCTTCCTGCCAGCCCATCTGCTCGAGCATCATGACCCCGGAGAGGATCACGCTGCCCGGGTTGATCTTGTCGAGCCCGGCGTACTTCGGCGCCGTGCCGTGCGTCGCTTCAAACACCGCGGCTGCATCGCCGACGTTGCCGCCCGGAGCAATGCCGAGCCCACCGACCTGCGCCGCGGCCGCGTCGCTCACGTAGTCGCCGTTCAGGTTCGGCGTCGCGATGACGTCATACTCGTCCGGCCGGAGGAGCAGTTGTTGGAACATGGAATCCGCGATGCGGTCCTTGATGATCACGCCATCCGCCCGCGCAGCCCCGCCGGCCTGTGACAGGTCCGCCTCGGCGACGACCAGGTCCTTGAACTCCTCGCGGGCGACCTCGTACCCCCAGTCCTTGAAGCCACCCTCGGTGAACTTCATGATGTTGCCCTTGTGCATCAGCGTAACCGAACGGCGGCCGCGCTTGAGCGCATACTGGATGGCCATCTTCACGAGGCGCTTGGACCCGAACGGCGACATCGGCTTGATGCCGATCGCGGAGCCCTCGCGGATCTTCTTCTTGAACTCGGACTGGATGAACTCGCGCAGCTTCGCGGCCTCGGGCGAACCGGCCTTGAACTCGATGCCCGAGTAGACGTCCTCGACGTTTTCGCGGAAGATCACGACGTTCAACTTCTCGGGCGCCTTCATCGGGGCGCCGACGCCCTGGAAGTAGCGCACCGGGCGAATACACGCGTACAGGTCGAGTTCCTGGCGGAGCGCGACGTTGAGCGACCGGATTCCGCCGCCAACCGGCGTCGTCAGCGGACCCTTGATCGCGATCTTGAACTCGCGGACCGCCTCGAGCGTCTCGGCCGGCATCCACTCACCGGTGGTGTTGAATGCCTTTTCGCCGGCGAGGATCTCCATCCAGTGGATCTTGCGCCGTGCGCCATACGCCGCGTCCACGGCGGCGTCGAAGACACGCACGGAGGCGCGCCAGATATCGGGCCCGGTGCCGTCTCCCTCAATAAACGGGATGATCGGGCGGTCCGGCACCTTGAACTGCCCGGCGGCAGCCTCGATGCGCTCGCCCGCTGAAGGAACCTTCGCATGTGTGTAAGTCGTCACGGCTCTCTGTCCTTATCGTGTTGCGACGCGACTGAACCTGCGTCGGCGGATCAAAATCGGCAACGAATACGCGAACAACGGGTACGCGGCGCGGCGAAACGGTTACTTCGCCGATCCCTGGTACCACGCCTGCGCGGCCGCGACCCCGGCGCCGCGCGTGATCTGGATCCCGGTGTCGATCAGTGTCATCTCCGTGCCCGCCAACGCGCCAAGGAGCATCAACTCATTGAGGTCGCCGAGGTGACCGATGCGGAACACCTTGCCCTTGAGCGGTCCGAGGCCGGCGCCGAGCGCAAGGTTGTACTTCCGGAACCCGACATCGCGGACCTTCTCGGCGTCACCGCTTTCGGGAACGACGATCGCGGTGACGGTATCCGAGACCCTGCACGGGTCAGTGCAGCAGTTCTTGAGGCCCCATGCCGCGACGGCGCGGCGCACGCCTTCGCCAAGTCGCTTATGGCGGGCGGCGACATTCGGCATCCCCTCGGCGAGCAGCATATCGAGCGATTCGCGCAGGCCGTACAGCCCCGAGAGCGCGGGTGTATATGGGAAGTAGCCGGTCGCGTTGTGGGTGACGTGGTCGCGCAGGTCAAAGAACGCGCGGTTCGACTTGGAGCCCGCGAATGTCGCAAGCCCCTTCGGGCTCACGCACAGGATGCCGAGCCCGGCCGGCATCATGAAGCCCTTCTGGGAACCGGCGATCGCGAAATCCACGCCCCATTCGTCGAGCTTGAACTCGAGGCTGGCGACCGAACTCACGCCGTCCACCATGAGCAGCGCGCCATGTCCGGCGCCGTCAATGGCCGCGCGCACCGCGGCAATGTCACTCGTCACGCCGGTGGCGGTCTCGTTGTGCACGACAAGCACGGCCTTGAAGGCGCCGGCCTTGTCCGCCTTCAGCGCATCGCGAATCCGGTCGGGCTGGACCGCGCCGCCCCACGGCTCCTCGATGATCTCCACCTGCATGCCGAGTCGCTGCGCGGCATCAATAAACAGGTGCGAGAACTGGCCGTTCCGCACCGCGAGGACGCGGTCGCCGGGGGAAAGCGCGTTCACGATGGACGCCTCCCACATGGCCGTCCCCGATGCCGGCAGCACGAACGCCTGGCCCTTCGCCGTCCCGAAGATCTTCGGGAGGTCGGCGAGGATGCCCTTCGCCAAGGCGGGGAACGCGGATGATCGATGGTCTTCCTGGGCGCGGTGCATCGCTCGCAGGATGCGATCGGGCACGTTCGTTGGACCGGGAACGAAGAGGAAGTTGCGGCCTGACATGGGTGTGGTATCTGATGGAGCCGGGCCTGGCCGACGCGCCCTCGCGCGCCGCCACTGCCCGAGGGTCTAGACCATCTGCGGCAGTTTCGCGAGTCGCTCGACCGCCTTCTCGAGCGTCGCGCGTGTCTTGCAAAACGCGAAACGGACGTACTTGCGGCCCTCCGGCGCGCCCGGTCGGAAGAAACTCGAGCCCGGCACCGTGGCAACGCCGACCTCACGCGCCATCCATTTCGCAAACGTGACGTCATCATCACTGCTGAGCGCGGTGAAGTCGGCGAAGAAGTAGTAGGCCCCGGCTGGTGACGCGAACTTGAACCCCGCCTCGCGCAACGGCGCGGCGAGGAAGTCGCGCCGATCCTGGTAGTCGCGCGAGAGCTGCGCGTAGTAGGCATCGTCGAATCCGTAGCCGATGGCCGCGGCTTCCTGGAGCGGCGCCGGCGCACCGACCGTGAGGAAGTCGTGCACCTTGCGGATCGCCACCGACCGCTCCTCGGAGGCGATCGCATAGCCGAGTCGCCACCCGGTGATGCTGAACGTCTTTGAGAGCGACGAGATCGTGATCGTGCGATCGCGCATCCCCGGCAGCGTCGCCATCGGGATGTGCTCGCCCTCAAACAGGATGTACTCGTACGGATCGTCGGTGATGACCAGGAAATCGTGCGCGATCGCAAGCCGCGCGATCTCGGTCAACTCGGCCCGGGAAAACACGTGGCCCGTCGGGTTGTGCGGCGAGTTGAGCACCACCGCACGAGTGCGCGGCGTGATCGCCGCCTTGAGCGCCTCGATGTCGAACGACCAGTCCGGGGCGCGCAGCGGGACGAACACCGGGGTGGCCTGGCAGAGGATGGCATCGGGCCCGTAGTTCTCATAGAACGGCTCGAAGATCATGACCTCGTCGCCGGGGTTGAACAGCGCGAGGAAGACGCTGGCGGTGGCTTCCGTCGCCCCGCAGCCTACCGTGATCTCGCGATCCGGGTCCACCGGCATGCCGTACCGTGTCTCGTACTTCCGCGCGATGGCGTGGCGAAGGGTCTTCGAGCCCCACGTCACCGCGTACTGGTTGATGTCGTCGCGGATGGCCGCGTAGGCCGCCTCCTTCATGACCGCCGGCATCGGGAAGTCCGGAAACCCCTGCGACAGGTTGATCGCGCCGTACTGCTGCGCGACGCGGGTCATCTCGCGGATGACGGATTCCGTGAAGGTGTGGGTGCGGGTCGCAGTGGTCATAGGTACCCGGGGCGGGAATCGAACCCGCAAGCCACTCGCGTGGCGGGGGATTTTGAGTCCCCTGCGTCTGCCAGTTCCGCCACCCGGGTAAAGGCACGGAACCCCAGAAAACCGAAGCGCCGTCGCCAGCGAGAAGCTAGCGGCGGCGCTTGGACTGAGCCAGCAGGAATGCGTCGCCTGTTAACGCGGCGCGGAACGCAACGGCGCCGGCGGAGGTCCAGAATCCGGCGGCGGCCCCGCGCCCCTGCGGCCGCCGATGCCGCCTCGAAGCCCGGGCACACCCGCCGGGGGACCGCCGCCTCCCGGCGGCCCCATCCGCCCACCCTGCATCCCCTGGATGCGCTGCCGCAACTGTTCCTCAAGCCCGATGTACTGAGAGCGCTGCAAGGGCGACATGACGCCGTCGAGCTCGCGCTGTTCCTGTTCGAGCAAGTCGATCCGCTGACGCTGGACCCGCACCATACGGTCAAGGAGCTCCCGCACCTGGTCGCCGCGCGTACTGTCCGCCGCGATCACTTCGTCCCGGAGCGCCATGCGCACGTCGCGCTCCTGCTGGAGGGTCGTCGTCCGCCGGTCGCGGTACCTCGCGTTGATCTCACGCACGCGGCTCATCTGTGCCTCGGTGAGGCCGAGCCGGCGCTGCAACACGTTCGACAGCTGTTCTTCGAATCGCCGCTCAAGCGCCGCGCGCCCGGGCGCCGCGGAATCGCCCTGCCCCCCGCCACGCCGGCCAGCGAGCGGGCGGTTGGGATTCCGCTGGGCCTCGAGCGAACTGCCGGCAACCAATGCCAACAGCGCCGCAACCATCACGCCAGTCCCGGCCGTTCGTTTCCGCGCCGATAGTGTTCCGGTATTACGCATCAGCGGTTCCCCCGCGCGGTCCCCACGCCCCCATCCGGGACGATGACGACGGCAAAAGTGTCTGGTTCGGCGCGCACCGTCACATCCAGGCCGTCCAGGGATGCCAGCAGCGCTTCGATCTGCGCGTCGGACAGGTCCGCGAGCGACGGTCCCAACGAGACGCCTCGCTGCGTCGACACGTCGGCCGGCCCCACCACGCCAATGCCGGCTGAGTCGCGGATGACCGAGTCGAGGGGCTGCACGAGCGCCTGGCCACCAGCGCCCGAGCCGACCTCGCCGGCCTGGCGGGCGATCACGACGCCCGCGGCGCCGACGATGAACAGCGTGATGCTGGCCGCCGCGCGCCACAGCGGCTGGCGATAGTACGGCTTGCTCGACCGCACCTGGCTTGCCATCGCGACTCGGCGCGCGACCGCGCCAAGCTCGACCGCAGGGGCCGGATACGCCCGGCGCGCCGCGTCAAGCAACTCGAGTTCGCTGGCGCAATCCGCGCAGCCGCTGAGGTGGGCTTCCACCGTCGCACGGTCCGCCTGTGAAACCGTCCCAGCCGCATAGAGCGGAAGCAGGTCCCGAATCTCGCCGTTTTCGCAATCACGCATCATCGCTCAACTTCTCCTTGATCGATCGCATGGCATTGTGATAGTGCACGCGACACGCTCCCTCCGTACTGCCCACCACCGTGGCGATCTCACTGTACGCCATCCCGTCGGTGACGCGCAGCAGGAACACTTCTCGCTGCAATGGCAACAATTGTTGCACCGCCCCACGCACCCGCATTGCCGTTTCGTCCGCAATCATCTGGTCAAGCGCGCCGTATTCGTCCACGGCGTGCGTCTCCTCCAACTCCGTTGCCCCCGCCTGCCGGCGCTCGGCCCGCCTTCGGTCCAGGACCAGCCGCTTCAGGATCGTGAAGAGCCACGTCCGGAGCGTGGAATCGGCCCGAAAGCTGTCGAGCGAATGAAACGCCCGGACAAACGTGGCCTGCACCAGCTCGTCCACCCCTTCGCGAACGCCGGAACTGGCAGCGAATCGTGCGAGCGCTGTGCCGTGCCGTTCCACGATGGCCGTCGCCGCCCGTTGGTCGCCCGCCTTCCAGCGTTGGATCAACTCGGCGTCGATGGCCCTGTTCGTTCCTGCGTCGTCGGTCACGAGTCCGGGTTCACGAGGGTTGACGGGGATTCGGGAGAAACGTTAAGGCCGGGGATGAAGCACGCGCGGCACCGTGTTAGGTATCAGCGTGCGACCTGAGGTCATCGCCCACCGCGGGGCCAGCCGCGAAGCCCCGGAGAACTCCCTGCGCGCGTTCGCGCGGGCGGCCGAACTCGGTGCCAACGCGATCGAGCTTGACCTGCATCTGACGACTGACGGGGTCCTGGTGGTTCACCACGATCCGCTGATCCACTCCGCAGCGGGCGAGGTGCCGATCAATCAGCGTTCGAGCGCCGAACTCGCCGGTATCCTCGTCCGGGACGAGCCCGTCCCGCGATTCGCGGACGTACTCACCCTGGCTGCCGAGCGCGGCCTGACAGTGTACGCCGAGGCGAAAGGCCGCGGGACCGGCGCCGCGGCGGCACGCCTGCTCGCGCACGCCGCGGCGAACGGCTCGGTCAGCGGCGCGGTGCATTCGTTCGACCATCGCGAAGTGGCGTCGGCGGGCCGCGCCCAACCGACGGTGCCACGGGGCGTGCTCGAAGTCGCCTACCACGTCGAACCGGCCGGCGCGCTGCGCGATGTCGGCGCGCGCGACCTGTGGCAACAAGCCCAGATGATTGACCGCGCGCTGGTTGATGCAACGCATGCGGCCGGCGGGCGCGTCATTGCATGGACCGCGAATGCGCCCGAACTCATTCGGCACCTGATCGCGCTCGGCGTGGACGGGATCTGCACGGATGATGTCGCACTGGCCCGGACGATCGTTGACTCGGCGGCGGCGTAGATTCGTCGTCGCGTATGCGAATCCCCATGCCCGCCGAACTGGATATTGAACTACACACCCGGAGCACCCACGTGAGAAGTCACTTCATTCGCGCTCGCCTTGTCCTCGCAGGGCTCGTACTCGCCGTCACGGCGCCGGTGTACGCCCAGCAGCCCGCCGCCACGCCGGCCGCGGTGCCCGGCCGAGGCGGTGTCTCGCAGCCGCTCGCGGACCCGTTCCCCAGCACCTACCAGCCCGCCAGCTCGCGCCCGACGGTCATCCGAAACGTGAACATCTTCACCAGTGCCGGGCCGCTGGTTCGCAATGGATCGATCCTTGTCCAGAACGGGAAGGTGACCGCCGTCGGTGCGAGCGTGACCGCCCCGGCCGACGCGATTGCGATTGACGGGAGCGGCAAGTACGTAACGCCGGGCCTGATTGACACGCACTCACACCTCGGCGTGTACCCGTCGCCGGGGACCGCGGCGCACCAGGACGGCAACGAAATGGTGAATCCCGTCACCGCGCACGTCTGGGCCGAACATTCCGTGTGGCCGCAGGATCCGCAGTTTCCGCGTGTACTCGCCGGCGGGACCACGACCATCCAGGTCCTGCCGGGCTCGGGCAACCTGATCGGCGGGCGGAGCGTGGTCCTGAAGGTTGCGCCGTCGCGATCCGTCCAGGGGATGAAGTTCCCGGGCGCGAAGTACGGCCTCAAGATGGCCTGCGGTGAGAATCCGAAGCGTGTTTACGCAACGAGAGGCCCGGCGACGCGCATGGGCAACGTGGCCGGCTATCGCGCGGCATGGATCGCGGCCGAGCAGTACCGACGTCGCTGGGACAAGTGGAACGCCGATCGTCAGGGCGACCCGCCCGCCCGCGACCTAGGCAATGAGACGCTCGCGGAGGTTCTCCGGGGCAACATCCTCGTCCAGAATCACTGCTACCAGGCCGACGAGATGATGCAGATGATTGATATCGCGAAGGAGTTCGGATACCAGATCCGTTCGTTCCACCACGGCGTGGAGGCCTACAAGATCGCGGACGTCCTGGCCCGCGAGGGCATCAGCGGCTCGCTCTGGTCCGACTGGGGCGGCTTCAAGATGGAAGCGCTGGATGCCACGCGGGCGAACATCGGGCTGGTGCACGCCGCCGGCGCGCGCGCGATCGTGCACTCGGACGACGCATCGTACTCGCAGCGCATGAACCAGGAAGCGGCGAAGGCGCTCGCGGCTGCACGAGCCGTCGGCCTGACGATCAGCGACGAGGACGCGATCCGGTGGATCACGATCAACGCCGCATGGGCACTGGGCCTCGAGGATCGCATCGGCTCGCTGGAGCCGGGCAAGAATGCGGACTTCGTGCTGTGGTCCGGGAACCCGCTGTCGGTGTACGCGCGAGCGGAAAAGGTGTGGATTGACGGCGTGATGCTGTACGATCGGCTGGATCCCCGGCAGCAATGGCGGACCGATTTTGAGCTGGGCTACGTCACGTCAACAGGAGGGAGCCGCTAATGCGAGCGCTTCACGGTCTCCCATCCCGCGCACGCCAGGTCGCCACGCTGGCTGCCGCGGTTGCGTCTGTTGCTGGACCAGTGGCTGCCCGGGCCCAGGCGGCGCCACCGCCTGTCATCGCGATCACGGGTGGCACGGTCTATCCCGTCTCGGGCCCGAAGATCGAGGGCGGGACCGTGCTCATTCAGGGGGGCAACATCTCCGCGGTTGGGCGGAACATCCCCATTCCGGCCGGGGCCGAACGGGTGGACGCCACCGGCAAGTGGGTCACGCCGGGCTTGATCAACGCCGCCACGAACCTGGGCCTCACTGAAGCGGGCGGCCCGCAGTTCTCGGGCGGCTACAACGACACGCGCGCGACCGGCACCAAGGGGATCGCGGCCGCGTTCAACGCCTGGGAAGGCCTGAATCCCGCCTCGACCTTCATCCCGATGCAACGTGGAGATGGCATCACGAGTGTGCTCGTCGCGCCCGCGGGCGGGTTGATCGGCGGGCGCGCGGCCATGGTGGACCTCGCCGGCGCCACGGTCGGCGCCATGGTTGTGCGCGGGCCGGTCGCCATGGTGGGGGCGTTTGACCCCACGGCGGGCAACCTGCAGTCGCGAGGGGAACTGATCGGCACGCTGCGCGACCTGCTCACGGATGCAAGGAGTTTTGTCGCGCGCCGCGCCGCGATCGAGTCGAACCAGACGCGTCCGCTCTCGGCGCCGAAGGCGGATCTCGAAGCGCTGCAACCAGTGCTGAATCGCACCATGCCGCTCGCGATCGCCGTGGACCGCGCCAGCGACATCACCGCCGTGCTCGCCCTGGCCCGGCAGTTCAACATCCGGGTCGCGCTGGTGGGGGCCGCCGAGGCATGGCAGGTCGCCGCGGAAATAGCCGCCGCGCGGGTCCCCGTGATGGTCGGCGCCATGAACAACATCCCCGGGTCCTTCAACACCCTGGGCATGCGACAGGAGAATGCCGCGATGCTGAAGGCCGCCGGCGTGCAGGTCACCTTGATCGGGAACGGCCCAGGTGACGGCGCGACGTTCAATGCGCGCAATATCCGGCAAGAGGCCGGAAACGCGGTCGCCTACGGCATGACGTGGGACGACGCGCTCCGCGCCATCACACTCGCGCCGGCGGAGGCGTTCGGCGTCGGGGACCGGATCGGATCACTGCAGCCGGGGCGCGCCGCGAACGTCGTCGTCTGGTCGGGCGACCCGTTCGAGTTCGAGACGCGCGCCGAGCGCGTGTACATCCGGGGCGCCCTGCAAAGCGGCCGTTCACGGCAGGACGAGTTGTCCGAGCGGTACCGCCGGTTACCGCCAAACTTCCGGACGCCGTAGGCGACGGCTCCTGCTGTCCCGACGCGCCATTCGCCGATCAGCCGGCGGGTGGCGCGTCTGGCTTCGGAGGCTCGCCGGGACGCGGGTCCCCGCCATCCGGATCATCGCCCTTGTCGCTCGGCGCCGGTGGCGTCTCACCCCGATGCCTCGCGAGTTCACGCTGGAGTCGTTCCGCGTCGGCCTCGTGCGTCGCGAGGACATCATCGAGGCGCTTCAGCGCGTCGGGCTCGATCTCCTTGCCGTCGCGTCGGGCACGGTGGACGGCGTAGCCAAGCGCCTGGGCCGCCGCGTCGGCCGATTGGCGCACGCGGAAGATCTCGATGCGGACCTTGCCTTCGTCCAGTGCGTCCTTCGCGGCATCGCCCGCCGTTTGCAGCTCTCGCTTGAGTCGGCCCAGCAGTCCCATGGCAACCTCCGTGGCTACCAGCGACTACGGAAGCCCCGGGGGATCGGTTCCAGCGCGGCTGGGCGAGCGGCCCCCAAACGAGAGACGCCTCCGCGATGCGGAGGCGTCTCGATCTTCAGCGAATAGCGCTTCAGGCCGCCGTGGTCGCTTCCGGCTGGACGCTGACCTTGTAACGCGCCTTGCTCTTGTGCTCGAACTTCACGACGCCGTCCACCAGGGCGAAGATCGTGTAGTCCGTGCCGAGCCCGACGTTCGTGCCCGGATGCCACTTGGTGCCGCACTGCCGGAGGATGATGTTGCCGGCACGCACGCGCTCGCCGCCGAACTTCTTGATCCCGCGGTACTTCGGGTTCGAGTCGCGGCCGTTGCGCGAACTGCCTACGCCTTTCTTATGAGCCATATCGGTATCCCTGTTGCGAGGTCAGCGGTCAGCCAACCGAGACGTCGCTGATACGAACTTCGGTGAACGCCTGCCGATGCCCCTGCTTGCGGGCGTAGTTCTTGCGGCGGCGGAACTTGAAGACGACGATCTTGTCGCCGAGCCCGTGCTTGACGATCTCGGCCGTGACCTTGGCGCCCTTGAGCATCGGCGTGCCGGCGCGAACGGCCGTGCCATCCGAAGCGAGCAGGACGTCCTTGAACTCGACCGTGGCGCCAGCTTCCGCGGTCAGGGTCGGGACGCGGAGCGTCACGCCCTTTTCGGCGCGGAACTGCTTGCCACCAGTCTTGAAGATTGCGTATGCCATCGGAAAACCCTGAAAAGCCCGAAAACGGTAGAGCCCAAAAACTTATGCGACAACGGGTTAGGAGTCAACGGGGCCGAGCGGCCAATCCCACCCTCTAGGCCACCTCATACTGGCCGGTCACGTCCCGGCCGGCACCCTTCACGACCAGCTTGAACTGGTCGGGCTTGAGCAGCGGGTCGTCGCGCATCTCCACCCGGAAGCCAATCCCCTTCTCGAGCTTGGGGAACAGGTCCTTCTCATGCTCGATCACGTATAGCGCCGTGTCCGGGTGCAGCTTGACCACGAGGTTGTCCTTGCGCCCTTCGACCGCGACGCGTCGGACTGAGCGCTCCATGCGGCGAACGATGGTCTCGGGCGTGAACACTCGCCCGGTGCCTGCACAGGTCGGGCAGGCCTCTGTCATGTTCTGCAGGTGGCTGGCCCGTACGCGCTGGCGGGTCATCTCGATGAGCCCGAGATCGCTGACCGCGAACGCCTTGGTACGCGCCCGGTCGCGGCCGAGGTGCGTGCGCAGTTCCTGAAGCACCTTGTCGCGGTTGCCTCGCGTTTCCATATCAATGAAGTCGCACACGATGATCCCGCCAACGTCGCGCAGGCGGATCTGGCGTGCGACCTCGCGCGCGGCCTCGATGTTGGTGCGCAGGCTGGTCTTCTCCGGGTCCTTCTTCCCGGTGAACCGGCCCGAGTTCACGTCCACCGACACGAGCGCCTCGGTGGGCTCGATGATCAGGTAGCCGCCCGAGGGCAGGTCGCAGCGCCGCTTGAAGAGGTCGCGGATTTCCGTCTCGATCTCGGACTTGTCGAACAGCGGCTCCTTGCCTTCGTACAGGACGGCGCGGTCGAGCAGCTCCGGCGCGATGTTCTTCAGGTACTCGACGATCTCATTGTGGATCTGCTTCGAATCCACGGTGAGCTTGTCCACCTTGTCGCTGAACAGGTCGCGGATGATGCCGCGCGTCAGCGACGTCTCACGATGGAGCAGCTTGGGCGCCGAGCCGACGAATTTCTGCTTCTTGTTGATCTTGGCCCACTGCCCCATCAGCGTATTGAGGTCGCGCGTGAGGGTCTCCTGCGTGACGTCCTCGCCGACCGTGCGCACAATGACGCCGCCGGAGTCCTTGGGCAGCACGCCGGCGACTTGCTGCCGAAGCCGCTGGCGTTCGGCGCGTTCGCCGATCTTCCGGCTCACGCCCACGCGCGACGCAAACGGCATGTAAACGAGGAACCGGCCGGCGAGTGAAACCTGCGCCGTGACACGCGGCCCCTTGGTCGAGATTGGCTCCTTCGAGACCTGGACGATCAGCGACTGGCCGCGCTTGAGCACCTCCTGGATCGGGGGCGGCTCCGCGCGGCGGCGGCGCCCCCGCTGGCCGCGCTGCCCACGCCCGCCCTCGTTCCCCTTTCCATCGCCGGGCTCCTTGCCGCCACCCTGGCCCTTGCCGCGATCGCCGCGTTGTCCGCGACCGCCGTTCCGCTGCGCGTCGGCCGGCGGAGTTTCAGGCGCCGCGGCATACGGCGAGGCGCCTCCGTCGGCGGCTGACTGCGCGGCCTCAACCGCACGATCCGCTTCGTCGGCGACATCGTCGTCGCCGTCATCATCGTCGTCGTCATCGTCGTCCCCGCCCTCATCGAACACGAGGTCTGACGAGTGGAGGAAGGCGCTCTTCTCGGTGCCGATATCCACGAATACCGCCTGGATACCGGGGAGCACCGCTTCAACCCTGCCGAGATAGATGTCACCGACCATGCGACGGGCTTCCGGTCGGTCCACCTGCAACTCAACGAGCTTGTCGTCCTCCAGGATCGCCACGCGAA
>VGVM01000014.1 GCA_016874035.1 Gemmatimonadota bacterium
GTCGTCGGTGAAGGTGATCGTGTTGAAGGGCAGCGTCACGGCCGTCAGCGCGCGGCGCACCTGCGGCCCGAGCGCCTCGGCGATGCGCGCGTGATCGAATGCCGGCGCCTTGGTACCGGTTGCCGCGTCCGCCAGCACGAACGAGTTCCCGCCTCGCGCGCCCTTCCGGTACCAGAAGCGTGAGGAGTTCCCGATCCAGTTCGCCGGCTCCGGCGCGTCCACCACGAGGCCCTCCCAGCGCCGTCGCAGCGAGTCCGCACGGGCGTAGTCAGCGGCGGTGCCCTGGGCATCGGCCGATCCCGTCGCGCCAACGGCGGCGAGGAGCGTGACGCTCATGAGCGGCATGGCGAAGCGAAGTCGGGTCACGAAGCGGGCGAAAGCGGTCATGGATGCCGGCCTGTTGCGGGGGGTTAGCACACTCCTATATGCGGTCCGAGCGCCTTGCGTTCAAGCGCGGCAGTCGTAAGGGTTCATTCGTCCCCTACGGAGAGCAATGTGTACGTCACGACCACGCTGGCGTTCGAGGGCTACCGGATCAAGGAGTACAAGGGTGTGGTGCGCGGCATTGTCGTGCGCGCGCCCACGATCGCGCAGGGCATCATGGGCGGCCTCAAGACCATCATCGGCGGCAACATTGCCGCCTACACCGAGATGTGCGAGCAGGCCCGCGAGGAAGCGTTCGACCTGCTCGTGCAACACGCGGACCAGCGCGGCGCCAACGCGATCATCGGCATGCACTACGACGCGTCGGACATCGGCGGCGGGGGCACCGGCCGTCATGCCACCGAAGTACTCTGCTACGGAACCGCCGTCGTGATCGAGCCGGTCGCATGAGCCTCGTTCCACCGTCCGGGCTGCGGACGCCCGCGCTCCTGCTCGACCTTGGCGCGGTGGACCAGAACCTGGACGCCATGATTCGCGCGGTCGGGGGCACGGCGACCCGCTGGCGCCCACACGTCAAGACGGCGAAGCTCGGCGCCGTCATGCAGCGCATGGTCCGCCGCGGCCTCACGCGCTTCAAGTGCGCGACCACGCTCGAACTTTCGGTCGCGCTCGAGGCCGGCGCTACCGATGTGCTCGTCGCGTTTCCGCACGTCGGCGCGAACGCCGCGCGGATCGTCGAGATCGCGCGTGCGCACCCGACGGCGCGCGTGTCCGGCCTGGTCGAAACCGAAACCCACGTTGACTCCTGGCGCGACTCCGGACTCGCGCTCTTCGCCGACCTCAACTCCGGAATGAACCGGACCGGTGGCGTGCCCGACGCGCCGCGTATCGTCGCGCTGGCGCGTGCAATCACCGGGTCGGGGTGCACGTTCGGCGGGCTTCACTGGTACGACGGTCACATGCACGGGCTCGGTGACTTGGGCGAACGGGAACGCGCGGCCCATGCCGGATATCGCGCGCTCGGGGCGCTGGTTACCGCACTTGCCGCCGCCGGCGTGAGGGTGCCCGAGGTCATCGTTGCGGGCACCCCGGCCGCGGTGCCGGCCGCGAGCTACCGCGAGTTCAAGGATTGGCCATCGGATGTGCAGCTCTCGCCCGGGACGGTCGTGTACAACGACCTGACCAGTCTCTCGCAGATCCCCGAGGCGTGGGGGCTCGCCGCCGCCGTGCATGTGCTCGCGACGGTCGTCAGCCACCCGACGCCGACCCGCTTCACCTGCGACGCCGGCCACAAGGCGGTGAGTGCCGATGCCGGCGTCCCGACCTGCGCCGTGGTCGGGCACCCGGAGTGGACGCCCACCAAACCCAGCGAGGAGCACCTCCCAATAGATGTGCCGCCGGGGACGCCGCTTCCCGCGATCGGCACGCAACTCATGCTGCTGCCCGTTCACGTCTGCCCGACCGTCAACAACTTTGATGACGCCGTGGCACACGAAAAAGGTGCCGGCTGGCACCGTCTTCCGGTGACCGCCCGCGGGCGCGAGGCACCGGTTGGCACCTGAGCGGGAAATTCGCTACCGTATGGCGCCGTGACTGATCAACCCGCCGAGTTTCGCCGTTCCCCGGGACGGCGCACGTCCGACACGCTCCTCCGGCGTGCCGTCGAGCTCGCGCACCTCGGCGGGTGGTCGCTGGCCCTGCATCCGTCCGGCGACGTCATGCTGAGCGATATGCTGTGGTCCGACGAGATGTTCCGGCTCATGGGCCACGCGCCAAAGGCGTTTCCACCGACCGTGGCGCGCGCCTTTGCGCAGGTGCCGTCGGACGATCATCCGCAGCTGCTCGCGGCGCTCGAAGGCGCGGTCAAGGGCGAGGGCGCCGAGTTCGTCGTCGAACACCGGATCATCCGTGCGGACGGCGAGGTGCGGCTGGTCGAGCAGAGCGGGTTCGGCGAACGCGACGAGGGTGGTGGGTCCGTGCGCCTCATCGGCACGATGGTGGACATCACCGACCGCCGGCACATCGAGGGTGCGCTGCGCGGGCAGGCCGCGGGCGCACTCGCCTACGAGCAGCTCGTCCAGCATTCGCACGACGCCATCATCTCCTGCACGCTCGATGGCACGATCTCGACCTGGAATCCCGCGGCCGAGCATGTCTTCGGCTAGAAAGCGGACGAAGTGATCGGCACCTCGTTCGAGCGGCTCGTGCCGGACGACCGCGTGGAGGAGATGCGCGCGAACCTCGCGCGCATCTCGCGCGGCGAGGCGTTCACGCAGTTCCGGACCGTGCGCCTCAAGCGCGATGGCTCGCTGGTCGAGGTCGAACTCACCGGATCGCCCGTGCGAAACGATGCCGGCACGATTCTCGGGGTGAGCGCCATCGTCCGCGATGTCACCGCGCAGAAGCGCCTGGCCGAGCAAGTGCAGCACGCCCAGCGGCTCAAGAGCATCGGCCGCCTGGCAGGCGGGGTCGCGCATGACTTCAACAACCTGCTCATGGCGATCTCCGGGTACGCCGAGCTGGTGATGCTCGACCTGCCGGAGGACGCGCCCGGTCGCGAAGACCTGCGCGCGCTGCTCACGGCGGCGGATCGCGGCGCGCGACTCACGCGGCAGCTCCTGGCGTTCGGCCGGCGGCAGGTGCTCCACGCCGTCCCGCTCGACCTGAACACCGTGCTGCGCGAGATGGAAGGCGTGCTGCGCCCGCTGACCGCGGGGGACGTGACGCTGCAGACACGCCTCGGCACCGAGGCGATGATGGTGCAAGCCGACCGCGCGCAAATCGAGCAGGTGCTCGTCAACCTCGTCGCCAACGCGCGCGACGCGATGCCGCGCGGCGGTGTCGTGAGCATCGAAACCGACCACATCACGATCGGCGAGACGACCCCGCGGCCGCATCCATCGGTCCAGCAGGGCGATTATGTCCGGCTGACAGTGCGCGATACGGGCATCGGGATGCACCCCGAGGTGCAGGCGCGGCTGTTCGAGCCGTTCTTCACGACCAAGCCGCGCGGACAGAGCACCGGCATGGGGCTCGCGACGGTGTACGGCATCGTCAAGCAGAGCGGCGGGTTCATTACGGTGGAGAGCGAGTGGGGCCGCGGGTCGGTGTTTCGTGTGCTGTTGCCGGTCCGCGCGACGGCGCTGCCAGGCGCGGAGGCGCAGCGCTCCGACCCCGGCGCGCGCACCGTGCTGCTGGTCGAGGATGACGAGGGCGTGCGCCGCATGGCGATCGTGATGCTCGAGCGCCTGCACTTCACGGTGATCGAAGCGCCCGCTCCGTCCGATGCCATCCGGCTGCTTCGGGAGTCGGCGCACCGCGTGGACCTCGTGCTGACGGACATCAGCCTGCCCGAGATGACCGGCATCCAGCTCGGCGAGATCATCGCGTCGCAGCGGCCCGGGCTGCCGATCGTGTACATGAGCGGCTTCGCCGACGCCGTCGAGCGCCACCAGAACCTCGAGCCGGGCGTCAACTTCCTGCAGAAGCCGTTCTCTATAGATGCCTTGGCCAAGGCGCTGCGCGGCGCGCCCGTGCGCTGAGCGGCCGATACTCAAGACCGGAGTCCGCTGATCGCTTGACTTTTTCCCGCCTCGTGCCGTAGCTTCTCTTCACAATCGAAGTCGTGGTCATTTGCCGCCTATTGCAGCCACGTAAAAGAAATGCTAAAACGCGACCGCCGGGCGGCGTCGTATTCTGCCCCGGCGATTTTGTTTTCAGGCGGCCGTTTTCCCACATGGGAGACGGCCTTTTTTCGTTGGAGGATGGGCATGAGCGACACCGTTTCCACCCCGGTCCGGCTCGCGAACCGCGAACCAGCACCCGCCGCGAAAGTCACCACGCACACGCTCCGCACGCTCAAGGCGCGCGGCCGACGCGTGGTCTGCGTGACGGCGTACGACTACCCCACCGCCGTGTTCGCCGAACGCGCGGGCGTGGACCTGATCCTTGTCGGCGACTCGGCCGCGATGACCGTGCTCGGCCTACCCAACACGCTCGGCGTCGGCATGGATGAGATGCTCGTCTTCGCCAAGGCGGTTGCGCGCGGCGGAGGCCGGGCGTTCGTCGTGGGAGACCTGCCGTTTCTCTCGTACCAGGTGTCCGACGCGGAGGCCGTTCGCAACGCGGGCGCCTTCGTGCGCGCCGGCTGCGACGCCGTGAAGCTCGAGGGCGGCACCCGCGTGGTCCGCCGCGTCCGCGCCATCGCCGACGCGGGGATCGCCGTCATGGGCCACATCGGACTCACGCCGCAGGCGCTCGGTCCGCAGGGCGGATATCGCGTGCAAGGCAAGACGCGCGAAGCCACCGAACGCATCATCGCCGACGCACGGGCCCTCGAGGACGCGGGGGCGTTTGCCATCCTGCTCGAGGCGCTCCCACCGGAGAGCGCCGCGCGCGTCCGCGAACACGTCAGCGTCCCGGTGTACGGGATCGGCGCAGGCCCGCACGTGGACGGCCAGCTCGTCATCTCGCACGACCTGCTCGGCAACTTCGTCGGTGACGTCTCGCCACGGTTCGTATCGCGGCTCGCGTCGCTGGATGCCACGGTCACCACTGCGTTCCAGCTCTACGCCACCAGCGTGCGCACCGGGGCGTTCCCCGAGCCGCGCCACTGCTACTCCGCAACGCCCGAGCCGGCGACCGCCGGCCCCGCACTCACGCTGTCTCACGCCGCATCCAACTGAGCACTTCATCCATGGCCACCACCGTCTTCCTGCCCGCCATCCTCGCGAAACTCGCCGATGCCAAGCAGCTCCAGGCACCGGGCGAGACCGTCGGCGCCGTCGTCAACGACGTCGCGACCCGATTCCCCGACCTCGGCGAACGCCTCCGCGACAGCAAGGGCGAGCCGTACCCGTTCGTGACGTTCTACCTCAACGATGAGGACATCCGCTTTCACGGCGGCTTCGCCGCCACTGTCCGCGACGGGGACGAACTCACGGTCGTGCCTTCGATCGCGGGGGGCTGATCCGTGACGACCACACTCGACACCCCCCGCCCCGAACGAACCCGCCCACCTGCGCGGCATATTTCCACGCAGGCAACGGCCACCCGTGAAACTCCCGTGACACCACGCGAACTCCCCGCCCTCTCGCACGAGGAGATCCTGCGCTACAGCAGGCATCTCATCCTGCCCGATGTCGGCGTCGAGGGACAGCGCAAGCTCAAGGCCGCGCGCGTGCTCCTGATCGGCGCGGGCGGGCTCGGGTCGCCGCTCGCGCTCTACCTCGCGGCCGCGGGCGTGGGCACGATCGGCCTCGTGGACTTCGACGTCGTGGATGTCACCAACCTGCAGCGCCAGGTCCTGCACGGCACCAGCGACGTCGGTACGCCCAAGCTCGTCTCCGCGCGCAAGCGCATCGCGGAGGTCAATCCGCATGTCGAGCTGGTGACGTATGAGGAACCGCTGACATCGGAGAACGCGCTCCGGATCTTCGAGGGCTACGACATCGTCGTGGACGGCACGGACAACTTCCCGACGCGCTACCTCGTCAACGACGCGTGCGTGCTGCTGGGGATCCCGAACGTGTACGGCAGCATTTATCGCTTCGAGGGCCAGGCCTCGGTCTTCGCGACCAAGGACGGCCCCTGCTACCGCTGCCTGTATCCGGAACCGCCGCCGCCGGGACTGGTACCCAGCTGCGCCGAAGGCGGCGTACTCGGGGTGCTCCCGGGACTCGTGGGCACGCTGCAGGCCACCGAGGCGATCAAGCTCATCCTGGGCGCCGGCGATTCGCTCGCGGGCCGGCTGCTGCTCATTGATGCGCTCGGCGCGAGCTTCCGCACCGTAAAGGTGCGCAAGGACCCCAACTGCCCCGCCTGCGGCACGCGCACGCTCACCACGCTGATAGACTACGAGCAGTTCTGCGGCTCGCCGCATGTCGGAGGAGATCCCAAGGTGGCATTCAACGTTCCGGAAATCGAGCCGCGCGACGCGGCCGCGCGCCTCGCGAAAGGCGACGTGGACATCGTGGACGTGCGTGAACCGCACGAACTGCAGATCGCCAAGTACCCGAAGGTGACGGCGATCCCGCTCGGCCAGTTGCCCAACCGCATCGCCGAACTCCCGCGCGATCGCGACCTCGTGCTTGCCTGCCGCACCGGCGTGCGCAGCGCCAAGGCCGTGCAGCAGCTGCAGGCCGCCGGGTTCACGCGGGTGTGGAACCTCGCGGGTGGTATCCACCGCTGGATTGACGAAGTAGACCCGTCGCAGCCGAAGTACTAGCCGAGGCCGCGATGACAACAACACACGCTGCAGCGTCGCCCACGAGGCTGACGCTGCTGCCGCAGCGCTGCACGCTCTGCGGCACCGAATACCCGGCCGAGGCGAACGCGATCTGCGCGCAGTGCCTCGGCCCGCTCGAGCCGCTGTACCCGAAGCACCGCGTACTCCCGGACCGCGAGGACATCGCGCGGCGCGCGCCGTCGCTGTGGCGGTATCGCGAGTGGCTGCCGTTCTCCGGCGAGCCCGTGCACTCGCACGACACGGGGTTCACGCCGTTGATTGAAGCGCCGCGGCTCGCCGCGCGGCTCGGTGTCGCGCGTGCGTGGGTGAAGAACGATGCCGTGTCCCAGCCCACGCTGTCGTTCAAGGATCGCGTCGTGACCACGGCGATCAACGCCGCTCACGCGCTCGGCCTCGGGGTCGTCGGCTGCGCGAGCACGGGCAACCTGGCGAATGCCGTGGCCTCGCACGCGGCGCGCGCGGGCCTGAGCGCGTGGATCTTCATCCCCGAAGATCTCGAGCCGGCGAAGATCATCAATACGGCCGTCTTCGGTGCGAACCTGGTGCGCGTGCGCGGGCACTACGACGACGTGAACCGTTTGTGCGCGCTGCTTGCGGATCGCTTCGGCTGGGGAATCGTGAACGTGAACCTGCGCGGCTACTACGGCGAGGGTTCGAAGACGATGGCCTTTGAGATCGCCGAGCAGCTGGGCTGGCGGTTGCCGACCGCGGTGGTCGCCCCGATGGCCGGCGGCTCGCTGGTCACCAAGCTCCGGAAGGGGTTCGGCGAGTTCCAGCGGGCCGAGCTCGTGAACGGGCCCAGCCCGCGGCTGTACGGCGCGCAGGCCAGCGGCTGCGCGCCGATCGTGCGACTCGTGCAGTCCGGTGCGGCCACGCTCACGCCGGAGATTCCGCACACGATTGCGCGTTCCATCGCGATCGGGAACCCGGCGGACGGCCCGTTCGCCGCCAAGGCGATGGTGGAAAGCGGCGGATGGGGCGCGCACGTGAGCGACGAGGAGATCGTGGCCGGTATCCGGCTGCTCGCCGAGACCACGGGCGTGTTCGCCGAGACGGCGGGCGGCACGACGGTCGCGGCAGCGGTGAACCTGGCCCGGGAGGGTCGCCTGACCGCGGATGACGAAGTGGTCCTCTGCATCACCGGCAACGGGCTCAAGACGACAGACGTGGTGCGCGACGTCCTGCCCGCGGCGCCGGTCGTGGACGCGAAGGTGCGCGAGGTGGCGGCGCTGGTGGCCGAGCGGGGGTAACCCGCCCCCGACTCGCGCCTCCCCCGTCCCGCCTCTTATAGTTGTGCGGAGCAGTTTCGCCGCCCAACCGAGGAGGGTTTTCGTGGTCGCTGGCAGTCCCGTCCAACAGGCCAACAAGCGCAGGAACAACCGCACCGCCAGGGAATACGCCCGTATTACGCAGCCGATGGTCCGCGAAAACGGCGTCCTCGTCCCGACATCGTGGGAGCATGCCCTCGATGTCGCTGCCGAAGGATTCCGTCGCAACATCGCGGCCCGCGGTCCGAACGCGCTCGGCATCTTCTCGTGCTCGAAGTCCACGAACGAAGTGAACTTCGCCGCGCAGAAGCTCGCCCGCATCGCGTTCGGTACCCACAACATCGATAGCTGCAACAGGACGTGACACGCACCTAGCGTCGTCGGTCTGGCGACGGTCTTTGGTGCAGGCGGGGGCACAAGTTCCTACGCAGAGGTGGAGGACACGGACGTCATCCTCCTCTGGGGCTCGAACGCGCGCAATGCGCACCCGATCTGGTTCCATCACCTCCTCAAGGGGGTGCGGAACGGGGCGCGCTTGTACGTGATTGATCCCCGGCGGACGGAGTCTGCCCAATGGGCTGATGTCTGGTTGGGCAACCACGTGGGCAGCGACATCGCGCTCTCGAACACCATGGCGCGCGAGATCATCCACGCGGGCCTGCACCACAAGGACTTCATCGCCAACGGCTGCTCGGGCTTCGACGAATACGCGGCCAGCGTCGAGTCGTACACGCTCGAGCGCGGCGAGACGCTCACCGGCGTGCCGGCCGCGGTGATCCGCGAGTGCGCGCACGCCTACGCCAAGGCCGACAAGGCGATGATCTGCTGGACGCTGGGCATCACCGAGCACCACGACGCGGCCGACAACGTGCTCGCGCTGATCAACCTCGCGCTGCTCACGGGGCATGTCGGCAAGTGGGGTTCCGGCTGCAATCCGCTCCGCGGCCAGAACAACGTGCAGGGCGGCGGCGACATGGGCGCGATCCCGAACCGCTTGCCCGGCTTCCAGACCATGCTCGACCCGGCGATCTGCGAACGATTCGAGAAGCACTGGGGCGTCGCGCTGCAGCCCAATGAGGGCCTGAACCTCACGCAGATGATCCACGCGATGGCGCACAAGGAGCTCACCGCGCTGTTCGTGATCGGCGAGAACCCGGCGCAGTCGGATGCCGACGCGAACCACGTGCGCGCCGCGCTCGCCGGGCTCGATCACCTCGTCGTGCAGGAGATCTGCATGACGAAGACCGCCGAGATGGCGCATGTACTGCTGCCCGCGGCGGCGAGCTGGTGCGAAAGCGACGGCACGGTCACCAACAGCGAACGGCGTGTCCAGCGCTGCCGGAAAGCCGTTGACCCACCGGCGGGCGCGAAGGACGAACTCTGGATCATCAACGAGATCGGCAAGCGACTGGGCAAGGAACTGAACGTCACCGACCCCGAAACCGTGTGGAACGAGTTCCGCACCGTGGCGCCCAACTTCGCCGGCGGCATGAGCTACGCGCGACTCGAGGAACACCACGGGCTCCAGTGGCCCTGCCCGGACGAATCGCACCCGGGCGCCACGTTCCTGCACGGGCGACTCTGGGAGCAGGGCGACGCGCGCGGTCGCGCGGCGCCGTTCACGGTCGTGAAGCATGAAGGGCCCGTCGAGATGCCGGACGCTGACTTTCCGTTCCTGCTCACCACGGGCCGTCACCTCGACGCTTACAACACCGGCGTGCAGACCGCCGGCTTCGGTTCGCCGCTCTTCCGCGGCGAGACGCTCGACATGTCGCCGGAAGACGCGAGCGTTTACGGCATCCATGAAGGCGACAAGGTGCGCGTGACCTCTCGCCGCGGCAGCCTCACCACGATCGCGCGAGTGGACCGCGCGCTGCGGCCCGGGCTCGTCTTCATGACGCTGCACTACCCGGACGAGGCGATGACGAACGTCCTCACGATTGACGCGAGCGATCCGAAGTCCGGCACCGCCGAGTTCAAGGCCTGCGCGGTGAACGTCACGCTGGCGACCTCCGCGATCCCCGCCTTCCGATAATGGACGTCAAGCTCCTCACTGCCGAACCCACTGCCGACGAGCGCGCCGCCGTGGATGCGCGACTCGGCCCGCCGTCGAGCGCATGGGATGGCGGGCTGGATCGCACGCCGCGGGACTTGCACCTCGCCTACGGCGGCAAGTCGCAGCGCGACCGGCGGCACCTGCTGCTGCCGGCGCTGCAGGCGCTGCAGGAGCGCATCGGCTGGATCAGCGAGGGCGGGTTCGGCTACGTGTGCGAGCGACTGTCCGTGCCGCCCGCGGACGCATGGGGCGTCGCGACGTTCTACATGATGTTGGCCACGACGCCGCGGCCCAAGCGCGTGCTGCACGTCTGCGACGACATCGCCTGCCGCATCAAGGGCGCGAAGGCCGCCTGCGACGGACTGCGCGCGCACCACAGTCCGCCACTCGCGCATGGCGTGGTGGGCGGGCACGGCGATGCGCGCCCGGGCACGCACGTCACGCTGAACGAATTCCACGGCGCATGGACGACGTCGCCCTGCCTGGGGCTCTGCGACGTCGCGCCCGCTGCGCTGTACCTCGAGGCGGGCAAGGCGCCGGTCGAGCGTTCGCTCGGCGATGTCACATCCGACGCCGCGATGGGCCTGCTCGGTGGTGGCGCCGAGCCGGCCGATGTGCTCGCACCGGCGCCGCTTGGCGACCCGACCAAGCGCGTTGCCCCGCACGACGGCACGCACATCGGGTCGCTCGGCGAGCGGCGGTTGCTCAAGCGCGTGGGTGTCGCGGACCCGACCTCGCTCGCGTCGTATCGCGCGCACGGCGGGTACGCGGCGCTTGATCGCGCCTTCGCGCTCGGCCCTGAAGGCGTCATCAAGGAACTGAACGACGCGAAGTTGCTCGGTCGCGGCGGCGCGGCGTTCCCGATCGGGCGGAAGTGGGAAGCCGTGCGCACGCAGCCCGAGCGCGAGCGGTACATCATCTGCAACGCGGACGAATCCGAGCCCGGCACATTCAAGGATCGTGTGCTGCTGACCGGCGATCCCTTCGCGATCGTCGAGGCGCTGACGATCGGCGCGTACGCCGCCGGGTGCAGCAAGGGCTACGTGTACATCCGGGGCGAATACCCGCTCGGCGCCGAGCGCATCCAGGGCGCGATCAACCAGGCGCGCGCGGCCGGGCTGCTCGGCGAGAATGTCGCGGGGCGCGGGTTCGCGTTCGATATCGAGGTGCGTCGCGGCGCCGGCGCGTACATCTGCGGCGAGGAGACTGCGATCTTCGAGAGCATCGAGGGCAAGCGCGGCGAGCCACGCAACAAGCCGCCCTTTCCTGTGCAGCACGGGCTGTTCGACAAGCCGACGATCGTGAACAACGTCGAGACGCTCGCCAACGTGTTGCCGATCCTGGTCGAGGGCGGAGCTGCCGCCGCGAAGATCGGCACGGCGCAGAGTGCGGGGACGCGACTTTTTTGCGTGAGCGGGCATGTCGGCCGACCCGGCGTGTACGAACTCCCGATGGGCGCGACGCTCGGTGAACTGATGACGCTCGCCGGCGGAGTCGCTGGCACCGGAACGTTGCAGGCCATCCTGCTCGGCGGCGCAGCCGGTGCCTTCGTGCGGCCTGATGAGCTCTCGCTGAAGCTGACGCACGAGGACACGCGCGCGGCCGGCGTCACGCTGGGGTCGGGCGTGGTCGTCGCGTTCGATTCGAGCGTGGACATGAAGGACGTGCTGCTCCGCATCGCGCAGTTCTTCCGCGACGAATCCTGCGGGCAGTGCGTGCCCTGCCGCGTGGGCACGGTGCGGCAGCAGGAATCGCTCGTGCGCATCACGACGGGCAAGCCGCTCGGCGGCGTGAGCGGCGAACTCGCGCTGCTGGACGAGATCGGCGCGGCGATGAAGGACGGCTCGATCTGCGGGCTTGGCCAGACGGCCTACGCGGCGATCGAGAGCGCGATCAAGCGGCTGCAGCTGGTGCGCGCATGACGATGCCCCACCTCAAGCTGGTCCAGCTCTCGCGCCCCACGCGCGAACCGAAGCGCATGATTGAGCTCACGATAGACGGGCGCGCGGTGAGCGTGCCCGAGGGCTCGACGATCCTCAACGCCTGCCAGGCGCTCGGGATCGAGGTGCCCACGCTGTGCTGGCTCGAGACGCTGACGCCGGTGAACGTCTGCCGCGTGTGCGTGGTGGAGGTCGAGGGCGCGCGCGTGCTGGCGCCGAGTTGTTCGCGCGAGGTCGAGGCGGGAATGAAGGTGAAGTCGCGGAGCGAGCGCGTGGACCTCACGCGCAAGCTCGTCTTGGAGATGCTCGCGTCGTCGGTGGACCTGTCCACAAGCCCCGGCATGGCGGAGATGCTGGCGGAATACGGCGCGGCGCCGGAGAGGTTCGGTGAATGCGAGACCGTGGCGCAGCCCGTGAAGGTGGACAACGATCTCTACGTGCGCGACTACGCGAAGTGCGTCCTCTGCTACAAGTGCGTGGAGGCCTGCGGCGAGGACCACCAGAACACGTTTGCGATCGCGGTAGCGGGGCGCGGGTTCCACGCGCACATCTCGACCGAGTTCGCGGTGGACCTGCCCGAGAGTGCCTGCGTGTACTGCGGCAACTGCATCGCCGTGTGCCCGACCGGCGCGCTGATGAGCAAGCGCGAGTGGGAGCTGCGCGAAGCCGGCCAGTGGGATGAATCGAAGCAGACGCAGACGGACACGGTCTGCCCCTTCTGCGGCGTGGGATGCACGCTGACGCTCCATGTGCAGGAGGGCGAGATCGTGAAGGCGACGAGCCCGCTCGACAACGACATCACGGTCGGGAACCTCTGCGTCAAGGGCCGGTTCGGCTGGCGGCACGTGCAGAACGGGCGCACGCCCAGCGCGTCGTAGCACCACGCCGGGCGCGCATGACCAACCTCGGCGGCCTTTCCCCTTCGCAGCGTCGCGCGTTCCTCGCGATCGCGGCGAGCGGACGCAGCGACGTTGAGTCCGAAGTCGCCGAGGAAGTGCCCGTGGCTTTCGTGTATGGCGGCAAGCCGCATGTGGTGATGATGTGCACGCCGGCGGACCTCGAGGACCTCGCGCTCGGGTTCACGCTGACGGAGGAGATCGCGGCCAGCCCCGCCGATATCCGGCGCATGGAAGTCGTGCGTCACGCGCGCGGGATCGAGGTGCAGATGGAGCTGGCGCCGGAGGCCCAGGCGCGCGTGGCGGACCGCTCGCGCGCATTGGCCGGCCGCACCGGTTGCGGGCTGTGCGGCATTGACGCGATCGAGCATGCGATTCGCACCCCGCGTCGCGTCGCTGACACCGGTGCGGCGATTTCCGCGCGGGCCATCGCGCGTGCCGGCGCTGCGCTCGAGGCGCAACAGCCACTCAACAATGCCACGCGCGCGGTGCACGCTGCTGCCTGGGCGAATGCTGATGGCGAGCTGGTGTTTGTGCGCGAGGATGTCGGGCGGCACAACGCGCTCGACAAGGTGATCGGCGCGATGCTGCGTGGGGCGGGCCTTCCGGGGCACGCGTCTGCCGCGTCACCCGCGTCTCCCGCGTCTCCCGCTCACTCCGCCGCCGCCGGGTTCTTCCTCGTCACCAGTCGCGCGAGCTACGAACTCGTGCAGAAGGTCGCCGTGGCGGGCGCGCCCATGCTCGCGGCGGTTTCGCGCCCGACCGGCATGGCAATCCGGTTCGCCGAGGAGGCCGGGATAACCCTCGTAGGCCTGCTCCGCGGGGAATCGGCGAACGTGTACTCGCACCCGGCACGTATCAGCGAGTAGCTTTGCGAGGTTTTTTCGCGGCACCCGTTTCACCGGTTTCACCCTTACGACCCGGACACACGTGCTCTCCGATATCGAAATCGCCCAGTCGGTCACTCCGCGCCCCATCGCCGACGTTGCGAAGGAACTCGGCTTCGGTGCCGACGACATTGACCTCTACGGCAAGTACAAGGCGAAGATTCCGCTCGACGTGAGCCAGCGGCCGGCCAGGGGCAAGCTGGTGCTTGTCACGGCGATCAGCCCGACGCCCGCGGGCGAGGGCAAGAGCACCGTGAGCGTGGGGCTCGCGCAGGCCATGCGTCGGATCGGCACGAACGTCGTGCTGTGCCTCCGCGAGCCATCGCTGGGCCCCGTGTTCGGCGTGAAGGGTGGCGCGGCGGGTGGCGGCTACGCGCAGGTAATCCCGATGGAGGACATCAACCTCCATTTCACGGGCGACTTCCACGCGATCTCGAGCGCGCATTCGCTGCTCAGCGCGATGCTCGACAACTCGCTGTTTCAGGACAACCCGCTCGGCCTCGACCCTGCGAAGGTGACGTGGCCGCGCACGATTGACATGAATGACCGTTCGCTGCGGCGCGCGAAGATCGCCGTGGGCGGCGGCACCGCGGGCGTTGAGCGCGACGAGCGCTGGGTGATCATCCCCGGCTCAGAAGTGATGGCGATCGTTGCGTTGGCGTCGAGCCGCGCGGACCTCGAGAAGCGACTCGGCGACATCGTGGTCGGCCGCGCGAAGGATGGCGACCGGCCCGTGCGCGCGCGCGAACTCAAGGCAGTGGGCGCCATGTCCATCCTATTGAAGGATGCCATTCGCCCGAACCTCGTGCAGACGCTCGAGGGCGGCCCTGCCCTGCTGCACGCGGGCCCCTTCGGCAACATCGCCCATGGCTGCAATTCGATCCTCGCGACGAAGAGCGGGCTCGCGCTCGGCGACGTGGTGGTGACCGAAGCCGGGTTCGGTTCGGACCTGGGCGCGGAGAAGTTCTTAGACATCAAGTGCCGGTTTGGCGGGCTCAAGCCGGAGGCGGCGGTACTCGTCGCCACGGTGCGCTCGCTCAAGATGCAGGGCGGACTCGACAAGAAGCAGCTCACGACCGAGGACGTCGGTGCGCTCGAGAAGGGCCTGCCGCACCTGGAGCATCACATCCGGAACGTGCAGCAGTTCGGCGTGCCCGTCGTGGTGGCGATCAATCGTTTCGCGGCCGACACCGAGCGTGAACTAAAGATGGTCGAGGCGCACGCGGCGAAGCTCGGCGTGCGGGTGGTGCTGTGCGAGGTGCACGCGAAGGGTGGCGCCGGCGGCGAGACGCTCGCGCGTGAAGTGTTGCAGATGCTGAAGGACGGCAAGTCGAGCTACGCGCCCATCTACGACGCGAAGCGTCCGATCAAGGAGAAGATCGAGACCATCGTGAAGAAGGTGTACGGCGGCGACGGCGCCGACTACACGCCGGCGGCGGAAGAGCAGGTCAAGTATCTCGAGTCGAACGGGATGGGCGAGACGCCCGTGTGCATCGCGAAGACGCAGACGTCGTTGAGCGATGACCCGGCCAAACTCTGCAAGCCGACCGGGTTCCGGATCACGGTGAAGGAAGTGTACGGATCCGCGGGCGCCGGGTTCGTGGTGGCGAAGGCCGGGACGATCATGACCATGCCCGGGCTGCCGAAGGTTCCGGCGGCCGAGGGGATGTCGGTGAACGACCGGGGGGAGATCGTCGGGTTGTCGTAGGGGGCGGCGCCGCATCTTGCGCGGCGCGAAAAGGATGAGTGTCGCACGGAATTGGGACGGCACGGCGCGCTAAGCGTGCGCATCTTCGGCGCATGTCTCCCGCACGACCGACGGTACTCACCGTATTGATCGAACGGTTGAGGCTCCGCCACGCCAGTCCGCGGACCATCGCGGCGTATCGCGGGTGGGTGCTGCGTTACATGCGCTTCCACCGCGGGCGCCATCCTCGCGATCTGGGCGAACGTGATGTGACGGGTTTCTTGTCAGCACTCGCCACACGCCGGTCGGTTGCCGCTGCAACTCAGAACCAGGCGCTGGCTGCCTTGTTGTTCCTGTATCGCGAGGTGTTGCAGCAACCCTTCGGCTGGCTTGACGCGCTCGTGCGCGCCAAGCGGCCCCACCGCACACCGACCGTGCTGTCGCGCGACGAGGCTCGGCGGGTCATCGAGGCCATGGACGGAACTGAACGACTCGTGGCCATGGTCCTGTATGGGACCGGTGCGCGACTGGGTGAGGCGCTTTCGTTGCGGGTGAAGGATGTGGACCTGGATCGGTACGAAGTGGTCATCCGGCGCGGGAAAGGTGGGCGCGATCGCATGACCATGCTGCCCGAGTCGCTCCGCTCCGCGATAGCTGCGCAGCTCAACCACGTGGCCGAGCTGCATCGGCGCGACGTCGCGGCAGGGCGTGGATCAGTGATGTTGCCGGATGCGTTTGGGACCAAGTCGCCCGGCGCGGCGTTTGACCTGCGATGGCAGTGGCTCTTCCCGGCCACGCGATCGTACGTTGACTCCGAAACGGGCCGACTCATGCGCTACCACTTGCATCACGCGGCAGTACAGCGCGCCGTTGTGGCGGCGGCGCGGCGCGCGGGCGTGACCAAGCGGGTAACCTGCCACACCTTCCGTCATTCGTTTGCGACCCACTTGCTCAAGGCCGGCTATGACATTCGTACCGTGCAAGAGCTGCTCGGACACCGCGATGTGATGACGACGATGATCTACACGCATGTGCTCAATCGCGGTGGCCATGGTGTGCGGAGCCCGCTCAACGGACTGGATATTGCACGGGCGCGCGCCGAGTCCCCTCCGATCGCGGATGCTATGCCCTCCACCCACCTCACCCCCGGTCCTGCTCTCAGCCTAGAACTGGAGAAAGCACGGGGGGAACGTCATCGGGAACAGGACCGCCGCGCCGTCTACCAATGGCTCGCGCAATCGGACCTGACACCGTCGATGATGGGACTGCCCGACTTTCCTGACTCCCCGGTCCCAACCTGGGAGGAGTTTTGCGGAGACTACGGGCCCCATTTTTTCGACGGGTCGCGTCCGGAAGTCGGGAGGTCCTTCCTCATCGAAGTCGCTGGCGAGGCGGTTGGCCACGTGAACTACGACGGGCTCGACTCAGGCCGCGGCATCGCGGAGCTGGACATCTGGCTCCGCTCCAGCGCGGACTGCGGGCTTGGATATGGCCCGGAAGCCCTGCGCGCGCTCACCCGATCCCTGCACGAGGCGTTCGGGATCACCGAGTTCATTTTGCGACCGTCGCGGCGCAACGTGCGCGCGATCCATGCCTACACGAAGGCCGGCTTCTCCATGCTGCCGCTGACCAACGAGGAACAAGCGAAGGTCTACGGAGCCGGCGACTATCGCGATACCGTGGTCCTGCACCTGCGGTGGCCGACGACCGACGCGATTCGTCCGGGGTAGATTCTCTCGTTGATGCTTCACAACATGGTCGCTGGTGAACGTCTCCTGCTCGATGGCGCGACCGGCACGGAACTGACGCGGCGCGGTGTGGACACCGGCTTGCCGTTGTGGTCGGCGAACGCGCTCACCACCGAGACCGGACTGAATGTCCTGCGCCAGGTTCACCTGGACTACCTGCACGCAGGCGCGGATGTGCTCACCACCAACACCTTTCGCACCCATCGCCGTGCGTTGGCGGGCCCGGGGCACGGCGCGCGCGAGCTGACCAGCCGCGCGGTAGCGACCGCCCGCGAGGCCGTCGCGCAGTTCGGTCAGCGTGCGAGAGTGGCCGGCTCGGTGGCCCCACTGGAAGACTGTTACCGCCCCGACCTGGTGCCGACCGACGACGAATGCCGCGCCGAGCACGCCGAGCGCATCACTCATCTTGTCGAGGCGGGCGTTGACCTCCTGTTGATCGAGACGATGAACTCGATCCGCGAAGCCGTGATCGCGGCCCAGCAGGCGACGAGCACCGGGCGGCCCACTTGGGTCAGCCTGGTGTGCGACCGTGAAGGCCGAATGCTGTCCGGCGAATCGGTGGCGGTCGCCGCCGAGATGTTGTTACCACTGGGAGTGCGGGCACTTGGCGTGAACTGTGGCCCGGCTCACACCCTGGCGAAGCCGCTGGCCGAGTTGCGGGCGATCTGTGGCCCCGATTTTCCGCTCATGGCGTATGGGAACATTGGCCATGCCGACGAGACGCAAGGCTGGATCAACACCGACGCCGTAAGCCCGGAGAGTTACGCGCAATGGGCCCACACGTGGCCGGCGCAAATCGTGGGCGGCTGTTGCGGCACGACGCCGGAGCACATTCGCAAACTGAGAGTGGATAGAAGCCAGGCGACATGAACTCGACGCGGCGGGCAAAGTGCGCGTCGGGGATAGACCAGGTGCGCATGAACGACAGCCACCCGTGAGCGGGCGATGAAGAGCAGAACGAATGTGCTCATCATCGGTGGCGGCGTCGCCGGGTGCAGCTTGCTATATCACCTGGCAAAGCGCGGCTTCACGGACGCCGTGTTGGTGGAGAAGAACGAGCTGACGAGCGGCTCGACGTGGCATGCGGCTGGACTCTGCACCCAGTTCAACGCGAGCTTCAACATGATGAAGCTCCTCCGATACAGTGTCGAGCTTTACCAAACACTCGAATCCGAGACCGGGCAGCCCGTCGGTTACCACCGTTGCGGCAGCCTGCGTCTCGCCACCTCCGAGGCGCGGCTCGATGAGTATCGCCACCGCAAAGGGATGGCGGATACGTTAGGCATCCCGTTCGAGATCGTCTCTCCCGAAAGAGCATTGGAGCTCTTCCCGCTCGCCGATCTCTCCGATGTCCATGGCGCCGCCTATCTACCGTCGGACGGTCACGTGGACCCGAGCGGCGTCACCCAAGCCTTTGCGAAAGGCGCGCAGTCGAAGGGCGCCGAGATCGTTCGTCATGCGGCAGTGACCGGTATCGAGCGCGCGGGCGGGTCCTGGATCGTCCATACGTCGCAGGGCGACATCCGTGCAGAGACTGTCGTCAATGCCGCTGGCCAGTGGGCACGTTCACTCGGGCGGCTCGTTGGGATCGACCTCCCGATCGTCCCGCTCGAGCACCACTTTCTCGTCACGGAAGCCATCGATGCGGTCGCCGCCATGGGCGTCGAGCTTCCGGTTCTCCGCGATGCCGACGCGTCGTTCTACGTCCGGCGTGAGGGAGATGGGCTTCTCGTAGGTCCCTTCGAGCCGCATACGAAGCCGTGGGGCCTCGACGGTATCCCTGACGATTTTCATAGCCGCCTGCTGGAGCCGTCGCTCGATCGTCTCGGAGAGGTGCTCAAGGCCGCGGCGAAGCGCGTGCCGCTGCTCGCCGATGCAGGCATCAAGACCATCGTGAACGGGCCCGATGGCTACACACCGGATGGACGGTGTGTGATGGGGCCGGTGCCGGGACTTCCCAATTTTCACGTGCTCGCGGGCTTCAGCATCTTCGGGATCGTGTTCGGAGGCGGTGCTGGAAAGTATGCCGCCGAGTGGATCGTGGACGGACAGCCGAGCGACAACATGTGGGAAGTCGATGTGCGTCGCTTTGGTGATTATGCGCGCTCGACGCAATATGTGGCGGAGCGCGCCGTCGAGGTCTACGGGCACGAATACGCGATCCACTATCCCGAGCTCGAGCGATACGCGGGCCGCCCCCTCAAGACCGGACCTCTCTACGATCGGCTTCTCGATAGAGGCGCTGTGTACGGCGCGCGTTTCGGTTGGGAGCGGCCCTTGTGGTTCGCGCCCGAGCGCGGCGCAGAAGACGTCTATTCGTTTCGCCGCGGCGGCTGGCACGACGCCGTCGGGGCGGAGTGCCGGGCGGTACGCGCGCGCGTCGGCGTGCTCGACCAGACGAGCTTCGCAAAGTACGAAGTCTCGGGACCTGGCGCCACCGCGTTTCTGGATCGGATGTGTGCGAACAAGCTCCCACGAGCCGAGGGCCGTATGGCGCTCACTCAGATGTGTACGCCGAAAGGCGGGATCGAGTGCGACCTCACGGTGACGAAGCTCGGTTGCGACCATTATTACGTCGTCTCCGCCGCCGGCACCGAGAGCCACGACCTCGCCTGGATCCAACGTCACCTGCCCGGGGACGGCTCGGTTCGTCTCGACAATGTCACCGGACGCTACGGGGTCTTGACGATCGCTGGGCCTCGCTCGCGCGATCTGTTGCAAGCACTGACGGAGGCGGATTGCTCGAACGAGGCGTTTCGCTTCTTCCGCTATCGGGAGCTCGTTATCGGGATGGCGCCGGTACGAGCGCTTCGGGTGTCTTACGTCGGCGAGCTCGGCTACGAGCTCCATCACCCGCTCGAGTACCAAAGGCATCTCTACGACCTGTTGATGGCCGCGGGAGAAGAACATGGCATCGTGGACTTCGGCTATCGCGCACTCGACGCGATGCGCCTCGAAAAAGCCTATCGACTCTGGGGCGTCGACATCTCCGCGGACTACACGCCGATCGAGGCCGGGCTCGATCGTTTCGTGGACTTTGGCAAGGGCGACTTCATCGGCCGAGACGCTCTCGTCCAGCAGCGCGACGAAGGTGCGACAAGAGGGCTCGCGTGCCTCGCGATCGAGACCCAGGACTGTGACGCGCACGGATACGAACCCGTACGCGCGGGAAGGCGGATCATCGGCTATGTTGCGGCGGGGGGGTACGGCCCCGTGGTCGAGGCGTCGATAGCGCTCGCCTATCTCCCGGCGGAGTTCCTTGCTCCAGGGATCGAGCTGACGGTCGAGTTGCTGGGAGTCGAGCGCAAGGCGACGGTCGTGGCGCAGCCCTTGTACGACCCCAAGAACGAGAAGCTTGTGAGCTGACATGACATTCAGCGACAAAGAACTCGGAATGGACCGCGTCATCTCGCGGCGCGATTTCGTCAATGGCGTCGCCGCGTTGACCGCAGCCGCGGCGATGCCCGACTGCGGGCTTGCGTGCGCTCCGCAAGCGGCACAGGGCGACTACCCACCACGCCGTACCGGCCTTCGCGGGAGCCATCCCGGCTCCTACGAAGCGGCCCACCGGCTGGCACGGAGCGACCGACAGGATTGGGGCCCCGTTCGGAATGCGGAGCCCCACGCCTACGACTTGATCATCGTCGGCGCGGGCATCAGCGGATTGTCGGCTGCCCACTTCTATCGGAAGGAACATCCCGAAGCACGCATCTTGATCCTCGACAACCACGATGACTTCGGCGGTCATGCGAAGCGCAATGAGTTCGCGCTCGACGGGCGCACGGTCATAAGCTACGGTGGGAGCCAGGTGCTCCAGGATCCCGGCAGCTATAGTGCCGTCGCCAAGGGCCTGCTCGAAGATCTCGGGGTCGACACAAGGACTTTCAAGACCGCCTACGATCACGAGTTCTATCGGCGAAACGGTCTCGCGGGTGCCACCTATTTCGACAGCGAGACCTATGGCAGCGATCGGCTGGTCGGTCGCTCCCTGGTCGACTATGCGTTCCTGCCGCTCGCTCCATACGCACTCGATGTGAAAGAGGCCGTAGCGCAGATGCCTCTGGGGGAGAACGCTCGCCGTGAGCTTCTGGAGCTACTCCAGGCCCGCGGCAATCGCCTGCCTGAGATCCCGAAGAGCGACCAGGCACGATACCTTCGGCGGCTGAGCTACCGAGACTTCCTCGCACGCCACATGGGAGTCACCGACCCCGAGGTCTTCGCGCTCTATCAAGGTTTGACCGCGGATTCGACGGCCAGCATCGAGGCCTCTTCGGCGCTGGACGTCATGAGCTATAACGGACTTCCGGGATTACGGGCGACCGCCATCGCCGATTTCAACGACGATTCAGAGCCTTACATCTTTCATTTTCCCGACGGAAACGCATCAATCGCGCGGCTCCTGGTGCGGAACATGATTCCCGGCGCGGCACCGGGAACGACGATGCACGACATCGTATTGGCGAGATTCGACTACTCGAAGCTGGACGAGCAAGAGGCGAGCGTCCGCCTGCGTCTGAACAGTACGGTCGTCCGTCTGGAGCACGACGGCGCGGTCGACCAGGCGAGGCAGGTGACAGCGACCTACGTCAGGGACGGCAAAGCCTATCGGGTGCGTGGCAAGCACTGCGTCATGGCCGGATACAACGCCATGATCCCGCACATGTGTCCGGAGCTTCCCGCGGGGCAGCGCGAGGCGCTTTCATTCGCCATCAAGGCCCCCATCGTGTACACGAGCGTATTGCTCAGGAACTGGCGCGCCTGGAAGAGACTGGGGATCGGTTTCTTCGCCGGTCCGGGCGCGTACTACGCGGTCTCGATGCTCGACTTTCCCGTCAGCATGGGTGGTTATGCGTTCTCGGCGAATCCGGATGAGCCGATCGTCGTGCACATGGAGAGATTCGCCGTGGGGAACGATCCGAAAGCGACGAGGAGACAGCAGCGGCTCGCGGGTCGACGAGAGTTGTTCACCACGTCCTTCGAGACCCTCGAGCGCAAGACGCGTCGCCAACTTGCGGGAGCGCTCGTCGGAGGCGGGTTCGCGCCAGCGGAAGACATCGCCGCGATCACCGTGAATCGTTGGGGACACGGCTATTCGTATCGGTACCGCCCGGAATGGGACTCCGGGTACGAGGGCGACGAGGCGCCGCACGTCGTGGGCCGTCGCAGATTCGGACGCATCACGATCGCCAATGCCGACGCCGGCGCAAGCGCCTCCGTCGACGCGGCGATCGATCAGGCACATCGCGCGATTGAGGAGCTCGACTAAACCGAGAAGCGGAGGAGCTTCTTCCAGTAGCAAATGCGCCACCTCCTTCGGAATCCAACACTTGATCTGAGCGCCCGCTGAAGGGGCCGGCGTTGGAAAGACTTGTCTCGCCTCATGACGAGCGATCCAGGCGGCCGTTGATCGCGGTCGTCGCGCCTCGGTAGGGCCTGTGCCGTGGCGGCTGTTCCTGGGTGAGACCGCGACGCGCTTCGACCGCGCAGCGTATATTTTCGCCGCATGCTGACTCCTCGACTCGCCGCGTTCGCGGCTAGCGTCGCGCTCGCGACCAGCGCGACCCACGTGTGCGCGCAGCAGGGCGCCCCACGCCCGGCAACGCCGGCCCCAGGGCAACCTCCGGCGCCCCTCGGCCCGGGCGAACTCCGCCTCACCTACCTCGGCAACGCCGGCTGGGAAATCACGGACGGGCGCCGCGTGGTGCTCGTGGACCCGTTCCTGACGCAGTTCGCGCGCTGGCGCCCGGGAGCGGCGCCCGAAGGCCCGGACCCCAATGCACTGTATGCCCCGGACACGACGCTGATCAACCAACATGTCAGCCGGGCCGATTACGTCCTCATCACGCACGGGCATTCGGATCACGCGCTCGACGCCGGCTACATCGCGCGGAAGACGGGCGCCGCGATCATCGGAAGCGAGACGGCGGCCAACCTGGCGCGCGCCTACGCCGTACCGGAGCAGCAACTCATCACCGTGCGTGGCGGTGAAGACTACGACTTCGACGATTTCTCGCTTCGGGTCATCCCCAGCATTCACAGCGCCCTCGACGACAAACGCTACTTCAGCAACGGCCGCGACATCGCCGGCACCGCTCCGCGCGGGCTCAAGGCGCCGCTCCGCCGCCGCGACTACCAGGAAGGCGGCAGCTTCGCGTACCTGCTCCGCATGAGCGGCCACGAAGTGCTGATGATGGGCTCGATGAACTTCATCGAGCGTGAGATGGTTGGCTTGCGGCCGAACGTTGCGCTCGTGGGCGCCAACAGCCAGCGGCTCGAGATCTACGACTTCACCGGCCGCCTCCTGCGAGCGCTCGGCCACCCCGCGTTGGTGATCCCGAGCCACGCCGACGCGTACGGCAACCCGCGGCCGCCTGCGGCCGTACTGGCAGACCGCGCGAAGTTCTTCGATGAGGTACGCGCGGCCTCGCCCGGCAGCCGGACGATCGCTCCGACGTGGTTCACGCCGATCGTCGTGCCGGCGCGCGGCGCGGCAATGACGGCCGCGAGCACGGCCAGCGGTCGCGAAGTGATCAACCCGCCGGGACTCAAGCCGCTGGTGCCGGCGTATTCGGTCGCGATTCGTGACGGCGACTGGGTGTTCGTCTCGGGGATGACAGGCGTGAAGCCCGGCACGCAGGACATCATCGAAGGCGGCGCGGCCGTGCAGACCCGTCAGACCATGGAGAACATCAAGGCGGCAGTCGAGTCTGGCGGCGCAACGATGGCGGATGTCGCCGAGTGTACGGTGTACCTGAAGGACATGGCCGACTACGCGGCGATGAACGCCGAGTACATCAAGTTCTTCCCAGTCAACCCGCCGGCGCGCGCGACACTCGCCGTGACGGCGATGCCGCGGCCCGCAGCGGTCGTCGAGATCAAGTGCAGCGCGAGACGGACGCGCGAGGCGACGGCGCGGCCGGACGCACCGGCTCCCAATGCGGCTGCTGCGAATCCGACGGCTCCCGAGGCGCAAGCCGTCACCGCGGGGGCTGGCGCGCGCAGCTTTGTGAGAGCACTCGCGCTCGAGGATTCCGGGTTCACTTCGGCGAACGCCAGCATCGGCGACGTCAATCGCGACGGACACCTCGACATCGTGCTCGTGAAGGGGCGCCACTGGCCCTTGCAGAACCTGGTGATGCTCGGCAATGGCAACGGCACGTTCCAGAAACCGCTGCCCGTGGACACGGCGGCGGATCGCTCGTATTCCGGCGTGCTCGTGGACCTCGATCGCGACGGCGCGCTCGACATCGTGGTCAGCAACGATGCGCCCGACGAGAAGAAGGTGTACCGCAACGACGGGACGGGGCGGTTCGCGCTCGTCTCGAAGTTCGGCAAGCCGGAATGGAACACGCGGCACGTCGCCGTCGGCGATGTGAGTGGGGACGGCATTCCGGATCTCGTGCTCGCCAACCGCGGCAGTCGCGAGCCGACAGCGAGCTTTCTCTGCCTTGGGCTCGGCGGTGGCCGGATCGCGGAGCGGTGCCAGGAAGTGTCCCGTGGGTCCGCCACGACGATCACGATGGCGGACGTGAACCGCGATGGCTCGCTCGACTTGATTGTGCCGTACCGCGACGGCGGGCAGGGCTACGTGTACTTCAATGATGGCCGCGGCACGTTTGCGAGACGTCAGCCGTTCGGACCTGACAAGGCAACCATCCGCAGCGCCTACGCAGCCGACTTTGACGGCGATGGGATCATGGACCTCGCCGCCATTGATGAACTCGGCAGCGCAATGACCATGAACGGCCTGCGCGGTGGCGCGTTCGCCGCTCCCGTATTGATGGGCCCTGCAGGTGCGCGGCCGTACGCGCTCGCCGTACACGACGTGGACGGCAATGGCCGACCCGACGTACTCGTGGGCTACACCCGCGGTCGCTCGATCGTGTTCTTCAACGACGCGCCGGGGCGATTCACACCGGTGCCGTTCGGCGGCGCCGAGGGCGTCGTGTACGGGTTCGCGGTGGCGGACCTGGACAAGGACGGCAAGAACGACATCGTGGTCGCGCGCTCGGACGCGCGCAACATGGTGTACTTCGGCAAGCCGTAGCACACGCTGCGGAAGCCGCGGACGCGGCGTCCGCCCTGCCTCCCTCAGTCGCGGATTCCGCAGGATGTGTCATCGATAAAGGAACTCCTGCGTTTCGACAACGGCCCCTCGTGCTTCAGGTCCGCTCGCGCGACAGCTACGCCACAAAGGTGCGGGAGAGCTCCGTTACGCGGTCAATGTCCGCCATGTTGTTCCAGAGCCCGCAACCAAAGCGGAGCACCCCTTGGCGAATGGACAGCTTGACTCCATGCTCGCCCAGGTGGCGGTACAGCGCATTCATCCGGGGATCATCGGCCGTGTAGTGGCGCCCGCCGCCACTCGCACCGACCGCGACGATGTGCGCCCTGTGCGGACCTGACCTCCCACCGACCACCGGGAGGCCGGCGTCGGCCAGACCGTCGGCAAGCCGAGCGCCCAGTCCCCGCACGTGCGCCTCAACTTCCTTGACGCCAAGCGATAAGAGCAGGTCGAGCGCAGCCTCTGCCGCCGCGATCCCAACGTAGTTGTAGTTGCCGAGGTCAAATCGTTTCGCGCCCTGCTTGAATACGAGCTCCCCGCCGGTTGAACCCAGCGCCGTTTCGTGGGCACCCGCGCCCAGGTCGATGCCGTAGCGCGCGACAAACGCGGGGGTGAGCTGCGCGGCCAGGGAGCGGCGGATCCACAGGAAGCCGATGCCGTACAACGCGAGCATGCTCTTCTGCGTGGCGGTAACCATGGCGTCCACGCCAAGCGTGCGCACATCGCAGTGGATGGCACCCACGCTTTGCGCCGCATCAAGCAGTACGAGCGCCTCGTGCGCATGTGCGGCCCGCGTCAACAGCGGAAGGTCGGTGATGAAACCGGGTGAGAACGAGATGTGTGGACAGGTGACGACCCGCGTGCGACGATCGATCGCCGCCGCCATGCGTTCCACCGGCACGCGTCCATCATCGGGCGCTACCTCTCGCACCTCAATGCCACGCAACGTCCTGAGGTTGTACCACAGGTACACGTTGTTCGGATGCTCGAGCTCGGGGCAGAGCACGACGTTGTCGCCGCGCTCCCACGGAAGGCTCGAGGCGAACAGGTTCAGCCCCTCGGAGACGTTCTTGGTAACGGCGACTTCATCAGCGTCCGCCCCAATCAACTCCGCAAAGCGCGCCCGGGTGCGCTCCACCATCGCGAGCAAATCATCCTTGACGCTCGCCCCGGTCGTGCAGTCGTCGAGCACTCGTTCCACAGCCGATCGCACCGGTGCGGGCAACAGCCCCGTCACGCCGGCGTCGAGGTAGATCCGCCTCGACGCGCCAGGAAAGAGCTCCCGGACGTCCTTCAAGCGCTCGCCCCGCGGGTTCGTTCCGCTTCTGAGTGCGCGACGATGGTGGTCCCGACCATATCTCCCATGACGTTCACCGTGGTTATGCCCATGTCAATCAACCGATACACCCCCGCCACGATCCCGGCGATCTCCAGGGGGAGGTTGAAGGCCTTCACGAAGATGAAGGCGACCACGAGCCCACCGCCTGGAATGCCACCCGAGCCCTCGGACAGGAGGAGCCCGACGAGGAGGATGGACACCAGTTCTCCGGGCGAGAAGCCAACACCGGCCGCCTGCGCGGTAAACAACAGGATCCCAGTGAGCATGATGCTCGTGCCGTCCTTGTTGATCTGCGCGCCGAGCGGGAGTGTCAGCGAGTAGACCGACCGCGGAAGGCCCATGCGTTCGGCCACCTCCAGCGATACCGAGAGCGAAGCAAGACTTGACGAGGTGGCGGTCGTCGTGGCCCAGAGCGCCCCGGTCTGTCGAAGGAATCGCCAGGGCGTAGTACTCGACAGCAGGCGGAGAAGGATCATGTACACGACGACCATGGCGATCAGCGCCGCGTACGTGCCGCCGACAAACTTCGCCAGCGGTCCGAACAGTTCCGCCCCGTACCGGCCGACCGTCACGGCGAAGAGCGCGCCGATTCCGACCGGTGCAGTGATGAGCACGATATCAACCAGCTTCCGGAAGAGTTCCGCGACTATCGCGTAGCCGGAACGCAGCGTGTCCCTGCTCTTCTCGGGCAGGAAGAGTGTGCTGATGCCGAGGAGGATCGCAAACACGACGATCTGCGCCACCTTACCTTCGGCGAAGGCGGCGAACACGTTGGTCGGCACGAGGTCGATCAACACGCTGCCGATTGTCGGCACGTCACCGACCGTGGCCGACACGGGGTCCGTCAACTGGACACCGATACCCGGTTGCACGACGCCCATGACCACCACGCCCATGATGAGCGCGAGAACGGTCGTGAGCATGTAGTAGGCGACGATCTTGCCCGCGAGCCGGCCAAAGGTTCGCAGGTCGGTGAGCGCGGTGAGCCCCGCCAGCAGATTGAAGAAGACCAGCGGAATGGCGGCGGCCATCAGCAGGCGAATGAAGATCTGGCCGACGGGCTCAATGACCTCGACCGACCTTCCGAACCACGCGCCGGCTGCCGCGCCGGCAACCATGCCGAGTAGGATTCGCGTGCCCAGCCCCGGCTTGAACTTCCTGGTCAGCGCTTGTTCCCCCGGCCGGCTGGATGCCCCACACTGCCGAAGTACTCGATCGCCTTGCCATAGAGCGTACCGTACCAGGTGAGCGCCTCGGCCCTGCTCAGCGGCACCGGAATATCCGGCGCGGGCGCGTTCCCCTCGAGGACCTCGCCATTGGGGCGGATGGTGTGTCCGATGGACCACATGAAGGACACCAGTGGCTTCCCCGTGCCCGGCATGGTGAGCACTTCAGTCCATTCCCAAGTGTTGGAGTATCCACCCGCCGACATGCCGATCACGGGCCCAAGCGCATTGTCCTTGACGATCGCGACAAACTGGTCGACATGCGACCCGCGGCGAGGTGCGCTCAGCACGGCGAGCGGTCCGCGAAAGTGAACGGCCGCCGGCTTGAGGATGCCGTCCGAGTTCTTGGGCGCATGCGCCAGCTTGAACGGCACCGGCTTGGTGATGGAGTCGCCGCGGGCAACCGCCTCCCTCAGGTCGTTCTCGAACCAATCGCGTTGCCACCGGCCGTTGTCCAGCGCCTCGGAACTCCCGGCATCGAGCACCTGCCCGCGCTCGAAGTCTCCCGCTCGCTGCGCAATCATGAGCGGCACGATGTCACTGATGCGCACCGTGCCGAAGGTGGTCTTGAACCGCTTCGGCTGGATGCGCTGCACGGCATACGCACCCAGCGAGCCACCCCGGCTTCTCGTCATGTCGACGATCATGGCACGGTCGAGCCAACCGTTGCGCGCGCCGAGCGCAACCAGCGAATCCACGTCCTTCACCAGCGTTTCGCGGAATACGTGCCACTTCAGGACAATCACCGGGCGACCGTCGTCGGGGACGAGCACGTCAAACGTGCCAGTCTTGAGCCTGGTGGAGAATCCGGGATACGTCGGCTCCGAGAGATCGCGCCACTTGATGGAATCGGCGGCGAGCCATGGGAACGCATAGCGGGCTGGCCCGCTGTCCGTCTCGACCTCCACGCGGAAATCGGCGCCATGCAACGACGCGGGAATCTCCGCGGTGCGGATGGTCATCGTCTCGGCGACGCGCCACAACGACCCTTCACGGCTCGATGCGCGCACATACGGCGTGATCGCGTTCGCGTACTCGGCGACGGGCATGCCATTGACCGCAATCACGCGACTGCCCGCCTTCGGTCCGTCAACGCCTTCCGCAAGATCCGCGACAAACCACGTGCGACCAGGCTCCGCGAAGTCCGCCATGATCTTGATCGGCGCCTCTCGGGCGCTGCCGACCGTGACGCCCTCGTCGGCATCCAGGCCATCGGTGAACGAGGGCTTGATGCCATTCGGAACCAGCCCTACCGAAAGGTGTCGGTCGCGCCTGGCGTTGCTCATCCGCAGGATGGCATAGAAGAGCTTGTCGTCGTCATCCGCCGCGATGAGGGTGTCGCGCCACGCCGCCATGTCCTTGAGCGCGTCGAAGCCCTGGGTGGTCTGCTTCGGGACCGAGAACGCCTCACGGCGTGCCGTGCGCGCGAGGATCGTATCGGCGAGGGCGGCACGCTGTTCGGCGGTCCCCACGACTTCGCTGGACGGCGCACCATCGCACGCTGAGGCAGACCACAATGCGCCGAGGCTGACGGCGAGGGGAAGAATGCGGCGACGCGAGAATGAGCGCACGGGGCGAAAGTACCGCGCGCGCAAAGCGCCCGGCACTTGGTCAGGTGGGCGCACCAGTACATTCTGCCCATGCGCTCCGCCGCCGAATCCCACGCCTATCACCGGCACGCCATGCTACGAAGGATCCTTGCGCCTATCGCAGTGCTTGCGGCCATCACGTCCACGGCCGCGGCTCAACAGGCAACCGCGAACGCGGCGCGGAGCTCGCCTGCCATCACCGCGCTCTCCGACAGCCTCCGCGCCGCTCGGCGTGGGGGCGGTCCGCTGCCGCTGCCCGAGGGCAGCGACCCGCGCTACAGGGATCGACTGGGCGTCGTGTCGCTGGACCTGTTCGAACGGGAGCGCGCGAACCTCGAGCGACTGGTTCCCTACGTCGCGGCGATCGACCGGCGCGCGTTCACGCGTGCGGACTCACTCGACCTCGCCATTCTCGAGCGGCAGTTCACCGATCGGCTCGCGGAACTGCGGTTCCGGAGCTACCTGCTGCCGCTCGGCAGCCGCAGCGGCTTTCACTTCGACTTTGCGGGCCTGCCGAAGTCGAGCCCCTTCGAGACGGTAGCAGACTACGACCGATACATCGCGCGCATGCAGTCGTGGCGCGTGCACGTCGCACAGCAGGCCGCGCTGCTCCGCGAGGGCATCCGGCGCGGGATGGTCATGCCGCGCGCGGTACTCCAGGGCTATGACCGCACCGCCGGCACGTATGTCGTGGACGATCCCGGCCAGAGCGCATTCGCTGAACCGCTCCGACGCCTGCCCTCGACCTTCTCCGCCGACGATCGCGCGCGCATCCAGAGAGACGGCATGGCGGCCATCCGCGAGTCGGTGCTCCCAGGGTTCGCCGAGCTCGCGCGGTTCTTCCGTGAGGAGTACATCCCGGCGGGCCAGGCGTCGCTTGCCGCGACGGCACTGCCGGACGGCCGCGACTTCTACGCGCACCGCGTGCGGATGTACACCACACTGGACGTGACGCCGGAACAGGTGCACGAAACCGGACTGCGCGAGGTCGCGCGCATCCGAAGCGAGATGGACGCTATCCGGCGCGAGGTTGGATTCCGCGGTGACCACGCGGCGTTTGTGGAGTTCCTGCGCAACGATCCGCGCTTCACCGTGGCGACCGAGGCGGAGTACCTCGCACTGGTATCGCATGCGGCCAAGTTGATGGACGGCAACCTGCCGCGGCTGTTCGGTCGCCTGCCTGTAACTCCCTACGGTGTGCGCGCAATGCCGGCGCACGTCGCACTGCGGCAATCCGCCGGCTACTACGACCGCGGCGCCGCCGACGGCACGCAGGCGGGGTGGGTGAACATCAACACGTCGATGCTGGCCTCGCGGCCCACTTGGGCAGCGCGGGCGTTGGCGTTCCATGAAGGCGCGCCGGGACACCATCTGCAGATCATGATGGCGCTGGAGAATCCCGCGCTCTCGCAGACCCGACGCAATGCCTCGATTACGGTGTTTGTCGAAGGCTGGGGCCTGTACGCCGAGCGCCTCGGCGTCGACGTCGGCCTCTACAACGATCCGTACGACCGCTTCGGTATGTGGAGCTACCAGATCTGGCGCGCCTGCCGCCTCGTCGTGGATACGGGCATGCACGCGCTCGGTTGGACCCGCGAGCGCGCGATCGCATACATGGCCGAGCATACGGGTATGACCGTCGAGGCGGTCACGGCGGAAATCGACCGGCACATCACCGAGCCCGGCCAGGGACTCGCGTACACGATTGGCGAACTGGTCATCAGTGAACTGCGTCGTGACGCCGAGCAGCGCCGCGGATCCCGCTTCGACATCCGTGCGTTCCATGAGGCGGTCCTGCGGAACGGGGCGCTGCCGCTGGGGTTGCTGCGGGAGGAAGTGCAACGCTGGATCGCTGCGGCGCGTTAGGGTGCAGCCGTCCGCCGCGCGCTACGGCCCCTTCGCGACGGACGCCTCCATCAGGACCCACTGGTTCGGATCCAGCCGCACGTCGGTCGGCTCGGACGCGACGTCGATCAGGAAGGTCTCGACCTTCCCGGTCACCTGCACCCGGTGGATCGTCGGCGTGGCCTGCCCGGCAACCTGGACCGCGACCTCGAGCGGCATCGCGATCAGGCTTCCCGCCTGTACCTGCTCGAGCGTGAGCCGCACCTGCTTGGCGGACGCATCGTAGCTCCAACGGCCGGCGAGCTTGAGGTTGCCCGGCTCGTAGAGCCACTGCTGGAAGAACCGACCCAGGTCGCGGCCTGACGCTTCTTCCATCGCCCGGCGGAAGTCGGCCGTCGTCGCGGTCGCGTTGAAATGGCGCTGGTAGTAGGTGCGGATCCCGCGACGGAACGCCTCGTCGCCGATCACACCGCGCAACATGTGCAGGACCCAGCTCCCCTTCTGGTAGGTGTGCGAGCTGGTGACATCCTCCATGCGGCTCAGGTTCTTGTGGATGATGGTGTAGCCGGGATTCGCCGCGCCGAAGGTCATCACGGTGCGCCGGCTCGCCTCGAGGCCCCGCACGAACTCATCGCGCCCGTACGCGTGCTCGATGAACATCAGCGTGAAGTACGTGGCAAACCCCTCGCTCAGCCACACGTCGTCCCAGTCGGCCTCGGTCACCGAGTTCCCGAACCACTGATGGGCGACCTCGTGGATCACGACGTTGCGCCAGCGGACGCTTCGCGTGCCGGTCACGGAACTCTCGTGATACAGGATCGCCGAGGCGGACTCCATGCCTCCCGCCACACTGCTGGCCTGGATGTTGGCGAGTCGCTCGTACGCGAACGGGCCCACGTAGTCACTGTAGTACGCGAGGACGTCCTTGGTGGGAGTCGCGAAGTCGGCGAACCCTGCGTCGCGGTCCTGGGGATAGACCCAGGTCTCGATCGGCTTCCCCTCGAACGTGTCCACCCGCTGCATCGCGAACCGCGCCACGCCGAGCACGTAGAGCCAGGGCGAGATGGGTACCGAGTTCCGCCAGTGCGTGCGGCGGCGGCCACCGGGCAGGTCGGTCGCCTCGACCACGAGACCGTTGGACACGACCTGATAGTGGCTGGGCGCCGTGACGATAAACTCGCTCGTCGCCTTGTCGTACGGATGGTCAATCGTCGGCAGCCACTGCCGCGTCCTGTTGGGCCAGTTGTCGCTGAAGAAGGTGCGATCGCCGTGCTTGTTACGGCCGATGATAAGTCCGGTGGCCGGAATGCCCGCGTATCGCACGACGACGCGCGAACGCTGCTGTACACGCGGCGCGGCGCCGAGCGGGATGAGCAGCTCGTCGTTCGCATGCGTGAAGCGCACCGCGGCGCCATCCAGCAGGACCGACGAGACCTGCATGCCTTTCCCGCCGCGCGCCGGCGACGTGTTGGTCAGGTCGAGCCGCACCGCCCGGACATCGGCGGAGAGGAAGCGCACGTCCATGGACAGCTCGCCCACGATCGCGTCGGTCGTGTCGGAGAGCTCGATCCGGAAGGCGTAGTTGATCGCGTCGATCGCGGGGTTCTTGGGGTACGTGTCGAACGCGGGAGCCGGCGCGACGAACACCGCCGCCATCGCGAGGCGCGAGCCGAGTGCCAGGAGTCGGCGGCTCATGGACGCACCCCCGACGGTGGCACCGGCTTGTGCATCTGCACCATCCCCTGCTCGGCGATCACCTGCTGCACATCGCTGATGCGCGCCGGCACGAACCCGCTGAGGTTCTCCACGCCGTCCGCAGTGACGAGCGCCACGTCCTCGATGCGGATGTAGAGCCGCTCCTCGGGGATCCAGATCATCGGATCAATCGTGAAGACCATGCCCGCCTTGAGCGGCACGCCACGCACGCGTCCCACGTCGTGCACCGCCATCCCCACCGGGTGCTGGAAGTGTCCGCGGAAAACGAGCCCTTCCTCGACCGCCTTGCGGTGGGCGGGTGAGGCAAACGTCTTCCCGACGAGCCACTGCCGCATGTCCGCCGCCGCGCGGTCGAGCACCTGGTCGGCGGTGACGTCCGGCTTGATGTGACGGAAGAAGGCATCGCGGTACTCGACGATGAACTCGTACAGCGCAGCCTGCGCCTTCGTGAACGTCCCGTTCACCGGCCAGATGCGCGTGACGTCGCTCGTGTAGTAGCGGTAGTCGGGCGCGTAGTCCATCAGCACCAGGTCACCGTCGCGCAGCGGGTCGGTCTTGCGGAAGTAGTGCCCCATGAACGCGTTCGTCCCGCCGCCGATGATCGAGGAGTAGCCATCGCCGCGCGCGCCGTTCAGGTAGTGCACGTATTTGGCGGCGGCGTCGAGCTGGTACTCGTACACGCCGGCGGCCGTCGATCGCATCGCCTCCATGATCCCGAGCCCCGCGAGCTGCGTGGCGCGCCTGATGAGCGCGATCTCCGCGGCGCTCTTGATGGTGCGCATCGCATCGAGCGTCGGGGAGAGGTCGCGCACCGCGAACTGCGGGAAGCGTTCCGCGACGAGCCGGACGAAGTGGGCCTCGCGCGATGGGCGGCCGTCCCAGGGATCGGCAGCGATGCGGGCCTGGCCGGCAAGCAGTTCGTCGCGACTGTCGTTGCCCGTTTCCATCGGGGCGAGCGGCGTAAACAGGGTCATCGCCGGCGGGCGGAGGAGATCCGCGCCCGTGAGGTCCTCCGAGAGACCCTCGAGCCCGCGCACGCGATCGACGCCGCTGAGCTGGATGAGGAGCAGGCTGTCCTCGACCGAGAGCACCTTCCCTTCCCCGCGCTCGCGGTCGTCGTCCCGCCGCGGGAGGTACAGCGTGGTCCGCCGCGTGCGGCCGTTCAGCAGCAGGTAGGCCTGCGCCGACTCGACGCCGCTCAGGTAATAGAAGTCGTTCGACTGGCGGACCAGGCTGAATCCCGGCACGCCGCTCGTGCCCTGCACGACTGCGATCCCCTGCGTGCCGATGGCGTCGTACACGCGCGCGCGGCGGGAAGCGAGTTCCGCGGCGCTGAAGTCCGTCTGGTAGTAGTGCGGCGCCTGCGCGTGGCCGCCGAGTGGCAGCGCGAGGACAAGTCCGGCTGCGAGGACGAGAGGAGGGCGAGTCGGCATTCGGGGTCCCAGGGCAGGGTCGAGACGGGAAGCGCGGGGTCGAGGGATCTGGGGCGAATGTATGGGAGCGCCGTCGGGCCCGCTATCGCACAGCGAGGCTGGCGCGCCGATCGGAACGCCTGCAAACTCATCCATCCGCCAGCACGACGGGCATCGCGGCACTTTTCACACGGCAACATGCGCAAGCAGTACTTCTTCCGTGAATCGCCACGGGGTATCCTCGCCTGGGATGTTGATCGCCTGGTGGCGGCGTCGGCTGCGTTCGTCCCTAGGCGGGTTGCCCTGTCGAGTATCCGGGAACTGCGCCAAGCGTGGTCCGGGGACGGCGAAACGCAGACATGTGAAGAACTGATCGCGCACGTTCGCCTCATCGAGGCGGCGGAATTGGCGTATCCCATTATTCTCTCGGCAGATGGCTCAGTCATGGATGGCATGCACCGCATTGCCAAGGCCGTGCTCGCCGGGCATGGCGATATTGTCGCCGTGCAGTTTGATCGGGATCCCGAACCCGACTTTGTCGGTCGAGGACCGAATGACCTGCCGTACTGATCTGCCGGGAAACCAATGCCTGCACTTCACGCGGAGCGATTGATGCGTGCCTCACTTACGACTGTGCTCACGCTGTTCCTCGCCACCGGCTGCGCCCGTCCACCGGGACCGCTGAGCGCCGAACACGCGGCCGCGCTTGGAGACAGTGCGCGCGCCTTCCTCACTGATTTCTCGCGCCTGTCGTCCACCGCCGAGTGGGATTCGCTGAGCCAGCTGTACTCCGCTCGCGCCGACTTCCGCTTCCTCGAGAGCGGCGAGGTCCGGTACGCCAGCGCGACCGCGATTCGCGATGCGCTGCGCGCCGTGCCGGCCGGCACGCGCATCCGGACCGAGTACTCGGACGTGAGCGTGCAGCCGATCGCCCCGGGCCTCGCCGGCGTGTCGGCGCTGTTTGCCACACAGTTCGTTGACTCCGCAGGCGCCGGGTTCGGGTTTTCAGGCGCCATGTCCCTCACGCTGCAGCACGAGCCGGCCGGCTGGCGCATCATCTCGGGGCATTCCTCCGCCCCGGTGCCACGCGGACGGTAGCCGCGGCGGCGCGTGACGACGCATCCCGATAACATCCGCAGGTGCCGGAGCGGGTGGACGGCCCCACGGTCGACTTCAGGGTCGGCTTTGGCCGACCACCCGCAGTGGTTGAATCGGCCACGGCACACCTCAACGTTACGCGGCAAGACCTGACCTCATGAAGAAACGGCGAATCCAAGTCAATGACCTCATGCAGCAAGGGTACTGGTACTTCCTGACGGAACCGCCCGGGAAGAACTTCCACCCCGACTTTCGGCCGGAACTGACCCCGAAGGAGATGCTCGCCCTGGGTGTGTTCGGCGGCAAATACATGACCGACTGCAGGAAGGAGTTTCCGGCAGACTGGTTTGCCAAGGCCCGACTGTGCGCCGAACGCCACGATCCCAAGTTGAACTTCTTCGGGGTCAATGCGTCACAGCCACTTTCGAGATGGCGACGCAACGGGTGGATCTACCCTGAGGATCCGCGCGGGTGGTTCCAGTGGTACTGCCGCTACTACATGGGTCGGCGATGCCTCGACGACGAGCGCCAAATCAAGCGGTGGCGCGCCATCCGTCGCCACATCGCACAGATTGAAGGCAACTGCTGGAAGGGCGACCTGTCCTGTCGCCCAAGACAGCGCCAAGCCGTGCTGCACTGGGCGTACGATTCACGGCGAATCTGACACAACCAACAGCCAGCGCATGCCCGCCGCGGATCAACCCAAGCCGATGATTCTGCTCACAGGTGCCACCGGGTATGTCGGGGGGCGGCTCCTGCCGTTGCTGGTGGGAGCCGACTGGCGCGTGCGGTGCCTCACGAAGCAGCCCGAACGCTTGGCTTCACGCGTACCGCCGGGCGTGGAAGTGGTGCGCGGGGATGTACTGGATTCCGCGTCGCTGACGCCGGCCATGCACGGCGTCGAAGCCGCGTACTACCTGGTGCACTCCATGGGTGCCACGGGCGACTTCGAGGCGCAGGACCGGATCGGCGCGGATCAGTTCGCCGCGGCCGCGCGCGCGGCGGGCGTGCGCCGGATCATCTACCTCGGCGGCCTGGGTGAGGAAGATGCCGGGCTGTCGGCGCACTTGCGCAGTCGGCACGAGGTCGGGGAGCGGCTGCGCGCGCACGGTGTGCCGGTGGTCGAACTGCGCGCCTCCATCATCATCGGTTCCGGCAGCCTGTCGTTTGAGATGATTCGCGCGCTCGTCGAGCGACTACCGGTGATGGTGACGCCGCGGTGGGTGCGGGTCAAGGCGCAGCCGATCGCGATCGGCGACGTGCTGCAGTACATGTGCGGGGCGCTGACGCTGGAAACCGGCGATCTCAACCTCACCATCGAGATCGGCGGACCGGAGCAGGTCTCCTACGGTGAGCTGATGCGCGAGTATGCCCGACAGCGTGGGCTACGGCGCTGGATGATCCCCGTACCGTTGCTGACGCCGCGGCTCTCCAGTCTCTGGCTGGGCCTGGTCACACCGTTGTATGCCCGGGTTGGACGCAAGTTGATTGACAGCCTGCGGCACCCCACCGTGGTGCGCAACGACAACGCCATGAACCTGTTCCCGGTCCGCCCTGTTGGCGTGGCGGACGCGATCGCGAGTGCGCTGAGAAACGAGGACTCGGTCTTCGCCCAGACTCGCTGGTCGGACGCCTTGTCCGCCGCCGGGGAGTCCCGGCTCTGGGGCGGGGCGCGCTTTGGCAACCGGCTGGTGGACTCCCGATCCACGCTGGTGGCGAGCCCGCTGTCGGTGGTGTTTGACGCCGTGGAGCGCATCGGTGGCAAGTCAGGTTGGTACTACGCGAACTGGCTCTGGGCACTGCGCGGCTGGTTCGACCTGCTCGCCGGCGGTGTGGGAATGCGCCGGGGGCGTCGCGACCCGCAGCGGGTGCTGGTAGGTGATGCGCTGGACTGCTGGCGGGTCGAGTGCATCGAGCCCGGCCAGCGGCTGCGCCTGGCCGCCGAGATGAAACTGCCGGGGCGGGCGTGGCTCGAGTTCGAGTTGCAGTCGCGCGATGACGGAACCGAACTGCGCCAGACGGCGACCTTCGACCCGTTGGGACTCATGGGGCTGGCCTACTGGTACGCGGTCTGGCCCCTGCATCAGTTCGTGTTCGAAGGCATGCTGCGCGGCATTGCGCGTGCCGCCGAAAACACCATCATTCGGCCCGAGGTGCACGAGCACGGGCACCATGCGGGCTGACCACCGATTGCATCGGACGGCGCTCCCATCCACTGCCGATGCGAAGCGTGAGGCGGGCGACAATGACTATCCGATCGCTTGACGTACACGTGGCGACGCTGCCGGCCGTTCCGCTGGCTGTTGTGCAAAGCCGGGTTTCGCGCGCCACCGTAGGCGCAACCGTGCGCGAGAGCTGCGGCGTAGTCTGGGCGTTCGCCCGCGAGCGCATGCTGCCTGCCGGCCGCAACGTAGCCGTCTATTGGGACGGGTCCATCCGCCTCGAGGCCGGTGTGGAACTGAACGTTCCCTTCGAGGAAGGACACGGCGTCGTGCGGTCCGCGACGCCGGCGGGCCCGACGGCCTCAGTCACGCTGGTCGGTCCCTACGATCAGCTCGGTCTTGCGCACGCCGCCGTTCGCGAGTGGTGCAAGGCACATGGTCATGAGCTCGCCGGCCCGAACTGGGAGATCTACGGACATTGGCAAGCGGAGTGGAATACCAACCCCCTCCCTGATTCGCACCGATGTCCACTACCAGCTCGTCTCCCGCTGACGTGGCGGCCGGCGCTGCCGCAGGGCACGCCGTCGCAGCAGTCATCTGCGCCGCCTGCGCATCCGCGACATCTATAATATATAGAAGCCGAGCGCGACCGGGCCCGTCCGGGCGACGCTGACGTCGATCGTTGCCGCTAACGCCGGATCGAGTTGATGACGATCGCCCCGCACCGATCGGGCCGCATCGCCAGGCCGGTCAACTGGACGGTATGCGGATAGACCTCGACGCTGCGGAAGGTCATGGGGTCGAGCGCCGCCACACTCTCATTGTCAATCGGGGTGTTGTTGAGGTAGAACTGGAGCTGGCAGGCGATCCCTTCGATGTTCGACACGCCGACCCCTGCGCGGGTCGTGGTGGCCACGATCTCGTTCTGCCCGCGCTTCACCGCGACACCGGGAATCCCCCAGACCAGTTCCGCGATCGAGTACGGGCGCATCACGAGGATCTGCTCGCGGGTGAACAGGCGGCCTGATCCCACCCGCATCTGCAGTAGGCGGTCGGCCTGGATTTCCGCGGAACTCGTCACGAGGGTCATGCGCTCGCGGACCTGTACGGGGGACAGCGCCTGCGGCAGGCGGTGAAGGAGCAGCGTCACGGTGTCGTTCGTTGCGCTCCCGACGTGGATCTCGCGCACGTACGGCAGGTAGCCCACCAGGCGCGCGACCACGACGCGGGGACCGATGGGAGGGGCCGGGAATCGCCAGACCCCGCGGGCGTCCGTTCGCGTGACGAGCGACGTCCCGGCGATGTACACCTCGATGCCCGGCATGGGGCGGCCGATTACGTCTACGACCGTTCCCGTGAGCACCCCTCCCGTGCGCGGCGCCTCCTGCGACGGGCGCTGTTCTTGCCCCTGCGCCGAGGAAGCGCCAACCGCGACGATTATCGCGGCCCCGATGGCGAGACGGCAGGCGACGGTGAGCCGGTTGCGCATGCCCAAAGGTGCCTCCATAGCGGCCAGCGTACAAGCGACTGGCGCGCCGCCGAGGACCACCGCATTATTGCCATGTACGGAAGTATCCCTGACCCCCAGTCAGTCCTCCGTCACCCGACTCCCCATGCCTAAGACGCACGGACTCCGCACGCGCACGCCACTCGCTCGCGCCCGCATCGCCGTTGGCAGGGCGGTGCTCGCCGTCCTCACCGTCGCCGGAACGATCCAGGCGCAAGCGGCGCCTCCGCAGCAGCCGGCCGCCGCCGGCGCGCGCCGTGCCCGTATCACCGGAATCGTGAGGGACCTCAGCACGCAGCAACCGCTGGCATCGGTGAACGTGGTGATCGTCGGCACGCCGGTCACGGCAACGTCCGGCCCCGACGGCCGGTATGTCATCGTGAGCGCGCCGACGGGCATCTTCGCGATCGAGGCCAAGCGAATCGGATTCGCGGCGACCAGGCACGAGAATATCCGGCTCTTGGCCGACAGCGTCATCACGGTCAACTTCGCCATGAACCAGAGCGCCCTGCGCCTCGACCAGGTGACCGTCTCCGGCACGATCGAGGAGACGTCGGTCGCCAAGTCGACCATCACGGTGGAAAAGGTCTCGGTCGAGGAGATTCCCGTGCCGCCCACCTCGTCGGCGGCCGGCATCCTCGCCGGCAAGGTCGCCGGCCTCGCGATCACGCGGCCGAGCGGCCAACCGGGCGCGGGCGTCAACATCGTGATGCGCACGCCGATCTCGGGCATCACGGAGGGCGGCGCAGTGCCCTCGCCGCTGTTCGTCGTTGACGGCGTCTTCCTGAACCAGGGCCAGTCAGTCACGACGCAGGACATCGAGTCGATGGACATCGAGAGCATCGAGGTCATCAAGGGAGCCGCCGCCGCCTCGCTGTACGGCTCTCGGGCCGCCGCCGGCGTCATTGCGATCACGACGAAGCGCGGCCGGGGACTCGCGCTCGGCTCGACCCAGTTCCAGCTGCGCAACGAGATGGGCGTGGACAAGTACCAGGTGACGTTGAACAAGAACCAGCACCACCAGTTCAGGCAGGACCCGCAAGGCAACTGGCTGAACGCCACCGGCGCGATCGTGCCCCGTGAACAACGCGCCCTGACGCCCTTCGGCATCATGGACGCGCCCTACACCTCGCCGACGTACAACCACGCCGCACTGTTCTACCAGCCGGGGTCGTACAACAGCCAGACGATCACGGTGCAGGGCAACAGCGCCGCGTCGAACTTCAACATGGCGTACACGCGCACGATCAACCCGGGCGTGCTCGAGAACAACGAGGGATACCAGCGAGGGTCGCTCCGGGTGAACGTGGACTCGCGACTCAGCGAACGGCTGAGCATCGGCGTCTCGGCGAACCACACGCGCGGCAGGCAGGACGTCTCCGCGCCCTCGTTCAACAACTTCTACCGCATTGACACGGACGTGAACCTGCGCCAGGCGGCGCCGTTCCCGCAGTTCCGTGGATTCCCGTACGTCATCGTGCCCGACTCGGTGACCCTCTACACGAACCCGCTCTATTCGCAGTTCATCGCCGACAACGTCGTGTCGCGCGCCCGCACGCTGATCAACGTCAACGGCGTGTATCGCCCCTTCGACTGGCTCTCCATCTCCGCCGATGGCAACTACGATCGCGGCGACCTGAACCAGATCTCGTACACCGCGAAGGGAACGCCGCTGGTGACGAGCACGGGCGGCCTCAGCCCGAGCACGGGCAACCTCTTCATCTCCAACAACATCACCGACGGTTTCATCTTCACCAGCACGGCCACCGCGACGAAGCAGTTCTTCGACCACCTCACGGTCCGCCTGTCGGAGCGCGGGGAAGTGCGCCGCGAGTACAACCCCTCGGTCTCGGCCACCGGCACCGACTTCGCTACCGAGGGGCTCAAGGCGATGGCCCAGGCCCGTACCAAGGCCGCCGCGCAGAGCATCACCGATTACCGCGTGCTCGGCGCCATCACCTCGCTTGGCCTCAGCTGGAAGGACAAGTACATCGGCGACTTCCTGTGGCGCCGCGAGGGCAACTCGCTCTTCGGCGCGGCGAACCGATGGAACACCTTCGGACGCGCCTCGGCCGCGTGGCTGCTCTCGGAGGAGTCGTGGTTCCCGTGGACCCGGTTCAACAACTTCAAGCTGCGCTACAGCTTCGGCGTGACCGGCGTGAGCCCGAGCTTCTCCAGTCAGTACGAGGCGATGTCGTCCGACGGCAGCGGAGCCATTCGCCGCAGCAGCCTCGGCAACGTGAACATCACCCCCACGTTCACCCAGGAGCAGGAGCTGGGCCTCGACCTCTCGTTTGACAACCGGATCTCCGCCTCGCTCACGTACGTGGACAACTCCAGCAAGGACGTCTTCGTCAACATCCCGGCGCCGGCGGTGTCCGGATACCAGATCGTCGTCACGAATCCTGCCCGGCTCGGCGGCAAGGTCGTCGAGGCCACCATCCAGGGCGCGATCCTCACGAAGCCGACGGGGCTGCAGTGGACGATGCTCTTCGTGGCCGACCGCTCGCAGCTGAGCACCGGTCGCTTCGGCCGCACCTGCTTCGACGACGGGCTGCAGTACAAGTGCGACGGCATTCGCCTCAGCGAGATGTGGGGCAACGAGATCGTGCGCGACAAGGCGCATCTTCCGGCGCGTCACGCGAACTCGCAAGGACAGTTCGACATCAACGATGAGGGTTTCGTGGTGCCCGTTGGCACCGGGAACACCTGGCGCGACGGCATCGCCAAGTCGCTCTGGGGGACGAATGTCCTGATTGACGGCGTGAGCTACGGCTGGGGCCTCCCGCTCCCGCGCTATGACGCAGACGGCCAGCTCGTGTACCGGAAGATCGGCGACAGCAACCCCGCGATGAAGTACGGATGGAACAACAACTTCCGCTACGGCAACTTCCGACTGTATGTCCAGGCGGCAGGCCAGTTCGGCGGGAACGTGTACGCGAACAGCAACCAGACCTTCTACGCGTCCGGCGACCACCCTGACGTGGACAACTTCGGCAGGTCGGATGAGTTCAAGAAGCCGGTGCGCTACTACAACGCCGTCTCGAACAACAACAACCTGTATCTCGCCAACTTCGTAGAAAGCGGGACGCACCTCGCCGTCTCCGAAGTGCTGTTCGGCTACACGATGGAATCCAAGCAGTACCCCTGGCTCTCGCGCATCGGTGTTGAGCGCGCGCAGATCGACCTGACCGGCCGCAACCTCAAGACGTTCACCGGCTACTCCGGCCTGAACGTCCTCGCGGGCTCGCCGACCGTTCGCTTCGACGACGCCACGTACCCACTGACGCGCACGTTCACGGGCGTCATCACGCTCACGTTCTGAGGTATACCGACATGACCTTCAGTCATCGCAGGTCCGCGTCGCGGGGCGTGGGAACGGCGCGCCGCACCGGGCTCGCCCTGATCGCCGCCGCCGGCATCGCCGGTTGCATCTCGCTCGACGTCACCAACCCGAACGGGCTCGGCATCACGACGGTCTTCAACAACGCCGCGAACACCGAGGCGGCGCTGATCGGTTCATGGAAGGCGTACACCGCGGTCGGGCTCTCTAGCTGTCCGACGCTGCCCCTCGGCATCTGGGGCGACGAGATCACCTCGACGAGCATCTCGTACATCGACTACTCGGGGGAGCCGCGAATCCCGATCAACAACCGTGACAACCTCAACTGCACCACGCGGTCCGGCTACTGGACGCCGTACGAGTCCATGGCCGGGGCGCGCGAGTCGTTCCAGGGCATTCGGGCCAACAACCTGGTGTTCGGCACCGTCAACGCCACGACACCCGGCGGCGCCGACACGCCCAACCGCGTGCTCTTCGCCAAGTTCATCATCGCCATCAACACGCTGCGGCATGCCCTGTACTTCGACCAGGCGTTCATCACCGACACGGCCACCCCGCCGGGCGAGAAGGGCACGAACTTGAGCCCCGCGGCGCAGGTTCTCGCCACGGCAAAGGCCCAGCTCCGGAACGTGATCGCAGAGGCGCAAGCCATGCCGGCGTTTACCTGGCCGGCCCTGTTCATCAACGGCCGAACCATCACCCGGGACGAGCTGGTTCGCATCTGCTACTCGTACCTGGTACGGGCGGACGTGTATTCGCCTCGCAATCCCGCTGAGCGTGCAGCCGTGAACTGGGGCGCGGTTCTGGCGCGACTCGACTCGGGAATCACGCGGGATTTCGGCCATCAGGCCGATCCGGCGATCGCCGGCACGGGCTCGACGTATCTCACCAACTCCTTCGCGCAGAACACCGTGCGTATCAGCAACCGGCTCATCGGACCCGCCGACACCTCCGGGGTCTACCAGGCCTGGTTGGCGAAGCCCATTGCGGACCGCACGGCATTCACGATCACTACGCCCGATCGCCGCATTCACGGTGCGACGAACTCGACAGCCGGAACCCGGTTCACGCGACTCACCACGACGATGGGCAGCGCCACCAACGGCCCGTACCTCACATCGTCGTACCGCAGCACGCGCTACCTCAACACGGCTGCGGACTCAGGGAGTCGCGCCTTCGTTGTCGAGATCGCGCTCGACGAAATGAAGTTCATTCGCGCCGAGGCGCTGTTCCGGCTCAATCGCGGCGCGGAAGCGGCTGCGCTCATCAACCCGACGCGCGTGGCGGCCAACCTGAAGCCCGTTGACGCCAACGGACCGCCCGCCGGGCGCGACTGCGTGCCGCGCAAGAACGATGGAGCATGCGGCAACCTGTTCGACGCGATCCAGTACGAGAAGCGCATTGAGCTCTACCCGTACCGCTCCGAGGTTACCTGGTTCGATGCGCGCGGCTGGGGAAAGCTGGTCCCGGGCACACCGTTCCAGTTGCCCGTCTCGGGCCGAGAGCTCCTTACGCAGGGACTCACCTACTACACGTTCGGTGGTGTTGGCCTGCCCGGCGGAGCGCCCTGATCGCCGGCTGCAATCGCGGGTGATGCGCAACGGGGTGGCGCCGGAAGCGGCGCCACCCCGTTGTCGTTTGATGGGTATGGCCTAGGACTCTTTTTCGCTCAGGTTCGCGCACCCGTAGGCATTGGAGTCCGTTGGCACCGACTTCGGGTTGAACACGCGAACGTAGTACTTCTTGCCGCTCTCCAGCTTGGGGAGGTTCGCGGTGGCGGACCCGCCCCCGTCCAGCTGCGTCTGCACCTGGGTGAACGCCGCCTGCGCCGCGATCGGCGCGCCCTCGTCGCGGCAGCTGCCCACGACGATGTCCCACGCAAGCTGCATGTCACGCCTGGTGTTGCGGAACGTGATCTTCACGCGCGACTGCTTGTCGTTGCGCGGCTCGACAGTGAGGTCGGCGGCGCCACCGCCATTGGTGAGCTGCGTGATGGTCGCAACCCACTTCCCGGTCTGCGCGTGCCCAGCGCCGGGCACCACTGCGACAGCAAGGCCAAGCCCGAAGGCAATGATCGCGGAACGTGTCAACGTGCGCATAGATCAGATCTCGCGGAAGATGAGCCTTGATGATGCGACCGATTGCACGAGCGGTCAAGGCTTTCGGGGTCGAGAGGGGAGCTTACCCCGGACGATGGGAACCAGGACTCGGCCCGGCGGTAAGCTGCCGCTCCGCCCGCCGCGCGAGCCGCAGCGACGCGGCCGCCGACGCCGCGCCGAACACGACAAACGGACCGGTCACGACGAGTAGCGCCTGCAACAGCCGCACATAGCCGCCCGAGCCGCTGAGCATCCCGAACAGCAGGAGTCCGAGCGGGATCGCGCTGAGCATCAGCCCGCCGAGCCCTCCCCACATGGCGAAGCGCCGCATCGAGAGATCCTCGAACTTGCGGTTCCTGCCGGCGATGCCGAGGACGATCGAGAAACAGAACCCGCCGAAGAACCCGGGCACCGCCATGGCGGGAAGCGGCGCGTCGAACACGTCGAAGAAGAGGTTCCACGGGAGCCACGGGAGCAGGATGCTGGCCACCCCGATCATCAACCCGGCGACCGCCCAGAAGATCGCCCATGTGATCCCCATCCCGATCGCCCCTCGAATCCGCCGCAGCCACATCCCCATGTAACGCTCCGCGAGTGCCTTCTATATAGTAGTGTTGGCGGCCGCCCCGTTTCCGGGTACCGGCGAACCGAACGCAGTCGGCCAACCGACCACTTGTACGGGAGAGACTCGTGAACCGTTCCACGATCCGAATCACCGCGGGAGTCGGCGCCCTCGCGACCGCAGCCGCGATCATCGCAACGTTGACCGCATCCGCACCGCCCCAGGGCGCACGCGCCGACATCCTGATCACGGGCGGTACCGTGATCACGATGGACTCGACGCGCCGCATCCTCGAGGACGGCGCCGTCGCGATCGCCGGCGACCGCATCGTCGCGGTCGGCTCGACCGCCGAGCTTCGCGCACGGTTCCGCGCCGGCCAGGAGATTGACGCCCGCCGCAAGATCGTCATGCCCGGCCTCATTGACGGTCACGGCCATGCCGGCCACGGACTCCTCAAGACACTCGGCACCGATATCGGTCAGTGGAACTCGGCCGCCGAGCGCATGTACGCCCGCGGCTCGACTCCCGACTTCTGGCGCGCCGAAGGACAGCTCGCCGCGCTCGAGCGCCTGCAGTTCGGTGTGACCACGTCGGTCACGCTGTTCGGCGGCGGCAGTGACGTGTACCGCACCGACGATATCCGCTACGGCGACGCGTACATGGAAGCCGTGCGGCGCGTCGGCGTGCGGTGGTTCCTCGCCGTCGGTCCCGCACGCGGGCCGTTCCCGCGCACGTTCACGGATTGGACCGGCGGGAGCCCGCGCGACAACCCGGTCACCTTCGAGCAGCAGATGAGCGTGTCGGACGCGCTGATCCGGAAATGGCACAACACCGAGAACGGCCGCCTGAAGATGGCCGTGGTGTTCCCGACCTCGAACCCGAGCGAGAGTCTCAGCGTCGCGGCGCTCGCGGAGCGCAAGGCGCAGGCGCGCGCCGCGCGCGACCTCTCGAAACAGCGCGGCGTGTTCTTCGTACAGGATGGGCACACCCGCGGCACGGTGAAGTTCGCGCACGAGCAGCTGAACCTCCTCGGCCCCGACGCCATCTTCTCGCACGCGACCGAGCTCACCGAGGAGGAGATCCGCCTCGTCGCCTCGACCGGCACGCGCATCTCGCACAACCCGAGCGCGATCTTCTCGATTCGCGGCCGGAACCCGACCACGGAGCTGATTGATGCGGGCGCGATCGTCATGCTCGGCTCCGACGGCCCGGCGCCCGACCGCAGCTACGACATGTTCCGCCACATGTTTCAGGCCACGCGCTACCACCGGTTTCATTTCCGCGATCCGAACGTGCTGCCCGCGGGGAAGGTCCTCGAGATGGCGACGGTGGACGCCGCGCGCGCGCTCGGCATGGAGAAGGAGATCGGCTCGCTCGAGCCCGGCAAGAAGGCCGACGTGATTCTCGTGGACTGGTTCAAGCCGCACATGGTTCCGATGAACATGCCGGTGTACCGGCTGGTGTACTTCGCCGAGGGCACCGACGTGGCGACGGTGATCGTGGATGGGCGCATCCTGATGCGGGACCGGCGCCTGCTCACGGTGAACCAGGACGAGATCCTGAACCTTGCGCAGGCCGAGGCCGATGCGGCGATCCGGCGCGCGGGGCTGGAGTCGCTCACGGCGATGCCGGAAGGGTTCTGGGGCAGGACGCGGTTGGGCCGATGAGCCGCCGGGCGCCCTGCCCGGCCCGGCCCTCTTGCGAGTATCGTTAATAATCCAGTTGACCCCGGGAGAATGCCGATGCGAACTGCCTTAGTCCTCGCCGTCACCTGCGCGATCGCCGTGCCGACAGCGGACGGTCAGGGAATCCTCAACCGCATGAAGAAGAAGGCGGCTGAGGCCGTCGAGAAGAAGGCCGAGGACAAGATGAACGCCAAGCTCGACGAGCTGTCGAGCAAACTGGTGGACAACTCCTTCAACGCGATCTTCGGCGAAGCGACGCCGGGCGCGGGCGGTGGGAGCGGAAGTGCCGGTGGTGCAGGCGGTGGCGCGGGCAGCGGCGGTGCGTCGCGCCTGCCCTTCTCGATCGGGACCAACGCCAAGACCGAGGCCGTGTACACGTTCAACGTTGTCGTGGCCACCGAGCTCGACGCGACGGACCGCAGTGGCAAGGGCGGCAAGGCGGCCATCACCATGCACTTCAACACGAACGAGGCCTACACCGGCACGAAGATCGAATCGGCCGACGGCAAGCAGCCCGAAGGCGCGCCCTTCATCGTGCTCGACGCCAAGAACCAGGCCATGGTGATGATGATGTCCGGCGACAAGAAGTTCTCGATCGCCTACGACTGGAAGGACGCCGCGCGATACGCACAGTCCGCGCCAGCGGAGCAGGTGAACTGGGATACCGTGACCACTTGGCGGAACTACCGGAAGATCGGCACGAAGACGATCGCCGGGTTCACGGCTGACGGGTATCGCACGGAGTCGCCTGATGGCAACGCCGAGGTGTGGGTCTCGCGCGATCGGCGGCTTGGCGACGGTCGGCTGTTCAGCGCCAACTCGGGGCTGAAGCAGATGAAGGGCAGCATGCCGGCCGAGTTCCCGCACGGCATGGTGCTGGAGATGTCGAGCGAGCGAGCCAACGGCGACAAGGTCACCATGCGGGTGACGAGGGTGGACACCAACGCCCGGGGCAGCTACTCGATGACCGACTACCCGAAGATGGAGCTGGGCAAGAAGTAGCGCGCCGCGCCGGCCCAACCTTATTAATAGTTGTCGCGGCGGGCCTTGCGGCCCGCCGCGTCCGCATCGGTACCCGTTCGCCCCCCGGAGGAATCCCGTGTTGTCCATGAGTTTCCGCATTGCCCGGTCGTTCAGCGTTCGCACGTTTGCGAGCGCGGTGGCCCTCGTCGTCCTGACCCTGAGCGCCGACGCTCGCCTTGCAACCGCGCAAGCGGCTGCCCAGGCGGCTGCCGCGACGACGAACCCAGCGAAACGTGCGCTGAGTTCCGCCGACTACACTCGCTGGCGCCAGATCGAAGGCGCCCAGATCTCGAGCGACGGCAAGTGGGTCGCGAGCGTGTGGCGGTTCACGAACGTGCCGCAGGCGGACACCAAGCCCGAGCTGCATCTCCGCAACACGGAGACGAACCAAGAGGTCGTGATCCCGAACGCGTCGAACTCGAGTTTCTCGCTCGACGCCAAGTGGGTGGTGTACCAAGTGGACTCGGTTCCCGTGCGGGCGCCGGCTGGACGTGGCGGGCGCGGCGGCGCGGCCGATTCGTCGGGCGGGGCCGCGGTTCCGGGAAGCGGCGGGGCCGGTGGTGGTGCGGGTCAGGGCGCCGCTCCGGCCGCCCAGGGCGGGCGCGGCAATGCGAACACCCCGCTTCGGCGCTTTGACCTGCGCGAGCTCGCGACAGGCACGACGACTTCATGGAAGGACATCGCGAGCGCGACGTTCTCGGCGACGTCGTCGCACCTGCTGCTGCGGCGCCGGCCGGCGACCGCCGGTGGCGCTGCGGG
>VGVM01000015.1 GCA_016874035.1 Gemmatimonadota bacterium
CGGCGACCACCGCAAGCTCAGTGGCGGGCGCGATGAACCGCGACCGTGTAGTCACGTTCAGCGTCACCGGTCCGCGGGCAAGGGCATCCACGAGTCGCCGGCGCGCATCGGACGAGAGTGCAATGCCCCACGCACGCCGCGCCGTGTCGTGCGGAATGCTCGTGAACTGGATGGACCGCGTGTTGCGTTCAGGTTGCGTGTAGGCGGGCATGGAGTACGCGAGCACGCCAAGCGCGCCGCGTCGCACGACGGCCTCCGTGAACAGCTGGCTCAGTCGGCCATCCGCCATGACGAACTTGCCGCGCAGGTCGAGTGAATCCAGCGCGGCCGCAGTGACCGCGGGCACTCGCACCAGTTGCGCCGTGACGCCGCCTGCCGGCGTCGAGAACGAGTTGGTCGCCAGCATGTTGCGGTTGGTGGCGAACTCGAGGACCGTGCCGCCGTTGAGGCGAACGACCGCGTCCACCGGCTCCCACGCCGGGTTCGCCATCGGGTAGCGTTCCACGCGGTACGTCAGCCGGTCGGTCGGGCGGGCCCTCGATTGCTCGACATAACCGGCCGCATCGAGGCGCTGCACGACGTGCGCGATGCTCGAGTCGAAGCCGGGATTCCCCGGCCATCGCACAAAGCGATCCATGTACGCAACGGTTTCCTTCGCGCGGTCCCCCGAAAGCACGCCGCGGACCGCCTTGAAGATCGGTTCAGCGGCGGTAGATGCCGCCGAGGCGGGTTGGGCTGCGGCCGCACGGGGTGCCTGCGCGTCGGATGTTGCCGGAACCGCCAGCGCCACGGCCGCGAAGAGCGCGGCGGTTTGGAACATTCGCATCTATATGATCCGTGGGTCGTAGATGAGCACGGCCGTTGAACGGCGCGAGATCCGCCCGTTGCGGTAGTCAAACGGAATGGTGATCGAGCGACCGGCTGCGGTGCCGTTCAGGATGCGGAGCCCATCGCCCCCGCGCTTGGGGTCCGGCACGAATCGCACCGACTGCCCGTCGCGCACCCACGCGCCAAACACCACCATGCGCTGGATCGGCTCGGTCGAGGTGCGCTGACCCTTGGCCGCCAAGGTCTGCCGGTAGCGGAGGGCCGCGCGGAACTCGCCGTTCTTGTTCAGCGTCAGCACGAGCTCATTGAACTCGATGAGGTACTGCGTGCCCTGGTCATCCGTGGCGAGGTCGGCGACGGGGAGGCGCTTGCCGTCGAGCCGCGACGAAACAAACGAACCGGTGACAAGCCCGGTGTCGGCGGCGGGGCGGGGGGCTGGACGGGCGGCCGGCTGGGCCGCGGCCGGGGCCGCGACAATAAAGGCCAAGGCAAACATCAGGAGTCGGCGGCCATGCATGCATCGGAAGATATCCGCGTGCCGGCCGGGGGTGCCGCCGCACCCGGACAGGGAATACTTGATATTTGAAGTAATCTTTCGTATCGTCAGGGACCTGCGGAAACGGGGGTTGGATGCGGACGCTGGTGCTCGGCGGCGGTCCCGGAGGCCTCTACGCGGCGCTGTTGCTCAAGCGCCGCGACCCGCGCGCGCAGGTGACCGTGTACGAGCGCAACCGCCCGGACGACACCTTCGGCTGGGGCGTGGTCCTGTCCGACCTCACGGTCGCGAACCTCAGGGCCGCCGACCCTGAGAGCGGTGAGGCGATCGGCGCCGCGCTCCACCACTGGGACGACATCGCGGTGCACTTCGGCGGCCGCGTCATCCGGTCCGGCGGGCACGGGTTCAGCGGGATCGGGCGGCGCGAGATGCTGAGGATGCTGCAGGACCGCTGCCGGGCACTGGGCGTCGAGCTCGTGTTCGAGCGGGAGCGCAGCGCGGGCGACCTGGAAACGCTGGTCGCCCAGCACGGCGCCGATCTCGTGATCGCGGCCGACGGAATCCACAGCGGCGTGCGCGAGCGTTTCGCCGAGGTCTTCAAGCCGAATGTTGATGTGCGTCGCTGCCGGTATGTCTGGCTGGGCACGCCGCGCCGGTTCGATGCCTTCACCTTTGCGTTCGCCGAGACGCCGCATGGCTGGTTCCAGGCGCACGCGTACCAGTTCGATGCCGACACCAGCACGTTCATCGTCGAGACGCCTTGGGAGGTATGGGAGCGCGCCGGGCTCGGCGCGATGCCCGGGACCGAGGCGATCGCCTACTGCGAGAAGCTCTTTGCGAACGTGCTGGAGGGCGCACCGCTGCGCAGCAATGCGGCGCACCAGCGCGGGTCCGACCAGTGGGCGCGCTTTCCCCGGATTCGCTGCGAATCGTGGGTGCACGCGCTCGACGCGGCCGGCCGGAAGGTGCCGGTGGTGCTGCTCGGCGACGCGGCGCACACGGCCCACTTCTCGATCGGTTCGGGGAGCAAGCTTGCGCTGGAGGACGCCATCGCGCTCGATGTCGCATTGGCGCGCGACGGCGGGCCGACGGACGCGGCGCTGGCGCGCTACCAGGCCGAACGGAGCGTCGAAGTCCTCAAGCTGCAGAATGCGGCCCGCAACTCGACGGAGTGGTTCGAGCACGTGGACCGGTACGCCCGGCTCGCGCCTCAACAGCTCGCGTATTCGCTGCTTACGCGGTCGCAGCGGATCTCGCACGAGAACCTCCGTGTGCGCGACGGCGAGTATGTCGGGGCGTTCGAACGCTGGTTCGCGCAGCAGGCCGGCATGCCGATCGCGGCCGATGCGCCCGCACCGCCGACCATCTTCACGCCGCTGACCGTCCGCGATGTCCGGCTCGCCAACCGCGTCGTGGTGTCGCCGATGGCGCAGTACAGCGCGGGGAACGACGGCGCGCCGACCGACTGGCACTTCGTGCACCTCGGCGCACGCGCGGCGGGCGGCGCGGGCCTCGTGTTTACGGAGATGACCTGCGTCGCGCCGGACGCACGGATCACGCCCTGGTGTCCGGGCCTCTGGAACGACGCGCATGCGGACGCGTGGGCGCGAATCGTACGGTTCGTCCACACGCAAACGAGCGCGAAGATCGGGATGCAGCTTGGACACGCGGGCGCGAAGGGCGCGACGAAGAAGATGTGGGAGGGCATTGACGAGCCGCTGCCATCCGGCGGGTGGCCGTTGATCGCGCCGTCAGCCGCGCAATACCTGCCCGGCGTGTCGCAGGAAGCGCGCGCGATGACAGCAGCGGACATGGAACGCGTGACTGAGGAGTTCGCGGCGGCGACCCGGCTCGCGGTCCGCGCCGGATTCGACTGGCTCGAACTCCACTGCGCGCACGGGTACCTGCTCTCGGCGTTCCTCTCGCCGCTGACGAACCGGCGCACGGACGAGTTCGGCGGCGCACTGGAGAATCGGCTGCGGTTCCCGCTGAAGGTGTTTGCCGCGATGCGCGCGGCATGGCCTGCGGGCCTGCCGATGTCAGTGCGCATCTCGGCGCACGATTGGGCGCCGGGCGGCAACACGGATGATGACGCGGTCGCGATCGCACGCGCGTTCCGTGAAGCCGGGGCGGACATGATTGACGTGTCGGCGGGGCAAGTGGTGCACGATGAGCGTCCGGTGTTCGGTCGGATGTGGCAGACGCCGTTCGCGGACCGCGTACGCCAGGAAGCGGGAATCCGCACCATAGCGGTCGGTGCGATCACCGATGCGGATCAGGCAACGGGAATCATTGCGTCCGGGCGCGCAGACCTGGTCGCGATCGGACGGCCGCACCTGGTGAACCCGGCGTGGACTCTTACCGAGGCCGCGCGACTCGGGTACCACGGCGGTGTCTGGCCTGACCAGTACCTTCCGGGCAAGGCGCAACTGGAGCGATTGATCGCGCGCGAACGCGCGGCGGCGCAGCCGATGGCGGGGCCGCCAAGGGGAGAGCTGACATGACGGCGCGGCACGTACTCGTCACGGGCGCAAATCGCGGGATCGGCGAGGGCATTGCGCGTGCGTTCGCCGCGAACGGTGCCTCGGTGTCGCTGCTGGTGCGCGATGCGGCGCGCGGCGAGGCCGTCGCGGCCGGCATGCCCGGTCGCCACGGCGTCGTGGTTGCCGATGTCACCGATGCGGCCGCCGTAGGCCGCGCGGTTGCTGCCGCAGTTGCCGCTCGTGGTCCGGTTGACGTCCTGGTGAACAATGCGGGGAGCGCCGACTCGGCGCCGTTCCTCAAGACGTCGCCGGAACGATTTGCCAAGTTGTTTGCCGAACACCTGCTCGGCGCGGTTCATACGGCGCAGGCCGTCCTGCCGGGCATGGTGCAGCGGCGTGCGGGGTGCATCGTGAACGTGGCGAGTACGGCGGGCCTCGATGGAGCGGCCTACGTGAGCGCCTATGTGTCGGCAAAGCACGCGCTGGTTGGCCTCACGCGCGCGCTCGCGGTGGAGTTCGGGGAAACGGGAGTGACGGTGCATGCGGTTTGTCCGGGGTACGTGGACACGGAACTCGTGCGCGCGGCGGTGGAGCGCGTCGCGGCGAAAACCGCGCGTAGCGTTGCGGAGTCACTCATAAGCTTCCTGGCCAGCGCGAAGCAGTCGCGGCTGCTCAGCGTGCACGAGGTTGCGGCAGCCGTTGTCGAGCTGGCTTCGGATGCGCGTCGCGCGCCGAACGGGCAGGTCGTCCGGCTGGACGGGAGCGAGCGCCGATGACCAGCCGCACGGCAGCGCCTCGCCAGGTACGTCGCCCGTCGCGATCGCAAGCGGCCGGGCGCGACCATCTCTCGCTCCGTGTCTGGCTGCGCCTGTTCAGCTGCTCCACGCTGGTGGCCGCGCGTGTGTCGAGCGCACTCAAGCGGGAGTTCGGTTCATCGCTCGCGCGGTTCGACGTACTCTCCCAGTTATACCGCGAGCCGGAGGGGCTCCGGATGGGCGAACTGTCCACGCGAACGCTGACCACGGGCGGCAATATCACGTGGCTGGTCGGCGCGCTGGAGCAGGATGGGTACGTGACGCGCTCGACCGCGAGCGAGGACCGCCGGGCATCTCGCGTGTCGCTCACCGCCGCCGGGCGCAGGCACTTTGCGTTGATGGCGCAGGCGCACGAACGATGGATCGTTGAGATGTTCTCCGCGCTGAGCGCCGCTGAGCAACGCGCGATGTACGAAGCGCTGGGTACGGCAAAGCAGGGCATGACTTCTGCGAGGATTCCGTGATGACCGCTGCTGATCCGATGTCCGCGATGCGTCGCCCGATGGCCGGGTACACGGCGAACCATTTCCGGTGGGAAACCGCCGCCGATGGCCGCGTGGGCGTCGTGACGCTCTCGCGCCCCGAGCGCAAGAATCCGCTCACGTTCGAGTCATACGCGGAGCTGCGCGACCTCTTCCGGGACCTCCCCTACGCATCCGACCTCCGCGCGGTCGTCATCACCGGGGACGGCGGCAACTTCTGCTCCGGCGGTGATGTCCATGAGATCATCGCGCCGCTGACCAAGATGGCGACGCCGGAACTCCTGGCGTTCACGCGCATGACGGGCGATGTCGTGAAGGCGATGCGCGCGTGCCCGCAGCCGATCATCGCAGCCGTGGACGGCGTGTGCGCGGGGGCGGGCGCGATGCTCGCGCTCGCGTCGGACATGCGGATCGGCACACCAGATGCGCGCACCGCGTTCCTGTTCTCACGGGTCGGACTCGCCGGGTGCGACATGGGGGCCTGCGCGCTCCTGCCGCGCGTGATCGGGCAGGGTCGGGCGGCAGAGCTACTGTTCACCGGACGGGCGATGAGCGCCGACGAGGGTGAGCGCTGGGGTTTCTTCAACGCAGTCGTGCCGCGCGACGGGCTGAAGGCCGAAGCGCTGAAGCGGGCGTCCGAGCTGGCAGCGGGGCCGGGCTTTGCACACGGCATGACAAAGACGATGCTGCAGCAGGAGTGGAGCGTGTCCGTGGAGCAGGCGATCGAGATGGAGGCGCAGGCGCAAGCGCTGTGCATGCAGACCGGAGACTTTCGGCGCGCGTATGAGGCGTTTGCCGCAAAAGCGACGCCCGTGTTCCAGGGAAACTGATCGTGGCAAATAAGCACCTGGACTGGCCGTTCCTCGAAGACTCGCACCGCACGCTCGGTGCGGCGGTGACGGCTTGGCTGCGGGGACTCCCCCCGGCAGCGGCCGCCGCGGGAGTGTCGCCGGCCGACCCAACGAGCGCCGACGCGGCGTGTCGCTCATGGGTGCGCCAACTCGGCGCTGCGGGGTTCCTGCGGTCCGCGGTGCCGGCCCCATGGGGTGGGGCCCACGCGCGCATCGAGTCACGTGCGCTGTGCGTGCTCCGCGAGGCCCTCGCCGAGCACGACGCGCTGGCTGATTTCGCGTTCGCGATGCAGGGGCTTGGCTCCGGTGCGATCGCGCTCGAGGGGAACGAGGATCAGCGGCGACACTGGCTGCCCAAGGTCGCCGACGGCAGCGCCATCGCGGCGTTCGCGCTTTCGGAACCGGCGTGCGGGTCGGATGCCGCGGCGCTAACCGCGACCGGCGTACGGGATGGCGATGGTTGGCGGCTCGACGGCGAGAAGACCTGGATCTCGAACGGCGGCATCGCCGACTTCTACTGCGTGTTCGTTCGCACCGAACCCGATGCACGGCCGGCCAAGGGGATTACCGCGTTCCTCGTGCCGGCCGACGCAAAGGGACTCATGGTGCACGAGCGAATCGGCGTGATGTCGCCGCACCCGCTGGCGACGATCCGGCTCAACGGCTGCCGGCTGCCCGATGCCGCGCGGATCGGCGCGCCCGGGACGGGGTTCGCGTTGGCGATGCGGACGCTCGACATCTTCCGTGTGTCAGTGGCTGCTGCGGCGACGGGTTTTGCCCGGCGCGCGCTGGCCGACACGCTACGGCATGCGCAGGATCGCGCGATGTTCGGCGCGACGCTGGCCGCGCAGCCGCTCGCGCAGGCCATCCTGGGCGACATGGCGACGGACGTGGATGCGGCCGCCCTGCTGACCTACCGCGCCGCGTGGGAGCGAGACACCAGCGATGCGCGCGTGACCAAGTCGGCCGCGATGGCGAAGCTCGGCGCAACGGAGATCGCCCAGCGCGTGATTGACATGGCCGTGCAGCTGCATGGGGCGCGCGGCGTGGTCTATGGCAGTGTCGTTGAACGACTGTACCGCGATATCCGCGCGCTGAGGATCTACGAAGGCGCGACCGAGGTGCAGCGGATGCTGGTCGGGCGCGAGGCGGTGGCGGAGCTTCGCACCGAGCCGAAGGAATCGTGACGCCATGAGCACGACCATGCACGCCACAGGGCATCGCGACGGGTGGGCCCGGGCACAGTTGCCCCCGGTGGCCGAGTGGCCGGTCATGCCGCTCACCGGCGTGTACGCCGCGCCGGCGCGCCAGAACGCCGCGGTCGCGCTGTTGGACCATATGATCGCCAGTGGGCGAGGCAACGCGGTCGCGCTTGTCACGCAGCGTGGCGATGGGGCGTGGGTGGAGACGCGGTACGCCGAGTTGCAGCGGCAGGTGGACGCGATCGCCCACGTGCTGGTGAACGACATGGGGCTCGTGAGCGGGAACCGCGTGTTGTTGCGTGGCTTCAACGGGACATGGCTGGCTGCCGCGTGGTTGGCAACGCTGAAAGCCGGCATGGTCGCGGTGACCACGATGCCGCTGCTCCGCGCCGGCGAGCTGCGGGTGATCATCGAGCGCGCGTCGTGCAACGGCGCTCTTTGTGACGTGCGGCTGGCTACGGAACTTCAGGCGGCCGCGGCAGGCACGCCCGTGGCCGATGCGCTCATGTTGTGGGGCAACGGTGACGGCCTCGAGGCCGCCATGGCGAAGCACGCCGCGCCGTTCCCCGCGTGCGACACCGCGAGCGACGACGTCGCGCTGATTGCGTTCACGTCGGGCACCACTGGCGTGCCCAAGGGTTGCATGCACTTCCATCGGGATGTCATGGCCATGTGCCACGGCTTCTCCGTCCAGGTGCTCGACCTGCGCGCGGACGACCGCTGCATTGGCACGCCGCCGCTGGCGTTCACCTTCGGGCTCGGCGGGCTTATCTGTTTTCCGTTCGCGGTCGGCGCGAGCACGGTGCTGTTGGAACGCGTGACGCCGGAATCATTGCTTGAAGCGATCGCCGCCACGCGGGCGACCGTGACGTTCACTGCGCCGACGTTTTATCGGCAGATGGGCCTGGCGATCCGGAACGCGCCGGGCCGGTTCGAAACCGGATCGCTGCGTGAGAGCGTGTCCGCCGGCGAGGCGCTGCCCGACGTGACTCGGACGCTCTGGCGCGAAACCACGGGCATCGAGATGCTCGATGGCATCGGCGCGACGGAACTGATCCACATCTTCATTGCGGCTCGTGGCGCGGACGTGCGCCAAGGGGCGATCGGTCGCGCGGTGCCGGGCTACGAGATTGCCGTGCTCGATGACGCGCTTGAACGCTTGCCGGTTGGGGAGATCGGCCGGCTTGCGGTGCGAGGGCCGACGGGCTGCCGGTACCTCAATGACGCTCGCCAACGCGGCTACGTGCAGGGCGGCTGGAACCTCACCGGCGATGCCTGCTCCATGGACGCAGACGGCTACGTCTTCTTCAAGGCGCGCACCGATGACCTGATCGTCTCGGCCGGCTACAACATCGGCGCTCCGGAGGTCGAGGCCGCCGTGATGATGCATGCGGCCGTGGCGGAGTGCGCGGTTGTGGGGGTACCGGATGACGACCGCGGACAGGCGGTCAAGGCGTTCGTCGTGCTCAAGCCCGGGCGAACGGCGAGCGACACGCTCGCGAAGGAAATCCAGGACCACGTGAAGGCGACGATCGCGCCGTACAAGTATCCGCGACACGTCGCATTTGTTGATGCGCTGCCGAAGACCGACACCGGCAAGCTGCAGCGCTTCCGACTCAAGGAGGGCAAGTGATGCATCGGATCCTACAGCCGGCAGATTGGAAACCGCCGCGCGGGTACTCGAACGGCGTCGAGGCGCACGGCCGCCAGGTGTTCGTCGCCGGGCAAATCGGCTGGAACGCGGCGGCGGAGCTCGTGTCGGATGATCTCGTCGCGCAGACTGCGCAGGCGCTGCGCAATGTCGTGGCGATCGTGGCCGAGGCAGGCGGGCGGCCGGAGCACATCGTGCGGCTGACGTGGTATGTGACGAGTCGCGATGCTTACGTGGCGGCCGCGAAGCCGATCGGCGCTGTGTACCGCGAGATCATGGGGCGGCACTTCCCGGCGATGAGCGCGGTAGAGGTGACGGCGCTCGTGGAGAAGGGCGCCAAGGTCGAGATCGAGGCGACGGCAGTGATCCCGGATGGCCATGCGGCGGGTGGACCGGCCGCCATCGATTGAACGCCATGAGTTTCAACTTCCACGACCTGGCCATCACCGATGCCGGCGACGGCGTACGCGTGATCACGCTGACCCGCAACGCGGTGAAGAATGCGCTGCGCCACCAGACGATGGTGGAGCTCGCGGACGCGCTCGGGTCGCTGGATAGCGATTCGCATGTGCGCTGCGTGGTGATTACCGGCGGTCCAAGCGTGTTCGCGGCGGGCGCTGACCTCGCAGAGATGCTCGAACTCGATGGGCCAGCCCTGGAGCAGCACCCGCGGACGTTGGCGTGGCGGCGAATCTGGGAAGTCGGCTGTCCCATAGTCGCAGCCGTCGAGGGCTGGGCGCTCGGCGGCGGCTGCGAGCTGGCGCTGAGCTGCGACGTGGTGATCGCCGGCGACGGCGCGAGGTTTGGGCAGCCGGAAATCACGCTCGGTTGGATGCCGGGGGCGGGCGGAACGCAGCGCCTGGCGCGGAGTGCGGGGAAGTCCGTCGCGATGCAGATGGTGTTGACTGGCGATGCGATTGATGCCGCGGCAGCGCAGCGGGCGGGAATCGTGTCGGAGGTTGTCGCGGCCGGCAGCGCCCTGGCGCGTGCAGTCGCCGTGGCAGCGCGGATCGCGGCACACCCGCGCGGCGCCACACGGGCCGCGAAGGCCGCCGTGCAGCGCGCCTTTGAGACGCCGTTGCGCGACGGGCTGCGCGACGAGCACGCCGGGTTCAGGACCCTGGCCTCCTCGGACGAACGCAACACGCATATTCGCGAGGCGATCACGCGCTCCCGCGCGAAGAGTCGCCGCAACTCCCAATAATGGGGCTGACCTGATGAGCACGAGACCCGACGCCCTCGCCGACGCACCTCCGCCGAACGCGTTCGAAGTGCGCGAGCGCATACGGTGGGCCGACAGCGACCCGATGGGCATCATTTTCTACGGCGCCTACCTGCGGTTGATCGGCGTCGCCGAAAGCGAGATGTTCCGTGCCTGCGGGATCCCGGCGCACGAGCTGCGGCTGACGCGGGGCGTGTGGATCCCGCGAAAGGCACTGCAGCTCGAGTTCCACTCGGCGGCGCAACTGGAAGAGGAGGTCATCGTGCAGGCGTGGTTTGGGCGCGTCGGGAAGACCGCACTGACGATGCGGTTCGAGTTCTACCGCGCATCGGACCGCGCGCACCGCGCGAGTGGCGCGCTCACGGTCGTGAGCGTGGAACGGGAGAGCATGACGCCGCGTCCGATCCCGGATGACCTGCGGGCGCTGCTGGCCAAGTTCGCGGCGTAGCGGCCGACCATGAGGACCGGTATGAGGGGCCTGCTCACGGTTGCTTGCGGGGCGTTTCTGTGTGCGGGGCCGAGTCTTGCACAGGCGCCGGATCGCATCTTCGTAAATGGACGCGTCTGGACCGCCGAGGACGCCCCACGCGGCGGCGCCCCGGTCGCTTCGCCGAGTGCGATCGCAATCCGCGGCGACCGGATCGTTGCCATCGGCACCGATGCCCAGGTGCGCGCGCTCGCCGGGGCGGCGACGCAACTCACGGACCTCGGCGGGCGGCGCGTCGTGCCGGGATTCAACGACGCGCATTGGCACTTCCCGATCAGTCGCGGAGCGGACCTCGATGGGTCCGGATCGGTGGATGAGATCATCCGCCGCCTTCGCGCGCACGCGGCGGGCCTGCCGGCGGGGAGCTGGGTGACCGGCCGCGGCTGGACGCCATCAGACTTCCCGATGAACGCGGCGCATCGCCGGCACCTCGACAACGTGTTCCCCGACCGGCCGGTTGTACTCACCGACCGCGATGGGCATCAGGCGCTGGCAAACTCCCGCGCGCTGGCGATGGCGAACGTCGGTCGCGACGCGATTGACCCGGCGAACGGTCGCATCGAGCGCGACCCTGAGGGTGAGCCCACCGGTGTGCTGAAGGAGTCGGCCGCGGGATTGGTCCGCCGGCTCGTGCCCCCACCGTCGGCCGATGAAGTGTACGCGGCGCTGCTCAGCGAGATGGGTAAGGCAGCGGCGTTCGGGATCACGTCCGTGCAGAACGCGTCAGGTGGCGGCCTGAGCGGCAACGAATCGCGCGCGCTTGCGCGCGCGGTGCGCGAGGGTGCGATGCGCGTGCGCTGGCGTGCGGCGGTGCCGTTCGCCAAGACCGCGACCACGGCGCAGCTCGCGTCGTACGTCGCGTTGCGCGACACGGCATCGAGCCCATACCTGAGATTTGGCATTGCGAAGGGCATGCTCGACGGCACGGTGGACGCCCTGACCGCCGCCATGTTCGAGCCCTACGAGGGCACACGCGAACGCGGGCTCCCCATGTGGGAGCAGGATGAACTCAACCGCATGGTCGCGAAGTACGACAGTGCGGGAATCCAGGTCGAGCTGCACGCGATCGGCGACCGCGCGATCCGGATGGCGCTCGATGCCTACCAGTTCGCCGCGCGCGTCAACCGCACCACCGGCCGGCGGCACCGGATCGAGCACATCGAGGTGCCGGCACTGGCGGACCTCCCGCGGTTCCGAGAACTGGGCGTGGTCGCGAGCACTCAGGCGATGTTCGCCTCACCCGATGCAACCACGCTGAACAACTACGCGCCGCTGCTCGGGCCTGAGCGCGCGAGCCGCTCGAACTCGTTCAAGCTCTTCGATGACGCCGGCGCGGTCCAGGCGTTCGGCAGCGACTATCCCGTGTTCACGATGAACGTGCTTGCGGGCCTCTGGGCCGCAGTGACGCGCACGACACCTGACGGCGCGCCGGCGGGTGGCTGGTACCCGGCAGGCAAGATCGGGATCGAGGCCGCGCTCCGGCACTTCACTCGCGATGGGGCGTACGCCGAGTTCGCCGAGCGCGACAAGGGAACGCTGGGTGTCGGCAAGTACGCGGACTTTGTCGTACTCTCCGACGATATCGTCACGGGCGGGGACGTCGCGCTCAAGAACGCGCGCGTACTGCTCACCGTACTCGGCGGGAAAGAGACCTACCGGGCGCGCGGGTACTGACCGGCGCTACGGCGCCACTTTTGTTGCGTACACGCGGCCGCCGGCCGCGCGCGAAGCCGCCGTGGCTGCGGCTGCCCGGGTGGCGCAGTCGGCGACCCCCGCGGTTTCAGGCGAGCAGCCGACCACGGTCGGGAACCACTCCGCGCCGACAGCCGGCGCAAGCGGATCCAGCGAGATCATGACGCCTCGCAGCCGGTTCGTGGGCCGGCACGAAAACGCGAGGCGGCCCGGAAGCGTGCCGCGTTCCATCGCCGTGCACCGGGCATTGTCGAGGTCCACCGTCACACCTTCGGCGGTGAGCCGCAACATGCCGGTCATGCGCAGGTTGCCGTCGGTCGCGACCAGCGAATACGCCTCGTCCGCGCCTGGCGCGCTTGGGATGGGGCTGGGTGTCGGAGCGGCGCGGCTGCATCCGGCGACCGCGACGATCATGAGAAGAACGCAGTTTGCCCGCATCGTTTCGCCTCGCACGGAATGTTGTCCGTGCACCGCCTACACCGTCACGCGCGGCACGACGCGCTCCGCGTCGCTCGCCAGTTCGAAGAACGCGGGGTCGTACGCCACCAAGCCGAACGTCCGCGCGATGATCAGCGCCGGGAACGCGTCGCGGAGCGCGCGCCAGTCCCGGATGTTCCCGTTGTAGAGGCGGCGCACGGCGGCGATCCGGTCCTCGGTGTCGGCAAGCTGTCGTTGGAGGTCGGCGTAGCGCTGATCGGCCTTGAGCGCCGGGTACGCCTCGCCAATCGCAAACACGCCACGCAGGCCCCGCATCAGTTCGGTCTCCTTCGCGGCAAGCCCTTCCGACGGTCCACGGGCCATCGCGGCGACGGCCGCGTTGCGGGCCTTCACCACCGCGTCGAACGTGGCCCGTTCGTGCTCCGCGTATCCGCGGACCACGTTGACCAGGTTTGGGATCAACTCGTGCCGTCGCTTGAGCTCGACGTCAATCCCGCTGGCCGAACTCTTGATGTGCTCGCGGAGCGCGATGAAATGGTTGTACGTGACGACCGCCCAGATCAGCGGCACCAGCGCAGCCCCGATTACGAAGACGATCGGATCCATCAGTCGCTGTGGCTCCAGCCGGTCGAGTTGAGTTCGTTCCTGAGGTGGTCCGGCCAGCACTGCAGGAAGCGCTCGGCCCAGCCGAGCGCGGCGCGGTAGTCATCCGGAGATGCGGGATAGCGTACACCGGTCACGACGCATTCGCGCGATCGATGTGGAAGCCGTATTTGTCCTGCGACATGAGGTACTCCATCATGCGCGGGTGGATCACGGCGTAGGCGAATCGCTTGTCCGCGCTCTTCACCATGAACCGCCGGCTGAACTCGGCGGATTCGAAGTCAATATCGTCGAACCCCATGGCGTCGCCCAGCTTGTCGAGCAGGTGCTCGGTGCGGATCTCCATGTTCGGGATGCCGCGCCACGGAAGCGTGAGGAGCAGGTAGCTGTGGGCGTGGCTCGACTGGTTCTTGCCGCTGCCGGTGACATAGTGGAAGTCGCCCATGTACACCTGGCAATCGAGCCCCGCGAGTTCGCGGCTGCCCTCGATCCGATTGCGCGTCTTCTTCGAGTGCCCGCGGTCGAACCATCGGTGCAGGCGGTTGGTCACGAAGTCGCCGCCGCCATCGCGGTCATACGAGAAGCCGAGCGACGCGGCAAAGCGGGTGAGGGCTTCGCGCCGTTGTTTGTCCGCGCGGTATGCAAGTACCGCGACAACGATGACGAGCGCGGCGATCGCAAAGAACATCAAGCCCGACATCACGTCGGAGTCCTGCAGGACCCGGGCGAGCATGGATGAAACTTACCGAAAATCCCTCGACTGCTGCGTGAGCGCCTCCGCCTCCAGCGCCTCGAACTCATGGCCGACCACGGAGAGGGCGTTGCCCTCGCGGCCAATGTGTCCGTGCACCAGGACGTACTGCGCCCGCTTGACCACCTCCTCGTTCGGCGCGACGTCATCCTTCCGCACCACGACGTTGATGAACCCGTACTCGTCCTCGAGCAGCAGGAACAACACGCCGTTGGCCGTGTAGGGCCGTTGGCGGATCACCACGAGCCCGGCCACCGACACATTCGCGCGGTTCGGCATGCGAGTGATCTCGCGGCTGTCCTTCACCCCGTCGCGCGCGAGGCGCTCCCGGTACGCCTGCATCGGGTGGCCGTTCACCGTGATGCCCGTCGCGTAGTAGTCGAGTTGCACGAGCTCGTCGCGGGTGAGCGGCGCGACGTCATGCGGCACCACGCGGGCTGGGGCGAGCGGCAGCGTGTCGTTGACCGCGCGGAGGGCTTCCCACGCCGCCTTGCGCCGGTCGGGTTCCCACGCATGGAACGCGCCGGCCTGCGCGAGGAGGTTCACCTCGGCGCGCGTCAGCCGGGCGCGCGAGGTGACGTCGGCGATGCTCGTGAACGGCGCGGCGGCCCGTGCCCCACGCAGCGATTCCAGGGCGCGTGCGCTGACGCCGCGCACGAACCGCCACCCGATGCGCAGCGCAGGGTGCGGGTCGTTCGCACGCGTTCCTTCGCGCACGAACCGGCGCTGCACACGCGCGCGTTCCGGCGTGAGCGGCGACGCGGGCTCCACCGTGCACTCCCAGTCGCCGCGGGCGAGGCAGGGCGGGCGCACTTCCACGCCGTGCCGCTTCGCATCGTGAATCAGCGTGGCCGGTGAATAGAAGCCCATGGGCCAGGCATTGAGCAACCCAAGGTAGAACTCGGTGGGGTAGTGCACCTTGAGCCACGCGGTCGCGTACGCGATGAGCGCGAAGCTCCACGCGTGCGACTCGGGGAACCCGTAGTTCGCGAAGCTCCGCAGGTCCTCGCAGACCTGTTGCGCGACCTCGGGGCGTACGCGCGGCGTGATGTCGTGGTCAATCATCCGCACGCGCAGCCGCTCGAGCGCGGCGATCAGGCGCGGCTCCTTCCGGATGTTGCCCATCGTGCGCCGCAGTTCATCCGCTTCCGCGCCGGTGTAGCCGCCGAGCGCCATCGCGACGGCCATGGCTTGTTCCTGGAAGATCGGGATGCCTTGTGTGCGGCGCGCGATGGGTTCGAGCGCCGGGTGCGCATACACGGGTTGCTCCTGCCCACGCCGACGGCGTGTGTATGGCCTCACGAACTTGGCCTGGATCGGGCCCGGACGAATCAGCGCCACCTGCACGACGATGTCATAGAGGCGATCGGGCTTGGTGTGCACGATGCTGGCGATCTGTGCGCGACTCTCGATCTGGAACGTGCCGATCGTCTCGCCGCGCGAGATGAGGTCGTAGGTGGGTGCGTCGTCCGTGGGGAGTCCGTACATCTGCGGCCGCTTCCCGGTGCGCACCTCGATGGCGTCGAACGCGCGCCGCAGCATCGCAAGCCCGCCGAGCCCGAGGAAGTCGAACTTGGGCACGCCGATCGCATCGAGGTCGTCCTTGTCGAACTGGACGATCGTCCGGCCCATGTTGGTCTGTTCGATGGGCAGCCAATCGCCCAGCGGCGCGCCGGAGAGCACGAAGCCGCCGACGTGCGTGGCGCGGAGCCGCGGCAGGCGATCGAACCCGCGGATCGTGCGGAGCAGCGCCTGCACGCGTGGCTTGGCGATGTCGAGCCCGGCCTGCGTGGCGTAGCGCTCCTGCATCTGCACGGCGGCGTCGAGCGGGTCGTAGCGGTGCAGGCGCTTGGAAATGGATGTCGCGACGTCCATCGGGTAGCCGAACGCGCGCATGGAGTCCTGCACGGCGTTGGGCGCGCGGTAGGTCTGCACGATGCAGGCGATCGCGGCGTGCGGGCGTGCGTATTTCGTGTACATGTAGTCGAGCACTTCCTCGCGCCGGTCGTGCTCGAAATCCACGTCAATGTCCGGCGCCTCGGCCTTGCCGTCCACGCGCACTTCGGAGAGGAAACGCTCGAAGAGCAGCCCGTGCTTGATCGGGTCCACGGCCGTGATGCCGAGGCAGTACACGACGGCCGAGTTCGCCGCGCTGCCGCGTCCCTGGCAGAGGATGCGGCGCTCGCGTGCGAAGCGCACCGCGTCCCACATGACGAGGAAGAACCCCGCGAAACCGAGCTGCTTGATCGTGGCCAACTCGTGCTCGAGTTGGCGCCGCTGCGGTTCCGTGAGTGTCGCGCCCCAGCGTTCGCGCGCGCCGTCGTACACGCGCGCGCGGAGGAAGCTGTTCGTATCGCCGTCGGTTGCGCCGGGAAAATCGGGGAGCGGCGGGCGCATCCAGGCGAGGTCGAACTGGCACTCGCTCGCGATGCGCGTGGCCTCGTGCAGCCCGGACTCGCAGCCGCTCCAGCGACGCCGCAGGAGCTCGGGCGCGAGCAGTCGCCATTCACCGTTCGGGTGCAGCACGCCGGCGCGATGCGCGTCGTCTATCGTCATCTCATGGCGCAGCGCCGTGAGGCAATCGTGGACGAGGCGCGATGTGTCGTCCACGTAGCGTGGGTCCTGTGCGGCAACCCAGGGCACGCGCGCGCGGCCCGCGAGGCGAATGAGCTCCGCGGCGAGCGCGGCTTCGTGGCCGTCCACATGATGCAGCTGGACTTCGACCGCGAGCCGGTCGCCGAACACGTCGCGCCACTCGGCGAGCTGGCGGTCCGCGAAGCGCTCCGCGCGGCGGGACGGGCTCAGCGTGGCTGCCGGCGTCGCGCTTCGGGATGGTTCCGGCGCGCACGCGCGATCGAACCAGTCATCACGGATCAACGAGGCGAGCATGCCCGACGCGGGCCCGGTGAGCAGGTGCAGGCCTTCGGCGCGTTCGGCGAGCTGTGCCCACGTGATGTTCGGCTGGCCGCGGCGCTCGCCGGCAGCGGTTTTCTCCCAGGTCTTCCAGGTACCGACGCGCGAGGCGGTGACCAGCGCGGCGAGGTTGCGGTAGCCCGTGGCGTTCCGGGCGAGCAGCGCGATAGGGCGGCCGTCCATGTTGAGCTCGGCGCCGGCGATTGCGCGGATGCCGCGGATCTTCGCCATCGCCGCCGCGCGAACTACACCGCCCAGGTCCGCCATGTCCGTGATGCCGATGGACTCGTAGCCAAGGTCCGCCGCGCGCTCGATCAGGGCCTCGGGGGTGACCGCCCCATCATTAAAGGAGAAGGCCGTGTGGGCGCGAAGTTCGGCGGGGCGGAAGTCGGGTGTGCTGGCGGGCATCGGCGGCAGGAGCAGGGGAGGAAAACATACCGAAGAAAACCCGAAGCACAAGGGGAAACGAAAGGGCCCGCGAGGGCCCTTTCGCAGCCGGGCTCAACTCGCGCGCACGTACACGCAGCCGAGTTGCTGCGACCTGATGGCCGCGAACACACCGGACGGTTATAGGATGACGCCGGGAATCAGCGCCTTCTTCGCGGCCGCCTTCGCCGCCATTTCGGTGGACTTGTCCCGCGCCTGGGACTTCGGGACGACGTCGAGGTTCAACGCCAGCTCGCACGCGAGCGCGATCCCGCCGGCGGCGATGAACTGCGGAATCGAGAGGCCGTCGAACTGCGGCGGCAGGCCTGCCTTCGCGTCAAGCAGCGCGGGGTTCTTCGTCGTCGGCTTGCCGTCGGCCGGACTCGTGACGTTGTGCTCCTTGCCGATGCCGAAACCGTCCCAGTACTGCTGGTTCATCGCCATGTGAACCGCGTGGTGCCTCAACACGAGCACCATGGCGATGTCCTTGGCCGGGACCTTCGCCATGTCGGCGAGCTGTCGTTTCACGATCCCGGTGCGCCAGGCGCCGTAGCCGCTTTCGATCTCCGGCACGTCCATGATCACCTTCTGCTTGCCGGCGGACACGCGTGACGTCCACGTCATGTCGTAGTCCTCGGCCGCGGCGCCGACGGCAGCCGCCATGGCTTCGGGGGGAAGATCGGCAATCGAGAGCGGCGCGGCGCTGAACAGCAGCGCTCCCGTGCCCAGGCCTTCGACGAACTCGCGGCGTGTGGCGGTCATGCAGTCCTCCGGGGGGAAGGGTCGGGGTTACCGAATACCTAGTCCCATCATGGGGTGCCGGTTCCCGAACGCCAGCGGCTCGGTCAGGGCGCCCGAGTCGCGACGAACCCCCGGATGGCCGTGATCGCGTCGCGCTTCACCCAGATGCCGACGCGTCCGGTGAGGGCGGTGTCGAGCGTGTGCCGGACGGCGATCGTCGTGTCGCCCGCAATGTGCCCGCTCACCTCGCGCCCGTTGATCGTCACGACGAGCTCATGCCACGCCGTGCGGTCGAGCTGCTTGTGCACGTCGCCATGCTTGATCACTTCGCGCGCGCCGTTCACGAACTTCCACAGCGCGACGTTGCCGTCCTTGGTGTTGTAGCGGAGGTAGTGGTACTCGCCGTTCGGCTGCATGCCGAAGATGATCCCGGCATTCTGGTCCGACGCGCCGCCGAGCAGCTTGAACTCGGTGCGGATCGTGCCGCTGGAGAACGTGTCAACTGCAGGTGCGACCGCGACCGGAAACGCGTTCTCCGTGGTCCAGGTCCGGAGCAGCGTCGAATCGGCCACGCCGAAGAGCGGCGTGATGATCGGCTCGAGGTCGGCGGGCGCCGTCGTGCCGGACCACGCTTCACCGTTCACGACGAGCGCGGGGCCGTCCACGGTGGTGTCGAGCCAGCGGCCTGTGAGTCCGACGAGCGTGGGAACAGGATACGGCGGGGGCGATTCGCTGGTCGGGGTCGCGGCGTTCTCGCCGCACGCGACAGTGGCCGACAGCGCCGCGGCAAGCGCAGTCACGGTGAGCGCCGCGGCTCGGCGGGACATCGTGGCACGGCGACGCAATCTGGTGGTCACGGCGGAGTTACCTCGTGGTTCGGGAGAACGCGGCGGCGATCAACGCCCCAGCGGCAGGCAGTACGGCTAGCGACCAGAGTCCGAGGAACCCGCGCAGTCGGTCGGTGTCGCTCCACTCGACCGGCGACATCACGCCGACAATCGTCGCCGCCACGCCGGCAACGCAGTGCCCGACGATCGCGCCCCAGAACGCGCGCTGCGAGCGCTCGCTCGCACGGCGGATGCGGTGGCCCCAGGCCAGGAGGATGATCGGCACGATGAGCAGTCCGATGAGGAAGACCGCGATGCCTGGTGTCATGCGGCCTCCTCGTCCCGGGCCTTGCCGGCCCCAGGACCACGAATGAGTCGCGGCGCCAGCCAGAGCCAGTAGCCGGTGACCAGCGTGACGATGAGTGCGACGGCGCCGAAGTCGGAGAGCAGCACGAACGGCTGGCCGCCGAAGATCTCGCCCGAGTGGAGCTTCTCGAGGAACACGTCGCCACGTGGCCCGACATGCAGGATGGCCGCCGTGTTGATGTCCACGGTGACCTCGGTGGAGGCGGCGTCACGCAGGCGGACCTTCACGAGCCCGTCGCGTGGGCGCACATCCATGCGGTCAATCAACGCGGGGTGCGCGGTGTCGCCGGGCGTCCAGCCGTCGCGAGTGCCCTCAGGGGCGGCCGCGAGCGCGGCCGCCGCAATCCGCTCGAGGGAAACCGTCGTGTTGAACGACCCGGTCGGCGCGTGATCCACTTCGGGCATCAAGCCGAGGCCACGCTTGTGGTTCAGCAGGATTCCGGTCACGGAAACCGCGAGGAGCACGACCGTGGAGGCGACCCCCAGCCAGAGGTGCGCGTAGAACGCGACGCGGCTGAGTTTTCGACGGGGCTGCGACATGGATGAGACTACAAGTCCGCGCAATCCTTGGCCAGTCTCGCGCGTGCCCCGCGATTACTGCCGCCTAATCCCACCATCCGTGCAGGTACCACTGCCGGTTCGCTACGGCAGCTGCTGTTTTCGCGCGTGGCGCCGCATCGCGATACAGCCACACCAGGCGCCCATCCCGCGTGATGCAACGGAAGTATTCGCGCGCATAGGCCGTATCGCCTTCCCAGTGGCGGCCCGAAATCCGCTCCGGTCCCGCCGCCTGCACGATCTCATGCCAGCCGTCCTCATCACGGTAGCGCACAGGCGCGGCGTGATCGCGGCGGGGCACGGTCTCGACGGAGATCGCGCACGGCGTCGGCGAGAGCTGGAGCGAGAGGTGCGGGGTGAAGCGCGGTGCGGGGGGCGTGGACGGCGCGGGTGTCACGGTTGCTGTCTCGCGCACGACGGCCGGCAGCGTCGTGAACCGGACGGTGTGGCGTGGCGTATCGGTCATCAGCGCTCCTGCATACCGCGGCGCCACCACCTTCGCCGGTTCCTGTGCGACCCAGGTGGTGCGTTCGTCGAGCAGCGGATGTGCGGAGTTCTGCGGAGCTACCACCACGGGGCCCTGATCTTCCACCAGTCGCGCGACGGCATCCTCGGTGGCCTGCACACTGGCGAGGCCGCGGTCGAACAGGTCAGCCTGCGGCGCTTCGCGCGCGGCGACCCGCGAGGCGTGCAGCGTGATCCCCGTGACGGCGGCGTGGAGCTTCATCGCGTCCACGCGCGTGCGGATCAACCGGAACCAGGTGCGGCGGTTCACCGTGGGGCGCGAGGCACGCACGACCTCGACATGGCTTTGCCGGTTCGTGAGCGCGAACTCGACCGTGACCTCGCGCGCGCCTTCACCGCGCGCGGCGAGCGTGGCGGTCACGCGCTCGAGCAGCGTGTTGATGACGAACAACAGTCGCGCGGGATCCTTGAGCGCATACTCCACCCAATCCAGCGATGCGTGCGGCAGCTCGGCGGGCGGTGGCGCAAACAGGAGGCGTGGATCATCCGCGCGCGCCAGCCGCCAGAGTGGCAACGCGGGGGCGCCGAGTCGTACCTCGACGGATTCCTGCGTGAGCGCGGCGAGTTCGCCGCAGGTGGAAACGCCGATCCCGAACAGCAGCGGTCGGAGGCGTGGATCGGGGCCAAGCGCTTCGAGCGGGAAGAGCGCCACATACGCGCGATCGTTGCCGGTGGGCACGAGGGTGACCGCGCGATCGCCGAACCGCGCGGCGAGTTCCGCCGCGACGGGCACGCGCGCGAGTCCGGCGCGCACACCCGGGACACCTCGATGCGCGAGCAGCGCAATCAGGTCGGCGGCGAGTTCGGCTTGGCCATGGAGCGAAAACCCGCGCACATCGGCCCAGATCACCGGATGGGCAGGCGCTCCACCTGGTGCTCCGCCTGACGCCCCGCCGCTCGGCCCGCTTATCGCGATGCGCGGCGCCCGTGCGAGGAGCGCGGCCGCGAGCTCGGGGCGGGGAGGAGCGCCGGGGCGCCAGTCAGGGTGGGAGAGGCAGAGGATGGTCATGCGGCATTGCTCCCATGTCAGACCGGATTCACCCGCCGCCGCGAGCGCTGGTTCCCCGACTTCGACGCACCCGGCTTGCCCCGCCGATCCACAAGGCCGGGGTCGAGCGCGAGGCGAAGCTCATGCGACGCCACGGGCAGCGCGAAGCGCACCCGCCGGTTCCAGCCGAGCGAGCGGATGTCGGCGTGAAGCTGCACGTCGCGCGCGGCGGCCATCCCGCCGAAAGGATCCTCGCGCCACTGCCACGCCTCCGCGTCAATCCGCACCTCGAGTCGCAGCGCGGCCATGTTCGCTTGTGCGGTGAGCGCGACGAACGCGCCGCCACCCTCGTGCGCGGCGCGCACGAGGCGCACGGTGTCGGCATCGGCGAGCGCGACGCCGGCGAGCACCACGAGGCGAAACCCTCCGCAGCGGAGGAGCAGGTCCGCGGCCGCTACGGCCTGACGGTCACCGCGCGGCCGCACGAGCAGCGGGCCTTCGGTCCAGAACGCGCCGGCCGTGGTCAGCGCGCCATCAATCCACGCCGCGCGATCGCCGGCATCTATCGTTGCGGCGCAGGCCGCGCGCAGGATCGCGGTCGCACCGCCCAGGGGTTCGCAGGCCGTGAGCTTGCCGAGCGGGAACCCACCGTTCGGAAGCGCCCGGTCGAGCACGGGAATCCCCGTGGCAACGGGGAGCACCGTGCGCTGCGCCGCCGGGATAGCAGACGGGAACTTTTCGGCGATGAGGGCACGAAGCGCAGCGATGGACACAGGGAAATCATATACCGAACAAAAGCCGAAAGTAAGGGGTAAAAAGAACCCACCTCCTCGACGGCGAATCCCTACGGCTTGAAGTCCCTGAGGTTGATCTGGAGGCCCGTCGAAAGCGTTCCACCTGAGAAGGAAAGCTCACGCGGAATCTTGGTGGGCATCGCCGAAGCACCCCATTGGAGACTATGGAACTCGCGGAAGTGATACGCGTACTCGACGCGCACGAGCGCGCGGTCGCTCCCAACCGCCAAGCCCACCTTTGCGCCCATCTGGAGCGCCTTAGGTGCGCCACTGTACACGGAGACCTGCGAAGTCTGGATCCCCGAAATTGCCTGCAAGTTCTGGATGTCGATGATGCCCGATTGGATGCCGATGAACGGTGTGGCGAACGGGATGTACCCGGAGAACGAGAGGTAAGACCCGACTGAGGGCAACTCTCGTGCAACACCGCGAAGTTCGAAATCGCGGTCGTTCGACTTGAGGGCCGAGAACTGACTGTAACCGAGCGCCAACTCAAGGATCATCCACTTCGTGGCGGTTGTGTCGACCCCTTTCTCTATCGTGTAGGTCTCGGTGCTGTCCACATAGAGCACGGCGCCCGAGGGGTCGCGGCGGATCGTACGCGTTGCACCAGAAACCTTCCGGACCGACGGGACTGATTCGGCGCCGTTCCGCTTGATTTCTCGCACGCGCCAAAGGATCTCGAATCCTATGGACGTACTGCTCGAGCAGTCGCGATGCGCATACGGGTTGTGCGCCAGCCGGCACGTGGATTGCAAGCGGAGGTGGCCACGAGCGCCACCAGCAGCAGGGCAAGTGCAGGTCGGCGGAGTCTCATGCCCCGATGTTACTCAGGCGCGGGGAAATGGGTAGTGTGGTTGGTTTTCGATAACGCATTCGGTGCAGTCAACGCGGATCGTTCGGCATGCTCGCAGCCGTTCGTTCCGCAGCCGTCGTCGGCATTGACGCGATAGACATCACCGTCGAGGTGGATGTCGTGCCCGGCCTGCCGTCGTGGACCATCGTCGGGCTGGCCTCGAGCGCCGTGCGCGAAGCGCGCGAACGCGTGACCGCGGCGCTCGCCAACTCAGGCTTCGATGTGCCCTCGCGGCGTGTGACGGTGAACCTCTCCCCGGCGGATGTGCGCAAGGACGGGACGTCGTTCGACCTGCCGATCGCGTTGGCGCTGCTCGCGGCGACGGGGACGCTTCCGGTCGAGTCGCTCAACGGAATAGTCGTGGCGGGCGAACTCGGCCTCGACGGCACGATCCGCCCGATCCGCGGCACGCTTTCGCTCGCGCGCGCGGCATCCCGGAGCGATGCGATGCTGCTCGTGCCGCGGGCGAACGTGCCCGAGGCGCGACTCGCGCCGTCGTGCACGGTGGTCGCGGCCGATACGCTGACACCGCTGGTGGTCGCGCTCAGGAGTGGGACGCTGCAGGAACTGGAGCACGGCGAAGCGCCCGATCCACCGCTGCCATCGAACGATCGAGGCGCTGTGGCTACCGCCGACGGACTCGACTTCGCCGATGTCGCCGGCCAGGCCGCAGCGAAACGCGCGCTCGAAATCGCGGCGGCCGGCGGGCACAACGTCCTGATGATCGGGCCGCCAGGCACGGGGAAAACCATGCTCGCGCGGCGCCTCACGTCCATCCTGCCGCCACTCACCGAGGATGAACTGCTCGAAGTCGTGGCGGTGCATTCGGTCGGCGGGCTCGTGGTGCCCGGGACGATTCCTTCGGCGACGCCGCCGTTTCGCGCGCCGCACCACACGATCTCGCAAGCGGGGCTGATCGGCGGCGGGCCGGGGCCGCGGCCGGGTGAGGTCTCACTCGCGCATCGCGGCGTGCTCTTCCTCGATGAGCTGCTCGAACTGCCGCGCTACATCCTCGACGCGATGCGTCAACCGCTAGAGGACGGGCGCGTGGTGATTGCACGTGCGGCGCACGCCGTGGCGTTCCCCGCGCGCTTCCAGCTCGTCGCGGCGGCGAACCCCTGCAAGTGTGGCCATGCGATGAGCACCGACGGACGCTGCCAGTGCAGTGCGACGGATATCGAGCGGTATCGCTCGCGACTCTCGGGTCCACTCGCGGATCGCATTGACCTGCATGTGCATGTCGGCGCAGTGGAGATCTCGACACTCGGCGCTGCCGCGACGTCGGAACCGTCGGCCGCGATGCGGGGCCGCGTGCTGGCGGCGCGCGAGATCCAGCGCGGACGTTACCGAAAGCCGGCCCACCGGAATGCGGACGCGGCCGGGCGCTGGTTGCTCACGCACGGCGCGTTCGCCCCGGACGCGAAGTCCCAGCTCGCGGCTGCATCGGAACGGCTGATGCTCTCGGCGCGCGCCTATCACCGCGTGCTGCGCGTCGCGCGCACGATCGCGGACCTCGACGCCGAGGAAACGGTCGGTGCGACCGCCGTCGCCGAGGCGCTGCAGTATCGCGGGTGAGCTCGCGCTACGGGGCGGGGCAGGCCGTTCGCAGTGCGCGCGCGAACGGCGCGCCGGCGCCGCGCGGGATGAGCGTGTCGCCGACGATCGAGAACGCCAGCCGTGCCCGACGGTCCGCGGCTCCGGCAGCGGGCGTCGCCACGGGCGCCTCGATTGCAGACGTTGCGTCCGTCCGCACCACACGCACGACTGCGCCACCGCCAACCGGCGCATAGCACTCCAGCGCGGGCGGCGCCGCGGCCTTCGCGAGCGTGGACTGCTGCGCCGCTGCAAGCCGCGGCGGCACGCCCGTTTCGCGTTCCCGTGTGAGGGTGCTGTCCGGTGCGCGAGCGATTCGCTCCGAGCGCTCCTCCCGCGCCGCCCCGAGCATCGTCGGAACGGGAGCTGCGGCTGCCGAAGGTGCGGCCTGACGCACGCCGGTCGCGCTAATCGCGCCGGTCGTGCTAACCGCACCGGTCGTGCTCACTGCGCCGGCCGCGCCGGAACCCGCACTCGAAGCCGCAGCCCGAGCCGCGTCCGCCGTCGCTGCGTCAGCGAGCATACGCTTTGCCTCCGGTGCGTCTCGTCGCTGCGCCTCGTTCCTTGACGCCGCGTCCCTTGACGGCGCGGGCCCGCTCTGCTCGCGCGCCGGAGTCGGCGCCGTGGCCGCCATCGCCGCCGAGCCCTGCGAATCCGCAACGGGTTCTGCGAGTTTCTTCGGCGCGTCACCCGCGGCGAAGCTCGAGGCCTCAGGCGGTGCATCGCGGAGGACAACCGCCGTCCCGATCACCACCACGAGCGCCGCCGCGGCGCGCCACGTCCACCACTCTGCACCGCGCGCCGGCCGGATCGCGCGCGACTCCGCCTGCGGCACGACACCCGCAGGCACATGGTCGAGCAATCCGACGATCCGCTCACTCGCCGCGATCAACCCGCGCGCCTCCGCCGCCGCTGCGGCCCACGCCGCGTCGTCGCGCACCAATTGTTCGATCCGTGCGGCTTCCGCGGCCGGCAACTCGCCGTCGAGCCACGCGTGGATGAGTCCTTCGTCCGGCGGTCCGTGATTCCTGTCAGGATGCGACATGCGCGTCCCCCGTGTTTCCAGTTCTTCCCGTGTTGGCATCGGCGAGACCGGACTTCCCGGTTCGCAGTGCATCAAACGTCTCCGCCAGGCGCCGGCGTGCGCGCGACAGCGTCGTTCCCACTGACGACTTCTCGATGCCGAGGATGCCGGCGATCTCGTCGTAGTCGAGTCCTTCGGCCTTGAGCAACAGGGCCTGCCGGTCGCGTTCGGCGATCGAGTCGAGCGCGCGGCGCGCCATCGCCATCTCGTGCGCACGCTCGGGCGTCATCTCCTCGCCGGTGTCCGGCCCGGACGATTCCCGTTCCCGCTCTTCCGCCGCCAACAACTGCAGGTGACTGCGCTGGCGGATCGACTTCCGGGCTTCGTCGCGCACCAGGTTGTTCGCCACGGCGAACAGCCATGAGCGTTCGTTCGATGTCGGCGGCTGCCGCAGCGCGCGCACAAAGGTCTCCTGCGCCACTTCTTCCGCCCAATCGCGGTCGCCGAGCCGCCTCGTCAGGTAACGCACGAGCGTTGCGTGGTAGGTCCTGAAGAGACGGTCGGCTTCCGCGGTCATCGGGCGCTGGCTACTCGCTCACCACTCGCGGGCGATCGCCGTGATCGCCGCTGCGTCGAGCGATGTTGCGCCATCGGGGGCGAGCACGAGCGTGACCGTGCGGCCATGGATGCGCACTCGGTCGCCGATGGCAAAGATCTCCTTGAGTTCCGGGACTTCCCGCATCAATGCAAAGTATGCGTCCGAGAACGGCTTGACCGTGACCGTGCGGCCGGCACCCTGCGCGCGCGAGTCGGTCCACACGCCGTTGTCGAGCCGGAACGTCCGCGAGCCGGCAAAACGCTGCGTGGATTCCTTCTCCTCGTTCTTGGCGACATCGGCAAGCGACTTGGCGGCGCGCTGGTCGGAGCTTTGGCGCGCGGCTTCAAACCGGGAGCGCTCGGCCAAGGCAGGTGCGGCGGCGACCGGCGCATTCGCCACCGTGCCCGTTCCGGCAACAGCGCCCATGACACTGGTACTGCTCGGTGCTGAACCCAGGTCGCGTCGTGCCACGCCGCCAGTGTTCACCTGCATGCCCGGCTCAACCACCAGGTAGGACGTAAGCTCGGTCGGGATGCCGAAGCGCTCGCCGAGCTGGCGGAGTTCACCATCGAGTTCCGGGTTGCCACCCGTGCGGCGGCGCTCGGCGCTCAGCCAACCGATGCGCTGCACGGCCCAGAGTCGCGCGACAAACGCGTTATCCGAGCGGTTGGAAGGGGCGTCCGCCCGGCTGGTCCACCGTACCGGGCCGTCCGGCCCGCGCCCTTCGACGGTGATCGCCGCGCCGGACCGGGCGCCGCTGTACCGTGCAAGCACCACCAGGTCCTGGCCTGCGAAGAGGTCCAGCGCGCCCTGTGGCTGCACGGCGTGCAGGCGCACGCCGTCCACACGAATCGTCAGGTCCGTGGCAACGGGCGCGGTCAGTCGCTCGGAGACCACGCTCACCGCGCGCTCCACCGATTCGTTCGGGCGCACGTAGCTCGCCGTGCCGCGGCCCTGCAGCGCGAGTTGTTCGAGTAGCTGCGCGTTGACGTCCGCGCCGATGCCGAAGGTGAACACGCGCCGTTCGCCGCGCCGGGAGGCCGCGTGCTCGGCGATTCGCGCCGGCTGGGTCTCGCCGACCGTCGGCGCGCCATCGGTGAGGAACAGCACGATGCCGATCCGCCCACGTGGTGTGTGGGCATCCAGCGCCGCGCTCAACGCGCCGTCAATGTTCGTACCGCCCGAGGCGCGCAGCCCGTCCACGAACTCGCGCGCGTCGCGGAGTCGGTCCGAGGTCGCGGCGCTCCATCCATCGCGGAAATCGCGCACGTCGCTCGAGAATGCGATGATGCGGAAGCGATCCGTCGGGGCGAGCGCCTCGAGGAACTGGCGGCCCGCGGCGCGCGCTTGCTCCATCTTCGTGCCCGACATCGAGCCCGACACATCCAGCACGAACGTCAGGTCGCGCGGGGTGGATGACTCCGGGCGCGCAGGCGGGGCGATGGTGATGAGCGCGTAGCCATCCTCGCCGCGCGGCCGGTGCGCGGTGAACGAAACGGTCGCCTCGCGCGCACGGCGTACGGGGACCAGGACAGTCATCGGTTCGATGGCGTTGGCCGCGCTCACCTGGATCATGTTCGGCCAGCGCGGACGCCCGAACTGCTCGGTGTTACGGAAGTCCCTGGACTCGAGGCGGTGCGTCGGCGAGTAGGCGTCGCCGAGTGTTTCGCCCGCAGCGTCGCGGGGGTAGCTGAGGTCGAAGCGGTCGCCATTGCGCGTTCCGCCGGCCCGGACGCGCCCGGGCCAGTCGAGTCGCAGGGCGTCGCCTTCGCGTTCGATGACCGCGCGGAAACGCACCACGACACGCTTCTCCTCGCCCGGTTGAATCGGGAAGATCCGCGTGCGGAGCAGGTCGTGGCCCATCCACTCGACCAGCGCGGGGTCCTTCAGCTTGCGCACAATCTCTTCATACACCGCGCGGGCCTTCTCGGCGCGCATCGTCTCGCCGGCGACCATTTCGCCGTTGATGGACAGCTCGAGTCCCTCGAACGCGGCGCCTTTCGGCAGCGGGAGCAGGTAGTCCACCTCGGCGGGGCGCCCGCCGCGGTTGATGTAGCGCTCGTCAATCTCGTAGCGCACGATCCGGCCATCGAGCGTCGCGGTCACCCGCGTCTGTGTGCGCTCGGCGGCGACATCAACGATTGGCATCGGCCGCGGGCAGCCGCGATCCCAGTCGCAGGGATTCGGAGGGCAGGGCGGGACGATGCACTGCACGGGTCGGCCCTGCGCAAACGCAAGACTCGCCGCGCTCGCCAGGGTGGCGGTCGCCGAGAGGGCAAGGAGCACCGCGGCTGCGAGGCCGTTGACCGCACCCCAGAAAGGCGCGGGACTGGGGCGCGGGCGAACAAGGATTCGGATCCACATGGGACGATCTCCGGCTTGGGTTGCCAAGGAGACGTCACAGTCCGAAAAACTTGCACACGGGCTATGGCTTCGCCCGGCGCCCCACGGCGGCTACCGTCCCCGGCGCATCCCCACGTGGAAGACCCGACCCGGCGCGCCGAACCGGATCACCTCTTCGTACCGCGCATTGAGCAGGTTCTCCACTCGCAGCGTCAGCGCCATGCTCGGCCGCCGCGGGATCAGGAGCGATAGGGCGAAATCCGCCCGCACGTAGGCCGGCAACTTCACCGCCGCAACCGGAAACGCGGCGAAATCCCGGTCCGTGCGCTCCCCAACTCGCGTCACGACGAGCCGCAGTTCATCGCTGGCGATCAGCGCGCGGGCGCCGCTCCCGGTGGCCTGGTTCCCCGGTGCCGCTCGCCAGCCCAGGCTCGCACTCGCCGTGTGGCGCGGCCGGCGCATGAGCGGGTCGCCGCGGCGGAAGCTCGCGCCGGTCGAGGTGTCGAACCCGGCGGCGGTCACGCGCGTGTCGAGGAACGTGTAGGAGCCGGTCAACGACGTCGTCGCCGTGGCGGCAGCGGTCGCGGTGAGTTCCACGCCATTCGCGCGTGCGCCGGCAACATTGAAGTAGTTCGGCGCGCCGGGCGAAGGCGCGGTGGACGAATACTGGATGATGTCGCGGAACTGCTGGCCGAACGCGGTCGCGACAAGCGCGAGGCGCCCTCCAGCTGTCGCCTGATCCAGCGTTACCTCGACGCTCTGCGCACGCTCGGGCTTGAGCCCGGGGTTCCCGGTGACGAAGCCGGTCGCGAAGTTCTCGAAGAACGACGGTGCCTTGAACGCGTTGCCCGCGCTCGCGCGGAGGCGCGTATGACGGCCCGCGATCCAGCCGAGCGACGCGCGCGTGGTGCCGAAGGCATCGAACGCGCTGCTCATGTCGCGACGCGCGCCGAGCGCGAACGACAGCCGCGGCGTCGCATCGCCGGCAAGCTGCGCGTACAGCCCCGTGGTGTGTCGCGCCGCTTCGAAGGCGCCGTCCGAGTCGCCGTACTCACTGAGCGACCGCGACGTGGACCGTTCGCGTTCGCGTGTGACGTCTGCACCGAGGCTCAGCGTACGGCGCGGCGCCAGCGCAACATTGGCGCGAAGCTCGCCGCGCCGCAGCGTGCGCGTCGCGCGCGAGTAGAACCCGTAGAACCCGAACGTGTCGGCAGGGAAGTCGGCGCCGTCATTGGTGCGCGGGTAGTACTCGTTCGACTGAAGCGCCCCGCGCAGCTCGACGCGGTTCGACACCCGTCGGCCCATATCAACCGAGGCCGTGAACCGATGATCCGATTGCTCGGCGTTGCTGTCCGCCACCGTACCGTCGTAGTCGGTCGGGTACTGGTACTGGCTGGCCGTCCAGCGCGCGGCGAACCGGAGATCGGTCCGGGTATCCGGCACGAGGGCCAACGATCCACTCAGTGCATCCGAGCGGAATCGGTTATTGAACGGGAGCACACCCTTGGTGCGATCCAGCGCGCCGTCGAGCGAGGCGCTCCACCGCTCGCGCGTCGTGGTGTAGCCCATCGCGCGCGAGGACGACCCGCGGGTGCCGCGAGTCATGGCGCTCCGCCAGCCGTCGCGAGCGCCCAGCCCCCGCGTGAAGATCTGGACTACGCCGCTGACGGCGTCCGAACCGTACAGCACGCTCGCCGGTCCCCGCACGATCTCGATGCGTTCGATGTTGGAGGCAGGAATCGTCGCCAGGTCCACGAACCCGCCGGCGTCGTTCACCGGGACGCCGTCCACGAGCACGCGCACATAGTTGCTGTTCCCGCCGCGCAGGAACAGCGAGGTCTGCGAACCGGTCGAGCCGCTGCCAACCAGGTGCACGCCCGCGACGGCGCGCAGCGCGTCGGGCAGACGCGTGACGCCGAGCATGCGCAGCGACTCGCCGGAGATGACAGTCGCTGAACCGAGCGGCGCCGCGAGGGGCGTCGTCAGGCGCAGGGCAGTGATCGTGGCCGGTGCGAGTGAATCCACCGAGGTTTGTGCCTCAGCCGTCGCTCCCACGACGACGGCGCTGGCGACCAGCAGATACCGGAAAAACATGAAGGCTCCTGGTCCCGGAGGACGGAGCCCGTAACGCGTCTCGGTGGTGGGCCGGAGCGCCCACTCAGCGTACGCGCCACCGGTCCTCCCCCGAGGATCCGAAAGTGTGGCGCGAGCGTGAGTCGTCTCCTGGCTTGGGACCGCTACACCTGCCTTCCCGACGCGGGTTGCGCGTCAGTGGCCTGCATTGGTGCAGCCTCTACTGTATTGCTGTCCCTCACAGTGGCGGGGCCGCGCCGGATTGTGTGATGCACCGGCTTCCGTGTCCCGCGCTCGCAAATCGATTGTGCGGGAAGCGTAATGGGCACGCGAGCCCGGCGCAAACCACTGGCGTGGCGGCGCGATCGCGCCGGCGCAGCTACTTGTCGAGTGGCGCGAGCGCGTCGAGCGTACCAGCCGCGGCGACGCCGGTCCGTACCAGCAGCAGGCCCTGCCGCGCTTCCTCGGTCAATCGCGCAATGCGTTCCTGCGCAGGCCCGACCTCCGCGCGTGCGCGAGCAAGCGCATCCGCCGCCGGGCCCGGACCGGCCTCCGCGATCGCCCTGTCCAGCTCACGTTCGCGCGCACGAAGCGCTTCGGCACGCTGCGCCAGCGTCAGCAATGCCGCCCGCAGCCGCTCGACATGTCGGCGCTCATGTCGTGCGACCTTCTGGCCCACTTCGCCAAGCAGCAGGTCCATCGCGGCTGCCGCGCCACGCGGCGCTTGCGTGACCGTTCCGGAGGTGGCGAGCCGGAACATCGCCGGGCCAAGCCAGCCCGCGAGCAGGCGCAGCGCAGGTGTCGGTTTCGCGTCATCGCTCACGGGACGGCTCGCGCCCCGGCGCATCGCGGCCCAGTAGGCCAGCGGCAGGATGCTGATGATGTTGACTGCGGTCGCGGCGAGGATGATCGCCAGTCCGGCGTTGCGCCCGATTGCGCGGGCCTCGCCCAGTTTCGTGAGCAGCAGGATCGCCCCGACGAATACGCCGGCCCCGATCGCGAACGACACGAGCGCGATCCAGCCGGCGCGCCGCACCGCTTCGGGCGACGGTGGCGCACCAAGCTGGCGGGCCTCCTCGGCCCGCGCCCGCGCGTCGAGCGCGATCGCCTCGCTGACGTCCACCCACCGGTAGCCGAGTGAGGCCAGCCGGCGCACGCGGAAAAACAGCGCGGCCGTCGAACCGGCGACCGTCGCCAGTCCCGCCGTGCTGACCGCAATGATTGACGGGAGTCCGACCTTTGCGGTGGCAAGGAGGATCGCCAGGATCACGGCCATGAAGCGAATGACGGCGCCGAGCTCACCGTCCGCCGCGCGAATGAAGTCGCGGAGGGGGGCCGGGATCTCACCGGCGACACCACCGGCGCCGCTCAGCTGCTCCGCCACCTCGCCGCCGGTCTGCGGTCGCGCGGATGGATCCTTGGCGAGCAGCTGGTCCACGACCTTGGCCAACGCGCCGGGCGTACCGGGACGAAGCGACGCCACCGGCGCGGGCACTTCGGTCAAGTGCTTGGTAAGCAGCACCTGCGCGCTGGTCGCCTCGAATGGGAGTCGGCCGGCCAGTGCCTGGTACGCCATCACGCCGAGCGAATAGAGGTCGCTGCGTCCGTCCACTTCCTCGCCCGCGGCCTGCTCGGGACTCATGTACGCCGCCGTACCGACCACATGCCCGACCTGCGTCAGGCGGGTCGCAGCCGGGCGACCGCCATCGCGCCCGCCGGCGGCGTCCAGCGCCCGCGCGATCCCGAAGTCCATCACGTACGCGCGACCCGTCCCTTGCTCGAGCAGCACGTTGTCCGGCTTGATGTCGCGGTGGACCACTCCGTTGCCGTGCGCGTAGGCCAGGGCCCACGCCGTCTGCTGCAGGATCGTCGTGACTTCGGCGGGCGCGAGGTTGCCCGCACGCGCGATGCGCTGCGCCAAGGACTCACCCGCGATGAACCCCATGACATAGAAGACCGCGTCCGGGTGTTCCTCGACGCTGTACACCGGGACGATGTTCGGGTGGGAAAGGCGTGCGGCCAGCCGCGCCTCGCGCAGGAACCGCTCCCGGAGCAGCGGCTCCGCGACGAGCTCCTGCGGCAGCAACTTGATCGCCACGCGCCGATCCAGCGACAGGTCCCGCGCGAGGTACACGATCCCCATGCCGCCGCGGCCGAGCTCGCGCTCGACCGTGTACCGGCCCTGTAGGCGCGCACGGAGGCGCGCGGAGTCGTGATCGGTGTCGGCAGTCACGGGCGGGAATGAAACGGCGTGCGGCGAATGGTACTTTCCGGGCGTGACTATTGCGACACCGGCCCGCGAACGCGCCCTGGCCGATTGGCTCCGCGCCCACGCGCCGGTCCTGATCGGGTTCAGCGGCGGCGTGGACTCATCGTACCTCGCCGCCGTTGCCGTGCGAACGCTGGGGGCCGCACAGGTGCTCGGCGTGATCGGGCGCAGCGAGTCGTACCCGCTCGCGCAGTGGGAAAACGCCCGGCGTGTTGCCGCGGCCATCGGGCTGGCGATCGAGGAAGTGCCGACCGACGAGCTCAGCGATCCGCGCTACGCGGCGAATCCATCGGATCGCTGCTACTTCTGCAAGCAGGAACTTTGGACGAAACTCCGCCCGATCGCCGAGCGTCATGGCTTCGTGAGCATCGTGGACGGCACGAACGCGGACGATGTGCGCGGGCACCGACCTGGCATGCGAGCCGCTGCGGAACTGGGCGTCGCGTCGCCCCTGGCGATCGTCGGGATGACGAAAGCCGAGATTCGCGAACGCTCGCAGGCCTCGGGCCTCGAGACCTGGGACCAGCCGTCCTCTCCATGCCTCAGCTCGCGGCTGCCGACGGGCGTCGCGGTCACGCCACTGCGCCTTGCCAGGGTAGGGAACGCCGAGGCGGCGCTGCGGGCGATCGGCGTGCGCGGCGACCTGCGGGTCCGGTATCACGGCAGCACCGCCCGCGTGGAAATGACCGAACCGCAACTCGCGGCGTGGCGCACGGGCGATGGTCGGCGCCGGTTGCGAGACGCTGTCACGAACGCCGGCTTCGACCGTGTTGAGCTCGACCTCCGCGGGTTTCGCTCCGGCATGGCGAACGCGGAGGCGAACGCCGAACTCCTCGACGTCTTGGAGGCCTGATGTTCGGCTGCCTGAGGCGCCTCATCCTCCTGTTCGTGCTCGTGTGCCTGGGCGCGGCGGCGTGGTTCACGCGCGATCGGTGGGAGCCGATCGTGCGCGAGAAGATCGGCGCGCGCCCGCGCGCGGTGGCCGCGCCACCGCAATGGGAGCCCGTGACGCCCGCCGGCGTGCAGGCCGTTTCGGCGGCCATCGCGACGTTCCGTCGCCCGAACGGCCCGGCTTTCCAGGGGGTGCGCGCCGGCGACTTCGCCGCGTTCGCGCTCTGGAACGTGCTTCGTGGCTGGAGCACGGGACCCGGCGGCATCGAAGCGCGCGCCGACTCCGATGCGCTGCTGCTGCGTGCGACGCTGCGCATCAGCGACCCGACCTTGCTCGACGCCGCTGGCCCGCTCGGCAACATGCTGAAGGGCGACCAGCCCATCGAGATTGAGGGCCGCGTGGTCGTGCTCGATGCAGGGCGCGCGGAGTACCGCGTGTCGCGCATGACCGCGGGGCAGTTGAAGCTGCCGTCTGCGGCGATCGGCGTGCTGCTCAAGCGCTGGGTCCCGGCGGGCAGCGCGACGTCCGCTCGCAATGCGTTCCCGCTCAACCTCGGTCCCGAGATCGCGGACGTGCGGATCCGCGCGGGTGAGGTCACGCTCTACACGGGGGCGCGATGAGCCGCCGGATCCTGGTCGTGGACGACGAGCAGGGGATCCGCGCCGCGCTCACGCAACTGCTCGAGTACGAGGGCTACGACGTGCGGACGGCGTTGGGCGGGACCGAGGCGCTGGCCGTTGCGGCCGATTGGAGGCCGCAGCTGATCTTCCTCGACGTGAAGATGGCCGGCATGGACGGCATCGAGACGCTGCGCCGCCTGCGCGAGCGCGATCCGGCCGCGACCGTCGTCATGATCAGCGGCCATGCCACGATCAAGACAGCCGTCGAAGCCACGCAGCTCGGCGCCTACGACATCCTTGAAAAGCCGCTCGACACCGATCGCATCCTCGTCACGCTCCGCAACGCGCTCGGCCGCGTTGACCTCAGTGAGGAGAACGCGAACCTTCGCGCACGGCTCGACCTGCGATTCGAGATCGTCGGCGAGTCCGGCGCGATCCGCGAGCTCATCGGGCAGATCGAGCGCGTGGCGTCCACGCCGGCGCGCGTGCTGATCACGGGCGAGAACGGCACGGGCAAGGAATTGGTGGCACGCGCCCTCCACAAGGGTTCCTCACGGGCCAAGAAGCCGTTCATCGAGGTCAACTGTGCGGCAATCCCGTCCGAGCTGATCGAAAGCGAACTGTTCGGGCACATGAAGGGCTCGTTCACGGGGGCGGTCGCCGACCGCCCGGGCAAGTTCGAGCAGGCCGACGGCGGTACGCTGTTCCTCGACGAGATCGGCGACATGTCGCTCGCCGCGCAGGCGAAGGTGCTGCGCGTGCTCCAGGAGGGAGAAGTCACGCGGATCGGTGGCGCGAAGCCGCGGCGCGTGGATGTGCGCGTGCTGGCGGCGACGAACAAGCGCCTCGAGGACGAGATCGCCGGCGGTCGGTTCCGCGAGGATCTTTTCTACCGGCTCAACGTGGTGCCGCTGCACGTACCGCCGCTGCGCGAGCGCCGGGCGGACATCCCGCTCCTCGTCCGCCACTTCCTCGCACAACTGGCGCAGGCCGGCGCGCCGACGACGGTCGTGGCCGAGGACGCGATGGCCCGCCTGTCCTCGCTCGACTGGCCCGGCAACGTGCGCGAACTGCGCAACACGATCGAGCGTCTCATGATCCTCGCGGCCGGGCCGCAGGTATCCGTCGCCGATGTGGACCGGTTGGCCGGCGCGCGCGTGCCCGATCCCGCCGGCGCGACCGCGAGTTACGCCGCCCGCACGTTCGAGGAGTTCAAGCTCGCCGCCGAGAAGTCGTTCCTCGTCGTCAAGCTGCGGGAACACGGGTGGAACGTCACCGAGACGGCGCGCGCGCTCGACATGCCCCGTTCGAACCTGTACAAGAAGATCGAACGGCATGGACTCGACCGGGAGCGTCAATGAGCGATCGCAACTGGGAAGCCGAGCTCAAGAAGATTGACCGGGCCATGGAGGGCGTGGCGGACGAAGCCATGTTCCCCACGAAGGGCGCAGCGCCGGCCGCCGCGAAGGCCGCGGCCGACTCGCAGCGAACCACGACGTCGCTGGGGGTGTTCGCGCGGCTGGCGCTCGCCGTGACACTCGGTATCGCGATCGGCTTCTGGCCCTACGCCGCCAAGTGCGGTTTCGGCCTCACGATGTACCTCGCGTCCGTCGCGATCGTCATCACTGCCGGCGTCTGGAGCGCGCTCTGGACTTGGCGGCACCGCTCGGCGAGGGAACACATGCTGTCGTTGCTGCTCGTGCTGTGGGGCCTGGTACTCGGCGCGCGCGACGTGCTGCCTCGCACCGGCTACGCGGTACCCACGGCGGATCATCCGGCTACCTGGACCTGTTCGTAACTCTATTCCCAAATGAAAACCTGGCAGAACTTCATCGGCGGGCAGTGGGTGGCGCCACGCAGCGGCCGTTACCGCGACAACGTGAATCCCGCGGATACGCGGGACGTGATCGGGCGTTTCCCCGACTCCAACTCGGACGACGTGAAGCTGGCGGTCGCGTCGGCCCTGCGGGGATTCGCGCTGTGGAAGCGCACGCCGGCGCCGGCGCGCGGCGATGTGCTGCGCCGCGTCGGGGACCTGCTTTCGCAGCGCAAGGAAGAGCTCGCCGACCTGATGACCCGCGAGATGGGGAAGCCGCTCGCCGAGACGCGCGGCGATGTGCAGGAAGGCATTGATACGGCGTATTACGCCGCGACCGAAGGCCGCCGCCTGTTCGGGCACACGGTGCCGAGCGAACTCGCGAGCAAGTGGGCGATGAGCTTCCGCCGCCCGATCGGTGTCGCAGGCCTGATCACGCCGTTCAACTTCCCGCTGGCGATCCCCACCTGGAAGGCGTTTCCGGCGCTCCTCTGCGGGAACGCCGTCGTCCTGAAGCCGGGCGAAGACGTCCCGCACACCGCGACCGTGCTCGTGGAGATCCTGCTCGCGGCCGGCCTGCCGCCGGAGGTGATCCAGCTGGTGCACGGGGGCGGCGAAGCGGGCGCGGCGCTCGTGTCGCACCCCGAGGTCGCGTTGGTCTCGTTCACCGGTTCGACCGAAACGGGCTCGCTGGTCGGCGAGACCTGCGGACGCATGCATAAGCGCCTGTCGCTCGAAATGGGCGGCAAGAACGCCATGATCGTGCTCGATGACGCGGACCTGGACCTCGCGCTCGACGGCCTCCTGTGGGGCGCGTTCGGGACCACCGGGCAACGCTGCACCGCGACCAGCCGGCTCATCGCGCAGGACGGCGTGCACGATGAGCTGGTGGCGATGCTCGTGAAGCGGGCCGGCGCGCTGAAGCTCGGCGACGGCCGCGCCGGCGGAACCGACGTCGGACCGCTCGTGAACGGCGACGCGGTCGCCAAGGTGGACCGGTACGTCGCCATCGGCGAGTCGGAGTGCGACCTCGCGCTCGGCGGGGGTCGCGCCAACGGCAGCGCCCTGGAGCACGGCTACTTCTACCAGCCGACAATCTTCACCAACGTCGCCGCGGGTTCGCGGCTCGAGCAGGAGGAGATCTTCGGCCCCGTGCTGTCGGTGGTGCGCGTGAAGGACGCCGACGAGGCGTTCCGCGTGAACAACGGGGTGCGATACGGGTTGTCGTCGTCGCTGTACACGCGCGATGTCGGCCTCGCGTTCCGCGCGCTCAACGAACTCGACAACGGCATCACCTACATCAATGCCCCCACGATCGGCGCCGAGGCGCACATGCCGTTCGGCGGCGTGAAGCAGACCGGGAACGGCCACCGGGAGGGCGGGTGGGAGGTGTTTGACTTCTACTCGGAAACCAAGGTCGGCTACGTGGACTACAGCGGCCGGCTGCAGCGCGCGCAGATCGACAACTACTGACCCGTACGCGTTGGCGGAAGTTCCCTTGCTGGCGTCCCCGCGCCGGGGTTAAATGAATGGGGTGACCGAACCCGCCGAATCCGTTCCCACGCCCGCCCAGCCCAACGCCGCGAATCCAGGCGACGCGGCAGCCGGCACCGGCGCGGACATCGGCGGCGGGGCAGCCGTTCCGCGCCGCGCGCTCTGGCGGCGTGTCGGGCGCGGGCTGTTCGAGTGGGCCAAGTCGGCGTCGCTCGCCGTCATCCTGTTCTTCGTCCTCCGCGCGTTCCTGGTCGAGGCCTTCAAGATCCCGAGCGGCTCGATGGAGCGCACGCTCCTCGTCGGCGACTTCCTGCTCGTGAACAAGCTCGTGTACGGCGCCGAAGTGCCGTTCACCGGCAAGCGCCTCCCGGCGTTCCGCACCCCGCAGCAGGGCGACATCCTGGTGTTCCAGTGGCCGAACGACCTCGAGAAGAACCTCGTGAAACGCCTCGTCGGCGTCCCCGGGGACACGCTGGCGATGCGGGGCGGTGTGCTCCTACGCAATGGCGTCGAGCAGGACGAGCCGTTCATCAAGCACGTTGAACCGAACTACGATCCCTCCAGCGTGGAATTCGATTGGCAAGGGAGCTTTTTGGTACGGACAGCAGGGGCCGCCCAGGCGTATCATGCAACGCGCGACAACTGGGGGCCGATCGTGGTACCGCCGCAACAGTATTTCGTGCTGGGCGACAACCGGGACAACTCGTACGACAGCCGCTACTGGGGCTTCGTGCCGGACTCGCTCGTGCGCGGGCGACCGCTGCTGGTGTACTACTCGTACGTCCCGGACAGCGCCGATGCGCTGGACTGGGTGAAGCGCGTGCGCTGGCATCGCCTCTTCAGTCGGATTGATTGAGATGTCGAGCGCTTCGCAACGGCGCCACCTCGCCTTCGAGGAGGGGTCGCTCGACCAATACCTGAAGGACATCAGCGCCTATCCGCTCATCACGAAGGAGCGCGAAGTCGAGCTGGCGCTGCGGATCCGGGAGGGGGACCAGGAAGCGCTCGATACGCTCGTGCGCTCGAACCTCCGCTTCGTCGTATCGGTCGCGAAGAAGTACCAGAACCAGGGCGTCTCGCTCAGCGACCTGATCAACGAGGGCAACCTCGGCCTCATTCGCGCGGCCCACAAGTTCGACGAAACCCGCGGCATCAAGTTCATCTCGTACGCCGTGTGGTGGATCAAGCAGGCCATCCTCCAGGCGCTCGCGGACCAGAGCCGGATCGTCCGGGTGCCCGTGAACCGCGCGGGCGCGCTGCACCGGATCGGCAAGCGGGCGAGCGCGCTCCTGCAGGAATACGGCCGCGAGGCGACGCCGGCGGAGATCGCCGACGGCATGGAGCTGACGGAAGAGGAAGTCCAGGAGACCATCGCGGTCACGCAGGCGCACATCTCGCTGGACGCGCCGATCTCGCCCGGTGAAGAGGCGACCCTGATTGACCACCTGCCGGACTCCACGCACGCCGGCCCGGACGAAGAACTGTTCGGGAAGGCCATGACGCAGTCGGTGCGCGAGGCCCTCGCCGGCCTCAAGGAACGCGAGGCCACCATCCTCACGATGTACTTCGGGCTCGACGGCAACGACGCCATGACCTTGGAGGACATCGGCGCCGCGCTCAACATCACCCGCGAACGCGTCCGCCAGATCAAGGAAAAGGCCCTCTCGCGGCTCCGGCACGTCTCGCGCGCCCGCGCACTGGAGTCGTTCCTCGGCTAGCTTGGCCCCATGGCCAAGGACGCATCTTTTGACGTCTCGACCGGCGTCAACCTGCAGGAAGTGGACAACGCGGTGAACCAGGCGACCAAGGAGGTCGCCCAGCGTTACGATTTCAAGGACGCCAAGGTCACCATCGAGTTCAAGCGTGCCGAGGGCGTCATCGCCCTCTCCGCCGACAGCGATATGCGCATGCGCGCCCTCTTCGACGTCGTCCAGGCGAAGCTGATCAAGCGTGGCGTGCCGGTGAAGAACCTCGATGTCGGCGAGGTCACGCCGGCCGGCGGCGACATCCTCAAGCGGACGGTCACGCTCAAGCAGGCCCTCGATTCCGATACTGCGAAGAAGGTCGCCGCGGCGGTCAAGGAACAGAAGTTCAAGAAGGTGACCTGCTCGATCCAGGCCGATCAGGTGCGCGTGTCCGCGCCGTCGCGCGACGAACTGCAGGCCGTCATCCAGTTCCTCCGCGCCAGCGATTACGGCGTCGAGTTGCAGTTCGGAAACTATCGGTGACCAAGCGCAGTCCCGGCGACCAGCCGACCTTCGCGCTCATCACGCTCGGCTGCGACAAGAACACCGTGGACTCCGAGCGCTACATCGGCGCGCTCGTCGAGCACGGCGCCGAGCATGTGCCGGACCCCAGGTCCGCCGACATCGTCATCGTGAACACCTGCGGCTTCATAGACGCCGCCAAGCAGGAGTCCATTGACGCAATCATCGGCGCGTCGAAGGCGAAGGCCCGGGGCAAGGTGGGCGCAGTCGTCGCGGTCGGCTGCATGGTCCAGCGGCATGAGGCGGAGCTGCGCGAGGCCATCCCCGAGGTGGACCTGCTCCTCGGCGCGGCCGAGTGCGATCAGCTGGTCCCCCGACTGATTGACCAGGGTTTGCTCGGCCCGAGCGAAGCCCTGCACCCGGGGACGCGCGTGTATGCCGGTTCGTCGCCGCACGTGCGGTACCTCAAGCTCAGCGAGGGCTGCGATCACGGCTGCGCGTTCTGCGCGATCCCGCTGATGCGTGGCCGACATCGCTCATTTGCGCTCGCGGATGTCGTCCGCGAAGCGCAGCTGCTCGAGCTGCAGGGCGCGCGCGAGGTGAACCTCGTCGCGCAGGACCTGGCGCATTACGGGCGCGATCGCCGCGACGGCGTCGGCTTGCCCGAGGCGCTCGAGGCGCTCGTCCGTGAGACGACGATCCCGTGGATCCGGCTCATGTACCTGTATTCGGCGGGCATTACGCCGCGCCTGCTCGAGGTCATTGCGCGCGAACCGCGGATCGTGCCGTACCTCGACATGCCAATCCAGCACGCATCGGATCCCGTGCTGAAGCGCATGCGCCGACCGGAGCGCCAGCAGACCATCCGCGACAAGGTGGCGCGTTTCCGCGCGGCCGTGCCCGGCGTCGCGATCCGAACGACGTGCATCGTCGGGTTCCCGGGCGAAACCGACGCCGATTTCACGCAACTGATCGACTTCCTGGAAGAGACGCGGTTCGACCGTGTTGGCGCGTTCACCTATTCGCCACAGGAAGGCACGCGCGCCGCCGAACTCGCGGACGACGTCCCGGATTCCGTGAAGGCCGAACGACTCGAGCACCTCACGTCGGTCCAGCGCGGGATCACCGAGTCGCGATATGAGGAACGTGTCGGCACGGTGGCGACGGCGCTCGCCGACGGCGGCCGCAAGGCGCGGCTGCCTTGGCAGGCGGACGACATTGACGGCATCACGACGCTCGACCGCGCACTCAAGCCGGGAACCCTCGCGACGGTCGAGGTCACGGGAACCGATGAGTACGACTTCACCGCCCGGGTGATCACGGTGCTGGCGGAACCGGTGGCGGCCGCCCCGAACCGCGCATTGCCGCTCGCACCCGTGGGCGCGTTCGGGCGGTGAATCGGCGTCACCTGCTGACGGTTGGCGCCGGCTCGGCGCTCCTCGCGGTCGCCGCCTGCGTCACACGACGGGTGCCGGACCCCGGGCCGCCGGTGATCAGCTTCCCGGAGACCGCGCGCAACGCGCGCGACTCGGCCGGCCGCGCGACGCGCCCGGGTGCCGAAGTCCCGCCGCGGCTCCCGCCCGATACCGCGCCTGACCGCGCCCGCGACGGCGACTACGATGTCCGCGTCGCGCTGGACCCGGCGACACCTGTCGCGGTGATCGGTTCGACCGGCGCGTGGCGACTGTTCGACTGGGACGGCTCGGTGCTGGTGAGAGGGCGCGCGGGCGAGGCGTGGACAATCGAGCGGCAGGGAAATCGCGTACGGGCCGTTTCGCGCAATCGCTCGGCGACGGCGTGGGTTACGGGTGGCTTGGTCGCGCGGACCGATGGGGCGGGCGCGCTCGTCACCGTCGGGGCAAGGCGCTATCGCGGGTCGGTGCGCGCGATCCCCACCGACTCCGGCATCGCGGTCGTGAATGTGCTTGCGGTGGAGGAATACCTGCGCGGTGTGGTCCCGCTCGAGATCGGCGTTGCGCGCCAGGCGAGCGACCAGGCCGCGGTGGAAGCGCAGGCGATCGCCGCGCGCAGTTACACGTGGGTGCGGCTTGCTGCGGCGGGGCGCGGCGGCAGCAGGGCCGCGCATTACGACATGCTGGCGGGTGTGGGCGACCAGGTGTACGGCGGCGCCGATGCCGAGCGTGCCGACACCGATCGCGCGATCCGGGCAACGGTCGGCCTCACGCTCAAGTTCGGTGGCCGGGTCGTGGATGCGCCGTATTCATCGGCCTGCGGCGGGTCCACCGCGGCGCCGGATGAAGTCTGGCGGACCGGCGCCTCGACGTACCTCCGCCGCGTGAGCGACCGCATTCCGGGCGCGGCGGACCGCTACTACTGCGACATCGCACCGCGATTCTCCTGGACGCGCACATTCACCGGCGCGGAGCTGGAATCCGCGGTGCGGGCGTATCTCCACCAGTATTCGAGCGCGCCGCAGGGCGGGGCAGGCCGCGTGCGGGGTATCTCAATAGATGCGCGCACACCGAGCGGGCGAGTCGCCGCCACCTCGTTCGTGACCGAACGCGGGACGTACACGGTCCGCGCCAACGATGTGCGGTCGGTACTGCGCGCGCCCGGTGGTGAGATCCTGAACAGCACGTATTTTTCGTTGCAGACCGAGGTCGGACGCGATGGCACGCTGCAGCGCGTCGTCCTCACGGGCAACGGCTACGGGCACGGCGTCGGCATGTGCCAGTGGGGCGCGATCGGCCGCGCCCGCGCCGGCCAGACCGCCCGCGCTATCCTCGCCGCGTATTTCCCGGGCACGACCGTCGGCCCTGCGCAGTGATCCCGTGACCGCCCAACGACGCCTCCTCGCTGTCCTCCTCTGCCTCGCGCTGGGCCGCCCCGGTTCCGCGCAGGCGAGTCCGCAGGCACCCATGCCCGCGCGAGTGCCTTCAAGCGTGCCCGCCGAGGATTCCGTCCGCGTCTCGGTGCTCACGTTCGGGCCGGGCGAAATGCTGTTCGATCGCTTCGGGCACATGGCGATCCGTGTGCGCGATTCCCGCACTGGGCTCGATTCGGCGTACAACTGGGGCATGTACGACTTCAACTCGCCGAACTTCATCGGGCGCTTCCTGACCGGCGAGACGCAGTACTGGATGGCGGGTTTCCCGACCGCGCTGTTCGTTGACTACTACCGCCGAGCCGAACGCTCCGTGTGGGAACAGGACCTCGCGCTCGATCGCGTGACGGCCGACTCGCTCGTGGCGTTCCTCCGCTGGAACGCGCAACCGGCCAACAAGTTCTATCGCTACGACTACTACCTCGACAACTGTGCGACGCGCGTGCGCGACGTGCTCGACCAGATACTCGGCGGCGGGCTGAAGGCACAGATCACCGGCCCCGGCGACGGACGGACCTGGCGCGATGAAACGCTGCGGCTCGCGGCGGCGTTTCCGTCCATCGGGCTCGGCATGACCTTCGCTCTGGGGCGTCCCGCGGATGTCCCGCTTACCAAGTGGGAGATGGCCTTCATCCCCATGCACCTGCGCGACCAGCTCCGCAGCGTGCGGGTGGGAGAAGGCACAGGGGCGCGGCCGCTCGTGGTCGCCGAGCGCGCGCTGGTCGAGAACGACAAGTACAAGGAACAGGCGCACTTCGCGCGCTCGCGGTTCGAGCAGTTCGGTCCGTTCAACAACTTCCTGGTCTTGCTTTACCTGCTGGGCTTTGCCGCCGTTGGCCTGGGCGCATTGCGCCCGCGCCCGTGGGCGAGGTGGGGGTCCGCCGTGCTCATTTCCGGCTGGCACCTCTTCGCCGGGCTCGCCGGCACACTCGTGCTGCTCGCCGGCACCATGACACGCCACACCTTCATGGCGCAGAACCCCTCTGTGTTGCTCGGCACCCCCGTGTCACTGTTGTTGGTCCTACTCATTCCGCTCGCATTCCGCAGGAACGCCTCGGAGCGCACGCGGAAGGCCGCCACCGCGGCCGCCGTGTTTGCCGCGATCGCCGCGCTCTCCACGTTCGGCTTCGCGCTCGCCGGGCTTGGCACCAGCGGCATTGCCGCCGTGGTGGTCGGGACCATCATGCACGTCGCGGTTTTGCTCGCCACCATGCTGCACATCCACTACCGGCAGCCCGCATGACCGCCGCATGACCACGGTCGGCATTGACGTCGGCGGCACGTACACCGACCTCGCAGCCATCGGCAGCGATGGCCGCGTCACCACGCGGAAGGTGCTGAGCACGCCGCGTGACCAGAGCGAGGGTGTCGCGGCGTCACTCGATGCGCTCGGCTCGGCGAAGGCCGAAGTCACCCGCATCGCGCATGGGACAACGGTGGTGACGAACCTGCTGCTCGAGCGCACAGGCGCGCGCGTCGCGCTCTGCGCCACTGCCGACGCCGCCGACCTCCTCGAGCTGCGCCGCCAGGAGCGAGCGGGACTCTACGACCTGTCGCGCCAGCATCCCGCGCCGCTCGCTGCACAGGCCGATGTCATTCCCGTAAACGAGCGCATCGGCCCCGAGGGCATTCGCGCGCCACTGACACCGGAAGAGTGCACGCGAGTCGCCGAGGCCATTGCGGCCGTGGCACCGGATATCGTGGTGGTCTCGCTGCTGCACGCCTACGCGAACCGCGCACACGAGCAACAGCTCGCCGCGGCGATCGCGCGGCGGAATCCCAAGGTGGACGTCGTGTGCGGTGGCGATGTGCTCCCCGAGATCCGCGAGTACGAACGCACGACCACGGCGGTCGCCGAAGGCTACGCGCGGCCCCGCGTGCGTACGTACCTGAGTCACCTCACGTCGCGCCTTGCTGAACGTGGGCTGCCGGCGCCCGGCGTGATGACCAGTGGCGGCGGCATGCTTCCCGCCGACGCGGCCGCCACACGTGCGGCGTCGCTTGCGCTCTCTGGCCCTGCCGGGGGCGTGGTGGGCACGGCTGCCGTCCTCCGCGCACTGGGGATCGCCGATGCGCTCGCGATTGACATCGGCGGCACCAGCGCCGATGCCGGCCTCGTGCTCGGCGGCCAACCGCTGGTCGAGCCCGGCGGTTCCGTTGCGGGTGTGCCGATCTCGCTCCCGCGCGTGCTGGTCGAGACGGTGAGCGCCGGCGGCGGGAGCATCGCCTGGATAGACGACGGCGGCGCGCTGCGCGTCGGCCCGCGCAGCGCGGGCGCCGTTCCGGGTCCGGTCGCGTTTGGGCGCGGCGGTACCGAGCCCACGGTGACCGACGCCCACATCGTGCTCGGCCGGCTCGATGCCGCCACGCTCTCAGGCGGCGTGACGCTGCAGCCGGAGGCGGCGCGAGCCGCCGTTGCCGCGCTCGCCAGGAAGCTCGGCGCCACGCCCGAACGCACGGCCGCGGCGATCATCGCCATCGCGGATGCCTCGATGGCGCGCGCGCTGCGGCGCGTGAGCGTCGAACGCGGCATTGACCCGCGTCGCTGCGCGCTCGTCGGCTTTGGGGGCGGTGGTCCGCTCCACGCGTGCGGGCTCGCCGAGTTGCTTGGCATGACCCGCGTGATCGTGCCGCCGCACGCCGGTGTGCTGAGCGCGCTGGGCTTGGCGATCGCGCCGGAACGCCGCGAGGCGGCGACCAGCGTCATGCGCGCCGCCGGGTCGCTCGCGCGGCGCGATCTTGACCGCCTCGTCGCCGACCTCGCGCAGCGCGCGGCCTCCGCAATGGGCAAGCATCGCGTCGAGGCGCGCGCGCGTGTGCGCTACGAAGGGCAGGGGTACGAACTCGATGTTCCCGTGAAGCGGGGCGACAGTGGCGATGCCATCGCGCGCCGTTTTGCCACGGTTCACAACGCCCGCTACGGATTCACGATGACGCGTGATGTGGAAGTCGTCGCCATGCGCGTGGCGGCGATCGGCCCGGAAACGCGCGTGAAGTTCGGCCCGCGTGCCGCGCCGCGGAAAGCGAAAGCCGCTGCGGGCACGAGGCAGCCGAAGCAGCGGCCAGCTGTTCGCGGCCCGCACGTGGTCACGCTCGACGATGCGACCATGGTCGTCTCGCGCGGCTGGACGGCGACCCCGCTGCCGATCGGCGGCTGGATGGTCGAGCGCACATGACTCGCAAGTCATTCGATCCACTCGCACTCTCGGTCATGTCCAACGCGGTCGCCATGATCGCTGAGGAGATGGGGACCGTGCTCGAGCGCGGGTCGCTGTCGCCGAACATCCGCGAGCGGCGCGATGCATCGTCGGCGATCTTCGATGCGTCGGGCCGGATGATCGCCCAGGCCGCGCACATCCCGGTGCACCTCGGCGCGATGCCGGAGTCCGTGCGCGCCGTCATCGCGCGAAAGCCGCAGCCGGGCGATCTCTTCCTGCTCAACAGCCCGTTCGACGGCGGTTCGCACCTCCCCGACCTCACCATGGTTGAGGCGATCTCCTCAGTCCCAACTCGAACGCGTGCCGCGCAACGCGGAACGCGAACCGTTAGTAGCCGTTCAATCATCGGCTTCTCCGCCGTCCGCGCCCACCACGCCGACGTCGGCGGCATGAGCCCCGGTTCGATGCCGCAGGGTGCGTCCGAACTCGTGCAGGAAGGCATCCACCTGCCGCCCGTGCGCCTCGCGCCCGGTGGCGTGCTCGATGAGGCGCTGCTCGAGTTGATCCTCGCGAACGTGCGAACGCCGGCCGAGCGGCGCGGCGACCTCGACGCCCAGCGCGGCGGCTGCGCTGCCGGCGCG
>VGVM01000016.1 GCA_016874035.1 Gemmatimonadota bacterium
CCGGTGGCGGCGCGGCCGCGCGGCTCGCGCAAGCCGCGGGCGTCGCGACGGTCAACCTCGATGACCTTTCGCGGACGGCGCGGGAATGGCTCAACGAGAATCCGACGGGCGTGTTCGCTGGCCCGCCGGGCTCGACCAGCCCAACGCCGCCGACTCCGCAACAGCTTGCGGCAGCGCAGGCTGGCCCCCCGGCGGCGCAGCTGCGGATTACGCGCGCGGCGGCTGAGGTCCTGTTGGGTGCCCCACTGGCCGGCCTGCGCCCGGGCGCCGAAGGCGGCACGGTCACGGCGCGGCTGGATCACCAGGAACGGCCGGTCGGGGAGTACGGCCGGAACGTGGTCGGGATCATTCGCGGCAGCGACCCGAAGTTGCGTAACTCGTTTGTGGCGGTGGGCGCGCACCCGGATCACGTCGGGTTCGACCGCAACCCAGTGGATCACGACTCGCTCCAGATGTTCAACGCGGCGCGCATGGCGCTCCAGATCAAGGGCAGCGAGCTCATTCCCGCCACGCCGGAGCAACTGGCCGGGATCAAGCTCAACCTCGACAGCGTGCGCAAGATCCGCCCGCCGCGACCGGACTCGATCCGCAACGGCGCCGACGACGACGGATCCGGTTCGATGGCGGTGCTGGAGATCGCCGAGGCGATCACCTCGATGAAGGTGAAGCCGAAGCGCTCCATCCTGCTCGTCTGGCACAACGGCGAGGAAGCCGGACTCACCGGGTCGGCCTGGTACACGATGCACCCGACGGTGCCGCGCGACTCGATCGTCGCGCAGATCAACCTCGACATGATCGGGCGAGGCCGGGCCAAGGACATTCCCGGCGGAGGGGACGACTACCTGGGAATCGTCGGCTCGACGCGCCTGTCCGCCGACCTGGGGCAAGCCGTAGTCGCCAACAACGTCAAGCAGCCGGCCCCGTTCCGGCTCGATTACCGCTTTGACTCCACGACCACCTGGCCCGGGTATAACAACATCTATGGGCGCAGCGACCACGCGAACTACGCACGATTCAACATCCCGATCGCCTTCTTCTTTACGGGCTTGCACGGCGACTACCACCAACTCACGGACGAGCCGCAGTACATCGACTATCCGCATTATGCGCGGATCACGCAGTACATCGGCGAACTGGTGATTGATGTCGCGAACAAGCCGCAACGTCCGGCCCTCATCAAGCCCTGAGTCGGCGCGCCCGCACGGGGCGCGACGGCCGGGGCGAGGCATGTTCGGCGCGGCGTTCTTCGCTGCCGCGGCGATGGTTGCGGCGTGCTCCACGCTTGCCGCGCAGCCGGCCAACCTGCGGAACGCGCCGTCGCCGGGGTTCGCCGCGATCGCGGGCGTGGTGGACGACTCGCTGCGCGGCGGACCGCTGGTGGGCGCGAGCGTGGTCGTCATCGGAACGAGCCGGCGCGCCGTCACCGATCGCGACGGCTTCTTCCGCATTGACAGCGTACCGCCCGGCGAGGTGCAGTTGGCCGTGCTGCATCCGCTCCTCGACTCGCTCTTCCTTGCGATTGCGTCCTCAAAGGTGACGATCCCGGCGGGCAAGCTGGAGGATGCGGTCATTTCCACGCCCTCGCTCGAGCGCGTGCGCGAGCGCGCGTGTCCGCGCGCAGGGGTGGTGACGGGCCGCTCGATGATCGCCGGCCGCGTGGACGAAGCCGAGCGCGACGGGCCCGTGGTCAACGCGGTGGTGTCGCTGGTGTACAGCGATCCGTCGAGCGGCACGCCGATCCAGCGCGTGCGCACGGCTCGCACGCGCGGCGATGGTTTCTATGCGATCTGCGGCCTTCCCGCCACCTTCAGCGGAACGATCCAGGCCGCGAGCGGCACCGTGGAAAGTTCCGAGATCAGCGTGTCGCTGCGCGAGCAGGAACTGGGCACGGCGAGCTTCCTGCTCGACATGGCCGCACGGTCGGACAGCGGCCGGAAGGGCGCCGCCGTACTGCGCGGGCGCATCACCGATGTCGCGGGCACGCCGGTGCGCGAGGCCCAGGTCGCCGTCGAGGGCGGCACGGCAATCGCCGTGACCGGTCCCGACGGGAGTTTCACGCTGAGTGGGCTGCCGTCCGGGACGACCAACGCCGTGGTGCGGAAGATCGGGTACGCCCCGGCGTATCGCACCGTGCACCTCCGGACGTCGGAGCCGCAGAACCTCGGCGTTGTGCTCGCGGCGGGCGCTCGGACGCTCGCGCAGGTCAACATCACGGCGCGGCCCGACAACGCGCTCAAGAAGCTCGGGTTCCTCGAGCGACGGAACATCGGCATGCGCTCGGGATTCATGCTGCCCGAGGACATCGCCAAGCGGCAAGCCAAGCTCTTCACGGACCTGTTTCGCACGCTGCCCGGCTTTCGCGTGACCACATCGGGGTTCGGGCAGATGGTCGAAGGCACGCGCTCCTCGACCGGCGGAACCATGGCGGGGTGCGTGAACATCTTCGTGGACCGCGTGGCGTTTGAGCAGATGTCACCCGGCGACCTCGACGCGGCATTTCCCATCAACCACATCGGCGCGCTGGAGTCCTACGCGTCGGCATCGGAGACACCAGCGGAGTTCCAGATGGCCGGGCGCGCCTGCGCCACCATTGTCGCCTGGACGAAGCAGAAACTGTCGAAGCCCTGAGCGGGTCCAACGTTCACGCCGATGCTCAGCGGACTATTCGAGTTCCTGTTCAAGTACCGCCTCGCGGTCTTTGAGGAAGGTGAGTTCACGCTCGGCGCGCCCCTGCCGCTGATCCTGATCGTCGGCGGAGCAATCGTGCTCGCGGTCCCCGCGATGACGACGTACTTCCGGGTGCGCGGGAAGAGTTCGGCGCGCGACCGCGTGGTGTTGACGGCGATCCGGGTCGCGTTGTTGACCGTGGTGGTGGGCTGCCTGTTCCGCCCGATGCTCCTGCTGTCCGAGGCGGTCCCGCGCCGCAACTTTGTCGGCGTGCTGCTCGACGATTCGCGCAGCATGCGGATTGCCGACCGCGGTGACCGTGCCCGCGCCGACTTCGTGCGCGACACGCTTGGCGAGTCATCGGCGCTTCTGGCGCGGCTGCGCGAGCGGTTCCAGGTCCGGTTGTTCAAGTTCGGGACCTCGTCGGCCCGCGCCGACAGCGCCGGCGGCCTGACGTTCGAGGATCGCGAGACCCGGTTGGTGGACGCGGTCGAGGCCGCCCGGCAGGACCTCGACGCGGTGCCGCTCTCCGGCCTGGTGGTCGTATCGGACGGCGCCGACAACGCGCTCACCGAGGTCAACGACGCCCTGCTCAACCTGCGGGCGCGCGGCGTCCCGGTGTTCACGGTCGGCGTCGGGGCGGAGCGATTCCAGCGCGACATCGAGGTCCAGCGCGTGGAGGTCGCGCGCCAGGTACTGCTTGGCGGCACGCTGGTGGCGGACGTGATCGTCCGCCAGCGCGGCTTTGATGGCGATACGGTGCCGCTGGTCGTCGAGGATGAAGGACGCATCGTCGCGAGCGCGACGGTCCGGATGCCGGCGGGCACCGAGGCCGCTCCCGTCCGCGTGACGGTGCGAATGACCGAGCCGGGGCCGCGGGTCCTGGCGTTTCGCATCCCGTTGCAGGATCGCGAACAAGTCGTGGAGAACAATGCGCAGCGCTCGCTCGTGACGGTGCGCGACAACGTCGAGCGCGTGCTGTACGTCGAGGGCGAGCCGCGCTACGAGGTGCGGTTCATCCGCGCGGCGGTCGAGGCAGACAGCAACGTGCAGGTGGTGCTGCTGCAACGCACGGCCGAGGGCAAGTTCCTGCGGCTCGGCGTCAGCACCGGCGACGAACTCGTAGCGGGTTTTCCCAAGACGCGAGCCGAGCTGTACCGGTATCGTGGGATCATCCTCGGCAGCATCGAGGCGAGCTTCTTCAGTCACGACCAGCTCACGATGCTCAGCGACTTCGTGAGTGTGCGCGGTGGCGGGCTCTTGCTGCTCGGCGGGCGCCGCTCGTTTTCCGAAGGGGGCTACGCCGGCACGCCGCTGGCCGATGCGATGCCCGTCGTGGTCGAGGGCGCGGCGATCGCCGACAGCCTCACCTTCTTCTCCGACCTGGTCGCCTCGATCACGCCGGCAGGACTCGGCCACGCCGTCACGCAGATCGGGACCGCTCGCGTGAGCACGGCCGACCGCTGGCCGCAGATGCCGCCGGTGACGTCGGTGAATCGCATCCGGCGCGTGAAGCCGGGCGCGGTGGTCCTGTTGAACGGGCGCATGCCACAGGGCGGGCGTGCGGGCGAGCCCGGCGAGACGCTTTCCGGTTACGAGCAGCCGATTGTCGCGTACCAGCGGTTCGGGCGCGGGCTCGTCGTCGCCATGCCGGTGCAGGATGACTGGCAGTGGAAGATGCACGCCGACATTCCGGTCGAGGATCTCACCTTCGACACGTTCTGGCGGCAGATGCTTCGCTGGATCACCAGCGACGTGCCCGGACGCGTCTCGACGCGCGCCACTCCGGATCAGGTGAACCCGCGCTCGTCCGTGCAGTTGCGCTCGGTCGTGCTTGACAGCGCGTACCTGCGGGTGAACGATGCCAAGGTGAGCGCCATCGTCACTGCGCCGTCCGGCGCGCAGCAGACGCTCGCCCTCGACTGGGCCGTGGACGAGGACGGCGAGTACCGCGGCAGCTTCGTGCCATCGGAAGAAGGCGTGTATCGGGTAAGCACGAAGGCGGACATGGCGTACGGGGCGGTAGGCGACGAGACGTTCATTCGCTCGGCGCCGCTCGACGCCGAGTACACGCTGGCGGAGATGCGACGGCCGCTCATGCAGCGGATCGCGGACGAAACCGGCGGGCGATTCTACACGCCGGAGACCGTCGGCACATTGCCCGAAGACATCGCGATGACCAAGCGCGGCGTGACCGTGATCAACCAGATGGACCTGTGGGACATGCCGGTGATCTTCCTGCTGCTGGTCGGCCTCGCCTCGTCGGAATGGGTGTACCGCAAGGTCCGGGGGCTGGCATGAGGCGCGCCGCACTCGTTGCGCTGGCTTTCGTGGCTGCGGTGCCGGCGCTTGCCACACCGGCGGCGGCACAATCGCACGTCCTCATCGTCTCCGGCCTTGGCGGCGAACCGCGGTTCGCCGAGCGCTTCCGTACGTTGGGCGCGCAGCTCACGGCGGCGATGCGCGCGCGCTATGGCATCGCGGACGCGAACATCGCGTGGCTCGGCGAGGACTCGACCAACGCGGAACCGCGGTATCGCGGCCGCTCCACGCGCGACGCCGTGGAGCGCGAGATGGCCGCGATTCGCGTGCGCGCACGGCCCGGCGAGCAGGTCGTGCTCATGTTCATCGGCCACGGGTCCGACAACGACGTGGATTCGAAGTTGAGCGTGCCGGGCACGGATGTCGGCGTGACTGACGTGAAACGATGGTTCGAGGCGATGCCGCTCCAGCGACTCGCGTTCGTCAACCTGTCGAGCGGGAGCGGCGATTTCCTGCGGCACCTCGCGGCGCCGGGGCGCGTCATCATCACCGCGACCAAGACGTCGTACGAGCGCAACGAATCGCGCTTCGGCGAGCATTTCGTCGCGGCGCTTGCGCGCGACGTGGCGGACGTGGACAAGGACGGACGCACGTCGTTGCTCGAGGCGTTCCGCTACGCGGCCCGTGAGACCAAGCGCCTGTATGACGACGCGAGCCGGCTGCAAAGCGAGCATTCGCAGCTGGACGACAACGGGAGTACGGTGAACACGGCCGAGCCCGACGGGCGCACCGGCCAGGGCGCGCTGGCGCGCCGGTTCTTCCTGGACGCGCGCGCCATTCCCGCTGCGGCCGCCGGCGATGCGCGCCTCGCCGGCCTCTACCAGGAGCGGTTTGAGCTGGAAGAGCGCGTGGACTCACTGCGCCTGAAGAAGGCATCGCTCGCCGAGGACGCCTATTACGGCGAACTGGAACGCGTGCTGGTCGCGCTCGCGCGCAAGGCGAGGGAAATCCGGCAGGCGGAGGGCCGGCCGTGATCCTCGCCAGGGTGCTGGGATTGCTTCTTGTCGTCGGCGGCGCGCTACCGCTAGCCGCGCAGGAGCAGCCGCCGCGGCCTGAGTCCGTGCCGGAAGCGCGGCTCGCGATCTGGAGCGGGCGCTACGAGCAGGGCCTCGCGTTTCTTGAGCGCGTGCCGCGGTCAGACACCGCCTGGTTCAGCGTCCAGCTCGACATCGGCCGGACCTACGCGACGATGAGCCGGTATGATGACGCGGAGCGGGTCATCCGCGTCGCCGCGGCGTCGGCGCAGGGCAGGGATGCGTGGACCACGCTCGGCGAAGTGATGCGCGAACGCGGAAAGCTCGCCGCGGCCGATTCCGCATTCCGACGCGCCATTGCCGATCGCGGGGCCGACACGCTCGTGGCGCAACTGCGGCTTGCGCAGTTGGCCGAGCAGCGCGGCGACCCGGCGACGGCGCGGCGCGGCTACGACGCGTTCATTGACGTGTACAACACGAGTGCCGACCGGCTCGACAGCCGCGAGATGGCGGCGGTCGCCGAGGCCGTGCGGGCCCTGGGCGCGACGAACCCCGCGCTGTTCCGCGATGCGCTCCGTGCGTTCGACCGCGCCGCAAATCTCGACTCATCGAACCTCGATGCCCGCACCGCGCTCGGTGAGATGTTCCTCGAGAAGTTCAACGCCGCCGAGGCGCAGAAGACGATTGACGAGACCCTGCAACTGAACGAGCGATACCCGCGGGCACTGGTCGCCGCGGCGGCGCGCGCGGTGTTCGACGGGCAGCCGGGCGCGGACTCGCTCCTCACGCTCGCGCTGACGGTGAGCCCGGAGTACGTGCCGGCGCGCGTGATGGTGGCGCGTGCCGCGCTGGACGTGGAGCGATACGCCGACGCCGTGCGGGAGGCCGAACGCGCCTTGCGCACCAACCCGGTGGACGTGGCGGCGCTCGGGGTGCTCGGGGCGGCGAAATACTCGTTGGGCGATATGCGCGGGTACGACGAGGCGCGTGCGCGCGCGCAGGCGGTGAACCCGCGTGACGCGACGTTCTTCATGGCGCTCGCCGAGGCGAGCGGGCGGATCCGGCGCTACGCGAACGCCGCGGAGTTCGCGGAGCGGGCGATCGCAGCGGATTCGAGCAAGTGGCGCGCGTGGGCGTTGCTCGGCACGAACCGCCTGCGGTTGGGCCGCATCGCCGACGGGCGTCGGGCCCTCGAAGCCGCGTTCGCCGGCGACCCGTATGACGTATGGACCAAGAACACGCTCGACCTGCTCGACACGTTCAAGAACTACGAGACGACGAAGAGCGAGCATGCCGAGTTCATGATTGAGAAGGCGGAATCGCCGGTGCTGTCGCTGTACCTGCGCGACATCGCGGAGCGGGCGTACGTCACGTTCTCGAAGCGATATGCCTTCGCGCCCAATGAACCCATCCGGATCGAGGTGTACCGCAGCCATGCGGACTTCTCGGTGCGCACCGTGGGTCTCGCCGGCCTTGGCGCGCTGGGCGTGAGTTTCGGGAACACACTGGCGTTCGACTCGCCGGCGGCGAAGGACGCCGGCCCGTTCAACTGGGCGTCCACGGTGTGGCATGAGCTCGCGCACACGTTCACGCTGGGCGCGACGGACCATCGTGTGCCTCGGTGGTTCTCGGAAGGACTCTCCGTGTGGGAGGAACACCAGGCGCGTCCGGGCTGGGGTGCCCAGCTCTCGCCGGCGTTCCTCGAGGCGATCCAGAAGAACCGGCTTGTTCCCGTGAGCCGCATGAACGATGGGTTCATGCGCCCCGTGTACCCGGAGCAGATCGGCCATTCGTACTACCAGGCGTCGCTGGTGTGCGAATGGATCGCGAAGGAGTGGAACGCCGCGGCGCTGGTGGCGCTCCTCGGCGAGTACAAGGCGGGCCGCACGACCGATGAGGCGGTGCAGAAGGTGCTGGGCATTGACATGCGCACGATGGATCGCCGCTTCGACGCGTGGATGCGCGAGCGGTTCGCGCGTCCGCTTGCGGCGATGGCCCAAGCCGGCCCGGAGTACGCCGCCGGCATGCAGGCCGAGCAGCTCAAGGCCGTCGCTGACTCGCTCAAGGGCAGCTGGCGCGCGCAGATGGCCGCGGCGGACGCGCTGGCGCGGATCGGCGATCGCGCCGACGCCATCCGCCTGCTCGAGCGCGCCCACGCACTGATCCCCGAGTTTGGTGGGGACGGTTCGCCGGCGGACTTGCTGGCCGCGGCGTACATCGCGCGCAGCGACACCGCCAAGGCGATCGCCATGCTGAAGGTCGTCGCGGTGGGTGACGAGGCAGCTTTCGACGCCAATGTGCAGCTGGCGGTGCTTGCGCTGGCGACCCGCGACTCGGCGACGGCGTTCGACGCGCTCGACCGCGCCGTGTTGATCAATCCGTTCCCGGCCGAGCACCACCATTCGCTGGCCGTGCTGGCGGCGGCGCGCAAGGACCTGGCGGTCGTCGTCCGCGAACGCGAGGCGATCGTGGCGCTCGACCCGGTGGACAAGGCGACCGCCTACTATGATCTGGCAGTGGCGTATCGCGACGTCGGCAACGCCGCGTCGGCCAAGCGTGCGGCACTCCGCGCGCTCGAGGATGCACCGAACTTCACACGCGCGCAGGAGTTGCTCTTGCAGATCGTGGACGGGAGGACGCCATGAAGCACGCGATGCGCGGTGTATGCGGCGCCGCCGGCGCCATGCTCTTGCTCGCGGCCGTTGCGACCGACGCAGGGGCCCAGCGCGGTCGCCGTTTCCCCGGCGGTGACTTCGGTATGGGTGCGCTCGGCGACCCGAACTCGTTCTACACGCCGCCGGACTTCCGCGGCAACCCGCCCTACGACGGGCGCTTCACGTTTGCGCGCATCAAGTACCGCGGGTTCGGCCATTGGTCCGGGCGCGAGGGGCCGGGGTGGTCGCACGACTATCCTGACGCCGACGTGCACCTCACGAAGATCATCCGTGAGATCACGACCATGCGCCCCTTCACGAACCTCGGCGACATCATCGGCGGCGCGATCGTCGCGCTGGATGACCCCGCCCTCGCGAAGTATCCGGTCGCGTACCTCTCGGAACCCGGTGCGTGGTACCCCAATCCCGACGAGGCCGCGGGGCTGCGGAAGTTCCTGCTCAAGGGCGGCTTCGTGATCGTGGACGACTTCAACGGGTTCGGCGATTGGCCGACGTTCGAGGCGGCAATCCAGAAGGTGGTCCCTGAACTGCAACCGATCCCCCTCAAGGGCACCGAGGCGATCTTCGACTCGTTTTTTAAGGTGGACATCCGTGGCATCGGCCAGTCCAACGGAGATCTTGGCGGCTTCGGTGGGCGCGGCGGTCGAGGCGGATTCCGTGGCGGTGGTGGCGGTCCGCCTTATGGGTTCTACGGCATCTTCGAGAAGAACGACCCGACCAAGCGCCTCATGATGCTCGTGTGCTACGGGCGCGATATCGGCGAGGCGTGGCAATGGTCCGGCAGCGGCTTCGTTCCGGTGGACGAATCCAACGAAGCGTTCAAGCTGGGCGTGAACTTCATCATCTACGCGCTGACGCATTAGGCGTCGCGCACCGCAACACCGACCGCACGACTTTCCCTTACCCCGCGACTCGTGACTGCTCCCGCTGCGATCCCCTCGCTCGAATCCCAGGACGACATTGCGCTGGCCGATCGCCTGAAGGTGGGCGTTGATGCCGTCAACGCCGAACTCCACAAGCTGATCGTCGGCCAGGAGCAGGTCATCGAACAGGTGTTGCTCTCGCTGTTCGCGGGCGGCAACTCGCTGATCGTCGGCGTGCCCGGCCTGGCGAAGACGCTCCTGATCCACACGATCTCCCAGGTGCTCGACCTGAAGTTCTCGCGCATCCAGTTCACGCCGGACCTGATGCCCAGCGACATCACGGGTACCGATATCATCAATGAAGACCCGGAGACCGGTCGCCGGCACCTCGTGTTCACGCCGGGCCCGATCTTCGCCAACATGGTGCTCGCGGACGAGATCAACCGCACGCCGCCCAAGACGCAGGCCGCGTTGCTCGAAGCCATGCAGGAGAAGCGCGTGACGGTGCAGGGGAAGACGTACCCGCTCGATCCGCCCTTCCATGTGTTCGCCACGCAGAACCCGATCGAGCTCGAGGGCACGTACCCGCTCCCGGAAGCGCAGCTCGACCGGTTCATGTTCCATATCGTGATGGACTACCTGAACGAGGATGACGAAGTCCTCGTGGTCACGCGCACCACGGCGACCATGAACCAGCAGTTCAAGCACGCGCTGACTGGCGAGGACGTGCGCAAGTTCCAGGCGCTCGTCCGCCGCGTGCCCGTGGCCGACGCCGTTGCGCGGTACGCCGTCCACCTGACGCGGGCGAGTCGCCCCGGTCCGCACGCCCCCAAGTTCATCAACGAGTGGGTGAGCTACGGCGCCTCCACCCGTGCGCCGCAGCAGATGATCCTCGCCGGCAAGGCCCGCGCGCTGATGCAGGGCCGCTACCACGTCTCGTTCGACGACGTCCGCGCGCTGGCAAAGCCGGTCCTGCGCCACCGTATCCTCATGAACTTTCACGCCGACTCCGAGAAGGTCACCTCGGACCGCGTGATCGAGCAGTTGCTCGAAGCGGTGCCGGTCCCTTCATCCGGCATGCGGTAGCAGAGGGCCGCGATGACCACTTCGGCGCGGGCGACCGGCACGGAGTTCCTCGATCCCGCGATCCTGACGCGGATCGGGAACCTCGAGTTCATCGCCAAGGCGGTGGTCGAGGGGTTCATCAACGGCCTGCACCGTTCGCCGCACCTCGGGTCCTCCACGGACTTCGCGGAGCACCGCCAGTACATGCCGGGCGACGATATCCGCCGGATCGACTGGCGCGTGTTCGCGCGGTCGGACCGCTTCTACGTGAAGGAGTTCGAGGCCGACACCAACGCGAACTTCCTGGCGATCGTGGACGTCAGTCCCTCGATGCGCTACAAGGGCTCGACGGCGCCGATCAGCAAGCTCGAGTACGCGTGCTTCCTCGCAGCGGCCCTGGCGTACTTCTCCAGCGGACAGCGCGACCGCGTCGGGCTCGCGACCTTCGACCACGACATCACCGACTACATCCCGCCGTCGGCGAAGCACCTCCGGCAGGTGCTGCACGCACTTGATCGTGCGTTCCGGGCCGGGGCGGTGCATTCGCCGGACGAGGCGTCGGTCGCGGCGAGCGGGTTCACGGAACCGAAGTCGCCGAACCCGGCGGCGCGGGCGTCCATGCTGCCCGCCATGAAGAAGCTCTCGGAATCGGTGCGGCGGCGGTCGATCGTGCTCATGATCTCGGACCTGTACGAGGATCCCAAGGCCGTCTTCGATTCGCTGGATCACCTGCGCGGCCGCGGCAACGACCTGATCTGCTTCCACCTGCTTGATCGCGACGAGATGGACTTCCCGTTCGCGGAGTCCGGACGGTTCGTGGACATCGAGACGGGTGAGGTGCTCCCGCTGATTCCCGAGTTCCTCCGGAAGCAATACCGCGCGCTCATCGAGTCGCACACGGGCGAGCTCGCGCGGCTCGCGCGCGAACGGCGCATTGACTACGCCCGCTTCGATACGTCGCGCCCGCTGTCCGATGCGCTCTATGCGTACCTCGGGGCTCGCGAACACTTCAACCGCGTGCGGTAGCAGCCCATGTCGCTGTTGGCGCCGTGGTTCCTGGCCGGGCTCGTCGCGATCGGCGTACCGATCGCGATTCACCTGATCAATCGCGAGCGGAAGACCGTCGTCCCGTTCCCGTCGCTGATGTTCCTGCAGCGCGTGCCGTACCGCTCGATCCGCCGACAGAAGTTGCGGCACATCCTCTTGTTCGCGCTGCGGGTCGCGGCGCTCGTCCTGTTCATCTCGGCGTTTGCGCGACCGTTCTTCTCGCGTCCGGTGACGGCCGTGGCGACCGGCGGCGCGCGCGAGGTGGTCATCCTCGTGGATCGTTCTTACTCGATGGGCTATGCCGGCCGTTGGCGTGCGGCGCAGGACTCGGCGAAGGCCGTGATCGGCCGGCTGGGCGCCGCCGACCGCGCGACGGTCGTCAGCTTCGCCAACGATGCGTCCGCGTTGACGGAGCCGACGTCGGACAAGCTCGAGTTGACGCGCGCGATCGAGCGCACCACGGTCGGGAGCGAAGGCACGCGGTTCGCGACGGCGCTCAAGCTCGCGGGAGACATCCTTGGCGCGTCGGAGCTTCCGACGCGGGAGGTCGCGCTGGTGTCCGACTTCCAGCGCAGGGGGTGGTCGGCGCGCACCGAGTTGCGACTCCCGCCCGGCGTGACGATCACGACGCACGATGTCGGCGTCGGGGCGGCGTCGGACCTTGCCGTCGCCACGGTGACCACGGATCGCGACGCCGATGAGCCGAATGCCCCGGTGACGGTGGTCGCGCGGCTCACGAACACGGGCGCCGCGGCGAAGACCGTCACGGCTTCGCTCGAACTCGCCGGTCGCCCGGCGGGAAGCGCGAGCGTCTCCGTGCCGGCCAGCGGCGCGGCGCAGGTCCGATTTCCCGCCGTCGTGGTGCCAAGCGGTGTTACGCGTGGTGTGGTGCGGATCCCCGGCGATGAGCTGGCGGCGAACGACGCGTTCTACTTCACGCTTGCGCCGGACGAGGCCATCTCCGTGCTCGTCGTCGAGCCGCTGCGTGCGCGCGCCAACGAGGCACTGTATGTACGCCGCGCGCTGGAGATCGGCGACCAGCCACGCTTTCGCGTGGACATCAAGCGGGTGGACTCGCTCACGCCCCGTGACTTTGCCGGCCGTTCGCTCATTGTGGTCGACGAAGTCGCCCCGCCGGGCGCCGACCTTGGCGTCGCGCTGCGGGCGGAACTCCGAGGGGGCGCCGGCGTCCTGTTCGTCCCGGGCGATGTGGCGAGCGACCGGATTCCGCGCGAGTGGAACGACGTGCTGCGCACCGGTATCGGCGAGGTGCTCGACCGGACGCCGCTGGGTGGCGCGCGGATCGCGCGGGTCAACTATTCCAGCCCGATCTTTGAGGCGTTTGCGGCGCCCGGAAGCGGCGACTTCGCGTCCGCCCATGTGTTTCGGCATCGGCAACTGCGCGTAGCGGGCGACAGCGGCGTGCTCGCTTGGTTCGATGATGGCTCGCCCGCGCTGGTGGAGCGATCCGTGGGCCGGGGTCGCATGACGATCTGGCCGTCCACGCTCGACGATTTCTGGACCGATCTCCCGACGCAGCCGGTATTCCTCCCCTTCATTCGGCAGTTGGCGCGGCATACCGGGCGCTACAGCGACCCGCGGTCGTGGTTCACGGCCGGCGAGATCCTCGACCTGACCCGGCACGCGGAGCTGACGGCCCAGTTCGCCGCTCGCTCTTCGGCGGCCGCGGAAGGGTCGGGGCAGGCCGGTGGCGGTGGGTCGCGCTCGATGAGCGGACTCAGCCTGTATGGCCCAGCGGGAAAGCGCGTGCGGTTCAGCGACAGCGTTCGCGCCACCCCACTCGTAGATCGAGGGTTCCACGAGCTGCGCGGCACCGAGACAGCCGAGGGCGCGGGGCGGTTCATCGCGGTGAACGTGGACCTCGCCGAGTCCGACCTGGCGCACATGGACGCCGAGGAGTTGGCGACCGCGGCGTTGGCGAACTCCGGTGGTGGCGTGGGCGGCTCCGGTGGGCTCGACGCCACTGCGGCGGAGCGGGAACGGAACCAACGGGTCTGGTGGTATCTTCTGATTGCGACGTTCCTGGTGTTGGCGGCCGAGACTTTGCTGTCAAACCGCCTGTCCGGTACGGTCACGGCGCAGTAGCGGTCCACCGCGGTAGGCGGTGTTGCAGTAGCGGTTCACGCAGGAACGGAGGAAGCACATGACGCACGCCCATGGCGTTCTGACCGGTCGCGAGGCGCTCGACAGCGCCGTCAGCGGTGTTCGCTGGCGCTGGCGCGTCAAGCATGCGCTGCGCGGCGGCGCGATCGCCGTCGCCGTGCTCGCGGCGGTGGGTATCGTGCTCTCGATCGCCATGAAGTCGGCGAACTACGGAGAAGGCGCGGTCGTGGCGTCGCGGGTCGTCATCGTGGTCGCGGCGATCGCGGCCGTGTGGTACTTCGTTGTGCGCCGATTGCACGCGCCGGCCGATGACCTTCGGGTCGCGTTGTATGTGGAGGAGCACGACCGCGCGCTCAACGGCGCGCTGGTCACCGCGGTTGGGCTTGGTGGATCGCGGCCGGACGTCAGCGAGGGAATCGCGGCACGCCTGATGCGGTCGGCGCTCGACGGCCTGCGCCGCACCGACTCGGGCAAGGCCGTGGACGGCAAGGCACTCAAGCAGGCCGCCGCGCTGTTCTTCTCGACGCTGGTTGCGACCGCGCTGATCTTCGTCAGCGGGCCCGCGACGCTGCGCACGGGGATGCAGATCCTCACGACGCCGTGGGCCGGGAAGGACCCAGCCGCGGCGTTCGCGATCCGGGTGACCCCGGGCAACGCGACGGTCGCCAAGGGTGGTGACCAGCTCGTCGCCGCCACGCTGAACGGCTTTACCGCCGAGCGCGCCGAGTTGTTGATCCGTGCCGAAGGCGCCGCCTCGTTCACGCGGCTCGAGATGGAGGCCGATTCGAACGGCACGTGGGCGTTCCGGTTGTTTGATGTCGGCGCAAAGACCGAGTACGCGGTCGAGGCGGCGGGCATTCGCTCGCCGATCTACCGGCTCGATGTTGCCAACATTCCCTACGTCTCGAACATTGACCTCGAGTACCGTTTCCCGAGCTACACGCAGCTGCCGGCCCGGCAGGTGGACAGCACGGGAGACATCGCCGCACTGACGGGTTCGATGGTGCGGGTGCGCGTGTCGCCCACGATCCCGGCAACGGCGGGACGCCTCGTGCTCGACAACGGCGATACGCTCGCGCTCGCGCCGACCGCGGATGGCCAGCTGGTTGGCATGATGCGCGTGACGCGCTCGGGCTTCTATAAGGTTGAGCTCACCAGCGCCGACGGACGGACGTCAAGCGCATCGCTGGACTACACGATTGATGCGATGCCGGATCGCCCTCCGGCCGTCGCGATCGGCAAGCCCGGCCGCGACGTGAAGGTGCTCTCCGTGGACGAGGTGTACTCCGACACGAAGGCCGAAGACGACTACGGGGTGTCGAACCTGACCCTCACCTTCAGCGTGAACGGCGGCGACGAGCGCACGGTCGGGCTGTTCTCGGCGACTGCGCGCGCGCTGCGTGACGTCGTCGCGGGCCACACCTTCATGCTCGAGGACATGAAGCTGGAGCCCGGGGACCAGATCTCGTACTACGCGACCGCGACGGACAACAACGTCGTCACGGGGCCTGGCAAGTCGAGCACCGACATCTATTTCCTCACCGTCCGCCCGTACGACATGACGTACCGCCAGGGTCAGGGCGGCGGCGGTGGTGGCGGAGGAGGCGGCGGCGGGCAGCAGCAGGACAATCCAGGGCGCCTGTCCGAGCAACAGCGGCAGATCATCGCGGCAACGTTCAACCTCGCACGCGATTCGGCGACGACGGAACCGAAGGAGATGAGCGAGAACGTCGCCACGGTGCGACTGGCCCAGCAGCGCCTGAAGGAGCAGGCCGCGCAGCTGGGAGAGCGGCTCGTGAGCCGCGGCATCGCGGCCGGCGATTCGAACTTCAAGAAGATCGCGGACATCCTGCCGCGCGCGGTCGCGCAGATGGACACGGCGGAACGGAAGCTCGTCGCGCCGGGCCAGCGCACCGCGCTGGTGCATGAGCAGCGCGCCCTGACCGAACTCGGTCGCGCCGAGGCGATCTTCCGCGAGATCCAGTTGCAGCAACAGCAGGGTGGCGGCGGAGGCGGTGGCGGCGGTGGCGCCAACGCGGAAGACCTCGCCGACATCTTCGAACTGCAGCGGGATCGGCTGCGCAACCAGTATGAAACCGTGCAGCGCGGGCAAAGCGCCGAACAGCTCGCGCAGCAGGCGCGTGACTCCACGGCGAGCGATGTGGACGCCGCCCTGGAGCGTTTGAGGCAGCTAGCGGCGCGACAGCTCCAGCAGGATCAGCGCGCGCAGCGAAAGGCGGACAGTCTCGGCCAGGCAGGCGCCAACGGTGGCGGGAGCGGAGAGGCCCAGCGACAGCTGGCGCAGGAGGCCGAGGAAGCCGCGCGACAGCTCGAGCGGCTCGCCCGGGAACGTGAATCCCAGCCGTTGGCTGACGCCGCGCGCCGGCTGCAGGACGCGGCCGATGCGATGCGTCGCTCGGCGGCCAACGGCCGGCAGGGCGCGAGCGATTCACGCAGCGCCGCGGACCGGCTGCAGGAAGCCCGGCGGCTGCTCGAGCAGGAACGCTCGAGCCAGTCCGGGCGCGACATCGAGTCCGCGCAGCAGCAGCAGCGCCGGCTCGCCGAGACCCAGCGTCGCATCCAGGACGACGTGAATCGGATGAACACGGACGAGAACGTGCGGCGCGATTCGGCGCAGCGCGCGATCCAGGTGCAGAAGAACCAGCTGGCCGGCGAGATGCGCGCGATGACGCAGCAGCTCGATCGCATGGCGACCGAGCAGTCGCGCGAGCAGCCGCAGGCGTCGCGCACGTTGCGCGGCGCGGCGGATACGCTGCGCGAGTCGCGGCTCGCCGAACGCGTGCAGGCGTCAGGACCGGCGTTGAACAACGCGCCCCCGCAGTGGATGAGTGAGTTCGAGCGAATGGTGGGCGCGGAGATCGGTGCGTTGGGCCGCCGACTCGATCAGGCGGCAGAGCAGGCCGAGCAGGGGCGCCAGGCGCAGAACAACGCGCAGGCGACAGACCGGATGCGGGACCTCGTGCGCGGCGTGGAATCAGTGCAGGAACGCATGCGGCAAGCGCAGGAGCGGCGTTTGGCGCAGGGCAATGCACAGCGGCAGCAGCAAGGCCAGCAAGGTCAGCAGGGCCAGCAAGGCCAGCAGGGCCAGCAGGGTCAGCAAGGGCAACAGGGCCAGCAAGGGCAACAGGGCCAGCAGGGCCAGCAGGGACAGCAAGGGCAACAGGGACAGCAGGGTCAACAAGGGCAGCAAGGCCAGCAGGGGCAGCAGGGCCAAGGGCAGCAAGGGCAGCCGGGGCAGCAGGGGCAGCAGGGCCAACAGGGGCAAGGTCAAGGCGGTCAGCAAATGGCCGGCGGGAACCGCGGTGGCGGCGGTGGCGGACGTCTGCAACCCGGCGGCGCCAACAACGGCGGCTTTGGCGGGCAATACGATGAGCGCGGCGAGCAGCAGCAGATCACGCGCGAACTGCAGCAGCGGATTGCGGACGCGCAGGCGATCGCGCGCGACCTTCGGGCGGCGGGCGAAAACCCGGCGCCACTCGAGCGGGCCATCGAGAACATGCAGCAGATGGCCTCGACGTTTACTTCGCTCACCGACAAGCGCGCCGAGGCGATGCTGCGGCAGCAAGTGGTGGACGGACTGAAGGCGTATGAGTTTGCGTTGCGGCGGGCGAGCGGCGATGAGGCCGGGAGTCGCGTGCTGCTCGAGCGATCTGGCGAGGTGCCACCGGCGTTCAAGGCTCTGGTCGAGGAGTACTATCGGTCGCTGTCCCGGACGCCCAAGAAGCCGTAACCACGATCAATGCGGAAACTGCTTTAGCAGGGAAACTGCGGAAACGGCTGATCGGGGCGGATACGGCAGGAACTTGGGGAACTGCAACGACGACTCGCGGATACGTTCTTCGTAGTTGCAGTTGTAGTTCCCAAGAAAAGCCGTTGCAGTTGCAGTTGCCGTTGCAGTTGCCGTTGCCGTTGCCGTATCCGCAGTTATCCGTCGCTTCCGCCCCTTCCCCGCCCAAGTAGTAGAAGCTCCATGTCAAAGATCAAACCCGACAATCCCGCTCTCCGGCAGACTCTCACCGAGGAGCAATATCAAGTCACCCAGTGCAGCGCCACGGAACCTCCGTTCCGCAATGAGTTCTGGAACCACAAGGAACCCGGCATCTACGTGGACATTGTCTCCGGCGAGCCGCTGTTCTCCAGCGGCGACAAGTTCGACTCCGGCACCGGCTGGCCGAGCTTCATCCGCCCCATCGAATCCGATAACGTGACCGAGCATAGCGACACCGCCTACGGCATGCGCCGCGTCGAGGTGCGTTCCAAGGCCGGCGACTCGCACCTCGGCCACGTGTTCCCCGACGGTCCGGGACCGACCGGCCTCCGCTACTGCATCAACTCGGCGTCGCTGCGGTTCATCCCGAAGGCGCAGATGGAAGCGGAAGGGTACGGCAAGTACCTGGGGCTGCTCGACGGGGCCGCGAAGTGATCGAACACGCGACACTCGCCGGCGGCTGCTTTTGGTGCCTCGAGGCGGTCTTCACCCAGCTGCGCGGCGTGCGCCGCGTCGCGAGTGGCTACACGGGTGGCCGTCGCATGAACCCGACGTACGAACAGGTCTGCTCCGGGGCCACCGGCCACGCCGAGGTCGTGCGCATCGAATACGACGCCACCGAAATCACGTTCAACGATCTCCTCGACGTCTTCTTCACGATCCACGACCCCACCACGCTGAACCGTCAGGGCGCAGACACGGGTACGCAGTACCGCTCGGCGGTGTTCTTCGAGTCGCCGGCGCAGGCAGAGGCCACGCGCGCGAAGATCGCCGCGCTGACCGCGGAGCAGGTGTGGGATGATCCAATCGTCACCGAAGTGGCGCCGCTCACGCAGTTCTTCGAGGCGGAGTCATACCATCAGGACTACTTCGCGCGGAATCCGCAGAACCCGTATTGCGCGGCCGTGATCGCGCCAAAGGTCGCGAAGGCGCGGAAGGTGTTCTTCGAGCGGCTGCGGGCGACGGCGTAGGTCTGTTGCGGCGCGCCGCGATGGCGCGGCGACCGCTCAGCTTGCCGACTGCTGTGCCGAGCCCATCGCGGTTCGGAGTGCCATCAGCGCGGCGGTCAGCAGGAGCAGCGCCCCGGCCTGGTGCGCAACGCCAACGATCACCGGCACGCTGAGCAGCAGTACCGTGATACCCAGCGCGAACTGCACGAGCACGGCGACCGCCATGAGGTCCACGCGCTGGCGCAGGGCGCCCGTGGTCGCGCGGCTGGCGCGCGCCCAGAAGATCGCGACTGCGAGCAGCGTCGCCGTGGCGATCAGCCGGTGGTTGAACTGCGCGGCGGCGGGATTGTCGAACCAGTTGCGCCACCACGGCGTGAGCTGGCCGTATTCGACCGGCGCGAGGCCCTGACCCATAAGCGGGAACTCGTTGTAGATCTTCCCGGCGCGGAGGCCGGCCACGAACGCACCCGCGACGATCGTCACCGCGATGAGCACGATCAGTCGCTTGAGTGCAGCCGCCACGCGGGGCGCGGGCGGACCGGGGTTGGGCGACAGCAGTTCATCGGCGGTCCAGACGCTCATGCAGTACAGGACGAGCGCGAGCGACAGGTGGGCGGCCAGCCGGTACTGGCTCACCGTCACGCGTTCCACCAGGCCGCTCGCGACCATGTACCAGCCGAGCGCGGCCTGGGCGATGAGCAGCGTGCCGATCATGACGATGCGTGGCATGAGCACGCGCGGAATGCGGCCCCTGAGCCAGAACCAGAAGAACGGAATCGCAAAGACGAGCCCGCCCATGCGCGCGAGCAGGCGGTGCACATACTCCCACAAGAAGATCCCCTTGAACTCCGAGAGTGTCATCCCGGCGTTCATCTGCGCGTACTGCGGGATCTGCTTGTACTTCTCGAACTCGGCGGCCCACGCCGCGTCGCCGATCGGCGGGATCACGCCGCTGAACGGCTTCCACTCCGTGATCGAGAGTCCGCTCTCGGTGAGCCGTGTCCCGCCGCCGACGAGCACGAGGATGAACACCGTCGCGGACCAGAGGGCGAGCCAGCGGCCGAGCGCGACGCGGTTGGCGGCGGAGGTGGCGACGGGCTGCTGGGTGGTGCTCACGGTGCGAAAAATACCTTGGTGCTCAGGGCCGGGGAGGCGCGCGACCCTTGCCCAAACGCCGCTGCTTACGCGAACGTCCAGACATGCGAACTCTCCTGTTGCTTGCCCTGCCCGCAACGCTCGCCGCGCAACGCCCTGACGCGCCGCCGCCACCTCGACAGGTGACGCCGGGTGCCGGCAAGGGCGTCAACTGGGCCAACTACGGCGGCGATGCCGGCGGCCAGAAATATTCGCCGCTCGCGGACATCAACCGCGACAACGTCGGCCAGTTGCGACAGGTCTGGAGCTGGGACGCGAACGAGCGTCCGGTGCCCGAAGGCCCGGGCCAGAAGGCCGCGCGTCCAGGACAGTTCCAGGCGACCGCGCTCGCGATCGGCGACACGCTGATCTTCTCGACGCCGTACAACCGCGTGATTGCCGCCGATGCACTGACGGGCAAGCCGTACTGGGAGTTCGATCCGCAGCCGTGGAAGACCTATGGGCAACCGTCGAACGGCACGGGACTCGTGCATCGCGGCGTAGCGACCTGGTCCAGCGCGCGTGAGCGACGCGTGTTCATTGCCTCGCGCTGGCGGTTGATCGCGCTCGACGCGAAAGACGGCAAGCCGATCGCATCGTTCGGCACGAACGGTGAAGTGGACCTCACGGCGAACCTCTCGCGCACGGTGCGGAAGGAGCACTACACGAACACGTCGCCCCCGGTGGTGTGGGGGAATGTGGTCATAGTCGGCAACGGCGTTGGCGATCGGCTGCAGTACCGCGGCGACCCGCCCGGTGATGTGCAGGCCTTCGACGTACGCACGGGGCAACGCCTCTGGCGCTTCAAGACCGTGCCTGAAGCCGGTGAGTTCGGGAACGAAACGTGGAAGGAAGATTCGTGGCGTTACGCGGGCCACACAAACGTCTGGGCGCCGTTCACGGTGGATTCCGCCCGCGGGATCGCGTACCTGCCGGTCGGCACGCCAAGCAACGATTGGTACGGCGGCGAACGAGAGGGCAGTGGGCTGTTCGGCGAGGCGCTCGTCGCCGTTGACATCAAGACAGGCAAGCGCGTCTGGCACTATCAGGTGGTGCACCACGGCTTATGGGACTACGACCTCCCGGCGGCACCCGCGCTCGCCACGGTCACGGTGAACGGACGGAGGCGCGACATCGTCGTGCAGGCCACGAAGCAGGGATTCCTGTTCGTGTTCGATCGCGTCACCGGCGCACCGATCTGGCCGATCGAGGAGCGCCCAGTGCCACAAAGCACCGTGCCCGGCGAGGAATCCTGGCCGACCCAGCCGTTCCCCACCAAGCCTGCTGCGTTCGCGCCGCAAGGCATCGCGCTCGACGACCTCATCAACTTCACGCCGGAACTCAGGCAGCTCGCGGTAAATGAAGTGTCGCGGTATCAGCTTGGGCCCCTGTACCTCCCGCCGTCGCTGCAAGGCGCGATTGCGCGCCCGGGTGTGATCGGCGGTGCGGGGTGGGGCGGCGTGGCGATTGACCCCGAAACCGGTTGGCTCTACGTCAAGGCAAGCAACGAGCCCGCCCTGATGGCGATCATGAAGCGCGATGCGAAGAGCGACACGGTGGATGCGCCGTACACGCTCGATCCGTCGCGGCGCGGCCTGAGTGTGCGACCGCAGGCCGGCGGCTCGCTGCCGATCATCAAGCCCCCGTACGGCACGCTCACGGCGATCGACCTCAACACGGGCGACACCAAGTGGACGATCCCACTCGGTGACTCCCCCGCCGTTCGCAGCCATCCGGCGCTCGCGGGCGTGAAGCTCCCGCCCAAACTCGGCGTGGTCGGGTCACCTGGCGGCATGGTGACGAAGGGCGGGCTCGTGTTCCTCACCGGCGGCGGAAGCGTGCTCTACGCGATTGATTCGCGCACCGGCGAATACAAGTGGGAGCACGACCTCGGCCAGGTCGCGTACTCGAACCCGATGACGTTCCGCAGTCGCGCCGGCAAGCAGTACATCGTGATCGCGACGGGCGCCGGGACGACGAGCAAGCTGGTTGCGTTTGCGTTGCCTTAGGGCCCTGCGCGCGATCTGCGCCGCGACGTGGCTCGGCCACGCCGCGAGCGCGCAAGGCGTGCCGACGCTGTACATCGCGAACGCCACCGTCGTTGACGCGACGAATCGTGCGCCGCGCACCGGCCAGGGAATCGTCGTTCGTGGCGGTGTGATCGTTGCGGTCGGCGCAAACGTGGTGCGGCCGAGCGACGCGGAGGTGATTGACGCGCGGGGACGGTTCGTGATTCCAGGCCTCTGGGACATGCACGTGCACCTCGACATGCCGGGCGGCGCGGACGTGCTGCCCGCGTACATCGTCAGTGGCGTCACCGGAGTGCGCGACCTCGCCGGCTACTGGGATACGCTGACCACCTGGCGCCGGCAGGTCACCGCGGGAACGCGCGTGGGACCGCGGATCTACGCGTCGGGACCGTACCTCGAAGGCAACCCGCAGCCGATCCCGCACATCCCGGTGAAATCCGCCGCGGATGCCGTCCGGGGCGTGGATTCCCTCCGGCGTCTCGGCGTTGACGTCATCAAGTTCCACACCGGGCTGACCCGCGAGACGTTCTTCGCCGCGGCACGCCGCGCGCGCGAGGTGGGGATGCCGTTCGCCGGGCACGTGCCACGCGTGATATCCGCGATCGAGGCCTCGGACAGCGGCATGCGCAGTCTCGAGCATCTCCTGACGATCCCGACGCCGTGTACCGCCGCCGAATCCCTTGCGCTCGTGCCACGGCACGTCACGCAGCGCGTGCTCGGGCCGTGTTCATCGGCCTCGCTCGAGCCGCTGTGGCGCACGCTGGTCAAGAACGGCACGTGGGTCACGCCGACGTACGTCGCGGCGTTCGAGATCGCGGAGTGGCCGCTCCGTCCCGTGCCCGGCGATGCGTATCAGCAGTACTTGCCGCGGTCGCTGAAGGACTATGTGGCCTCGATCTTCCCGATGCCGGACAGCATCCCGGCGGACTCGTACCGGACGGGCCGTGCGCTCTTCGAGAAGCGGGTGGCGCTGGCCGGCGAGATGCAGCGCGCGGGAATCAAGCTCCTCGCCGGGACGGACGCACCGCTCCGGAACAGCCCGCCGGGGTTCGGGCTCGCCGAAGAACTCGCGATCCTCGAGCGCGGCGGGCTCACCCCATTCGATGTGCTCAAGGTCGCAACCTGGGAGCCCGCGAACTACTTCGGGATCCTCGATCGGGCGGGCTCGGTCGCACCCGGGCGAAACGCGGACCTCGTGATTCTCGACCGCAGCCCGCTGGCTGGCGCGGCCGCGTACCGGAGCGTGCGCGGCGTGGTCGCGGCGGGCAGGTACTTCGGCCGGCCGGCACTGGATTCCGTCCTGGCGGCGCTTCGAGCGGCCGCACCCAGCCGGTAGGCGGGCGGGCTGTTCTGGCCGCTGGGGCGGCGCTATAGTCTATAGATGCGATTCCCCCACTCCCCCCGTCTCCTCGCCGCTTCGCTCGTCTTCGGCGCTGCCACAAGCGCCGGCTCACAGGGCGCCCCCACCAACGAAGCGCCGAATCCGTACCGCACCGTCGAGGGTTGGGCCAAGATGCCCGCCGGTCGCGTCTGGGGTTCGAACAGCGCCGTGGACATTGACAAGGACGGCACGAGCATCTGGGTCGCCGAGCGCTGCGGCCAGAACGATTGCGTCGGCTCGCCGCTCGACCCGGTGCTCAAGTTCGATCGCGACGGAAACCTGGTGCGCAGCTTTGGCGCCGGGCTGATCCGGTCGCCACACGGCATCCATGTGGACCGCGACGGCAACGTGTGGGTTGTGGACTGCTCGTGCACGGGCGCCGGCGGCGGTGGACGCGCAGGCGGTGCCGGTCGCGGCGGGGCTGCGCCGGCGACGCCACCCGCTCCGCCGCCACCGATGACCAACGGCCACCAGGTCTTCAAGTTCTCGCCCGATGGCCGCCTGCTCATGACGCTCGGCAAGCCGGCCGGCGCGCGCGACACCGCGTACTTCTTCCAGCCGAACGACGTGCATACCGCGCCCAACGGCGACATCTTCGTCGCCGAAGGCCATTCCGACGCGCAGAAGACGGCGACCGCGCGAATCCTCAAGTTCGACAAGACGGGCAAGCTGCTCGCGACCTGGGGCACGGTCGTGGACTCGACCACGAAGGACCAGCCGCACTCGTTTGCGCAGCCGCACGCACTGGCGATGGACTCGAGGGGGCGCCTGTTCGTCGGCGACCGGAGCTACAACCGCATCAAGATCTTCGACCAGGCCGGCAAGCTGATCGACACATGGTACCAGTTCTCGCGGCCCAGCGGGATCTTCATTGACGCCGCGGACAACATCTACGTCGCGGACTCGGAGTCCGGGTCGGTGAATCCCGCCCACTGGGCGTGGCTCAAGGGCATCCGCATCGGCAAGGTCGCCGACGGCAAGGTGACCGCGTTCATCCCGGACCCCGCGGTCACGTGCACCAGCCGGCTCGCGAACGTCCAGCCACCGCCGCCGGCGTCGGCGAGCACGAGTGCGACGGGCTGTGCGAACAACACCAGCGCCGCGGAAGGCGTAGCAGTGGACAAGGCAGGGAACATCTACGGTGCCGAGGTCGGCCCGCGGGCGTTCAAGCGGTACGAGAAGCGGCCGTAGTCGCGTTCATTCACTTCACCCTTCATCCGATCCGGGTCACATGCCTGTCTCCTTCAAGCTGAACGGCAAGGCCGTCACGGTGGACGTCACGGCCGACACGCCACTCCTCTGGGTGCTGCGCGACACGCTCGATTACAAAGGCACGAAGTTCGGCTGCGGCGTCGGCCAGTGCGGCGCGTGCACCGTGCAGCGCAACGGCACGGCCGTGCGCTCGTGCCAGCTGCGCGTGGGCACGCTCGAGGGCGCGGACATCAAGACGATCGAAGGGCTGTCGCCCGACGGCACGCACGCGGTGCAGCGCGCCTGGGAAGAACTCGACGTTCCGCAGTGCGGCTACTGCCAGGCGGGCCAGATCATGTCGGCGGCGGCGCTCATCGAGCGCAACGCCAACCCGACCGACGCGGACATTGATACGGCGATGAACGGCAACATCTGCCGCTGCGCGACGTACCACCGGATTCGCGCGGCGATCAAGCGCGCCGGCGAGATCAAGCGCGGTGTGGGCGTGACGCCGAACAGCTCGCGCTCCGGAGCGCCCGGTGCGGACGCGGACGCCGCCGCCAGTGGTGCCCCGAAGTCGCTCTTCACCTCCGCTCGCTGAGGATCCCGACCATGGCCACGACTATCAAGCCATCAGCGACGCCGAACGCCCAGAAGGGCGTTGATCGGCGCGGATTCCTTCGCGTCAGCGCAATCGCCGGCGGCGGGCTGCTCATTGCCTCGTACGCGGAAGACCTCGAGGCCGCGACGTCGGCGTTCGGGATGCGCGCCGACTACACGCCGAACGCGTTCATTCGCATCACGCCGGACAACGTCATCACGATCATCTCCAAGAATCCTGAGATCGGCCAGGGCGTCAAGACGCACCTGACGATGATCATCGCGGAGGAGCTCGACGTCGAGTGGAAGGCCGTGCGCATCGAGCAGGGCGATCACAACCCCGCGGCGTATGGCGGGCAGGGCGCGGGCGGATCGACGGCAACGCCGCAGAACTGGGACCTGCTCCGCCGCGTCGGCGCGTACGGCCGATCGCTCATGGTCGAGTCCGCGGCGCAGACGTGGGGCGTGCCGGCCGCGGAAGTCACGACCGGCGCGGGCAACGCGTATCATCGCGCCAGCAACCGCACGGCGACGTATGGCCAGCTCGCGGACAAGGCCGCCACGCTCGTGCCGGCGACGCCGCTCACGATCCAGCAGTTCCAGGCGCTGAACATCCCGCTCAAGGATCCGAAGGACTACAAGATCATCGGGACGAAGGTCCCGGGCGTTGACACGCGCAAGATCGTCACGGGCCAGCCGCTGTTCGGGATTGACTTCACGATGCCCGGAATGCTCAGTGCCGCGTACGTGAAGTGCCCGGTGTTCGGCGGCAAGGTAGTGAGCGCGAACCTCGACGTGATCAAGGCCGAACCGGGCGTCCGGCATGCATTTGTGCTCGACGCAGGCCCGGCGGCGCGTGACCAGCTGCACAGCGGCGTCGCGATCCTTGCGGACACCTGGTGGCAGGCGAACGCGGCGCGGCGGAAGCTGGTCGTGCAGTGGGACGAGGGGAGCGGCGCGACCCACACGAGCGCGCAGTACACGGCGAAGGCCGCCGAGCTGGGCAAGGCCGCGCCGATGCGCAACCTCCGGAAGGATGGCGACGCCGATGCGACCATTGCCGGCGCGACGAAGAAGGTCGAGGCCGCCTACTACGTGCCGTTGATCTCGCACGCGCCGCTGGAGCCACAGAACACGACGGCGCTGTTCAAGGACGGGAAGCTCGAACTCTGGTCCGCGACGCAGCAGCCGGCGGGTGGGCGCGCGCTCGTCGTCAGCACGCTGGGCATCAAGACGGAAGACATCACGCTGCACATCATGCGCTCGGGCGGCGGGTTCGGTCGTCGGCTCACCAACGACTACATGGTGGAGGCCGCGGCGATCGCCAAGCAGGTGCCGGGCGTTCCGGTCAAGCTGATCTGGACGCGCGAGGACGATATCCAGCATGACTTCTACCGCCCGCCGCAGTGGCACCACCTGAGCGGCGCGGTGGACGCGAACGGTCGCGTGGTCGCGTGGAAGAATCACTACGTCGCGTTCGGGACCCCGAATTCCACGCAGCCTAACGTGTTCTTCGGGAACAGCTCGGGTATCAGCGCGGCCGAGTTCCCGGCGCGGTTCGTCCGGAACTTCCAACTCGACGGTTCGGTGATCGAGACGCACGTCCCGCTCGGCGCGCTCCGGGCGCCCGGGTCGAACGGCATCGCCTACGCGACCCAGTGCTTCATTGACGAGCTGGCGCAGGCGGCCGGCAAGGACCCGATCCAGTTCCGCTACGACCTGCTGTCGCAGTACCAGGCCGATGCGCCCCCGGCGGCACCTGCGGGCGCCGCCGGCGGCGGTCGAGGCGGCGCCCCGGGCGGCGGCGGGCCGCAGTTCAGCGCCGAGCGCATGCGCGGCGTGCTCGAACTCGTCGCGGAGAAGTCCGGGTGGGGCAAGACCCGCCTGCCACAGGGCACCGGCATGGGCGTTGGCTTCCACTACAGCCATCTCGGGCATTTCGCGGTTGTCGTGCAGGTGACCGTGAGCAAGGCCGGTGCGATCAAGGTGGACAAGGCTTGGTGCGCGGGCGACATCGGCTCACAGGTCATCAACGTGTTGCACGCGGAGAACCAGACGCAGGGTGGCGTCCTGGACGGCATCGCCGAGGCGCTGTCGCAGGAAATCACGGTTGACCGCGGCCGGGTCGTGCAGACGAACTTCAACAACTTCCAGCTCCTCCGGATGCGGCAGTCGTGCCCGGTGGAGGTGCACTTCCTCAAGACCAACAATTCTCCGACGGGTCTGGGCGAACCGATGCTGCCGCCGGCGGTTGCCGCGACGGTGAACGCGGTGTTTGCTGCGACCGGGAAGCGGATTCGTTCGCTCCCGCTGAGCAAGCACGACCTGAAGTGGACGTAGGCCACGGCACAACCCGGAGACGCGACATGGACTTTCCCCGCGAAGTAACCCGACGCCGTTTTCTCGGTGGCGCCGCAGCCACTGCCGGCCTGCTCACCCTCTCACCGAGCGAACTCGCGCTCTGGGCCCAGGGCACGGCGCAGGGCGCCCCCGCGCAGCAGGGACAGCGCCGGCCGATGTCGGAGGCCGAATGGGACTCGTTCGCCAAGCTGAGCAGCAATGAGAACTGCTGGGGACCGCCGGATTCCGTCATGCAGGCAATGGTGCACGGCCTCAAGTACGGGAATCGGTACGGCTACCCCGACGGCAACATCGTGCAGGAGATCGCCGACCATCACGGGGTGAAGACCGAGAACGTGATGCTCGGTGCCGGCTCCGGCGAGCTGCTCGATGTCGTCGGCCTGACGTTCCTCGACTCACCGACGAAGAAGGTCGTCGGGTCGGATCCCTCGTACGGGTCGGTGTACGCGCAGGCGACCAGCATCAAGGCGGATGCCATCAAGGTCCCGCTGCTGGCCGACTACCGCCAGGACATTCCCGGGTTGATCAAGGCGACGAAGGCGCATTACCGCGAGACCGGGTTCGTGTACGTGTGCAACCCGAACAATCCGACAGGCCAGATCATCACGAAGCGCGAGATGAAGACGCTGCTCGATGGGCTTCCGGAGGACATGCCGGTACTCATCGACGAGGCGTATCATCATTTCGTGAATACCGATGACTACGCGACGTCGGTGCCATACGTGATCGAAGGGCGACCGGTGATCATCGCAAGGACCTTCTCCAAGATCGCGGCGCTGGCCGGCATGCGGCTCGGCTACGTGATCGCGCCGCGCGAACTGATCGTGAAGATGCGCAACTACCAGACCGGGACGATCAACGCGGCCGTAAAGTGGGGTGGCGTCGCCGCGCTCAAGGACACGGCGAGCATGGCCAAGGTGAAAGCCATGACGATTGACCTCCGTGAGAAGGCGATCAAGGACCTCAAGTCGCTCGGGTACGACAGTATCCCATCGGAAGGCAACTTCTTCATGGTGCACATCAAGCGTCCGGTCCAGCCCGTGATCGAGGAGTTCCGCCAGAAAAAGGTGCTGGTGGGTCGCCCGTTCCCGCCGATGCTGGAGCATCTGCGCGTGTCGGTTGGTACGGCGGACGAGATGGCCCGGTTCGCGACCGCGTTCCGCGAGGTGTTCCGCACGGCCGGCGCGGCCGGCGCGAAGAGCGGCGCCTAGCCGACCCTGCTGAGCCAGCCGGCGGGGTGGGCCCCGTGAGGGCGCGGTCGCTCGATGCGACGCTGATCCTTGCCACGCTCGCGCGGCTTCGCGACCGGATCGAGGAGCGATTCCCGGGATCGGGGTTGGGACGCGTCGCACACGAGTTGCTCGAGGTGGGCAACGCGCTTCCGGCGGTGACCGCCTATCTCGCCCGGCCCAACTGGGCGATCCGGATCGGCGTGGCCGTGACCTTGATCGCGCTGTTCGCCGTGCTGCTGGCGCTGGTGATGGCCGTCGAGCTTCCCACGGGCATCGAGGGATTCGCCGGCGCCCTGCAGGCCGTGGAGTCACTGATCAACGACCTCGTCTTCCTCGGGATCGCCATCTACTTCCTGGCGAACGTCGAGCAACGATTGAAACGCAAGAAGGCCCTCTAGGCGCTGCACCAGCTGCGCAGCATTGCCCACGTCGTGGACATGCACCAGCTCACGAAGGATCCCCATCAGGTGCAAGGCGGGGCGGGGCCAACGGCCTCCTCCCCGAAGCGGGACCTGCAAGGGCCGCAGCTCGGTCGCTATCTCGACTACTGCAGCGAACTGCTCTCGCTGATCAGCAAGCTGGCGGCGCTCCATGCGGAACGCTTCAACGACCCGGTCGTCTTGGCGGCCGTGACGGAAGTCGAGACCATGTGCGGGTCCATGTCCAACAAGATCTGGCAGAAGATCACCTTGCTCGAGCAACGCTAGATGCCGCAGGAGTCGCGCCTCGCCGATGCCACCCGCCAGCTGCGGCGCGTCCAGTTGATCATGTTGGGCGCGCTGACGCTCTCGGCCGGTGTCCTGCCGCTCGGGCTGTCACGAATCGTGAAGGACCTCAGTGCGCAACACGAGAGCGATGACCGGGCGGCGGCGATCGCGGCCGACGCGATGCCTGCGTTCGACGCGTGGATCGTGCACGTGCGGCGCAGTCGGCAGGCGGAGCGCGCGCTCGCCGCAGGCGACTCCGCGCTGGATGCGTTCGTCCGCAGCAACGCGCCACTGCTGTCCGGGATCGAATCGGCGCATCGCGCCACGCGCGTGCCAGATGCCGGGCCGATCGTGGATTCGCTGCGGGCGCATTGGCAGCGGGTGCTCGCCATGCAGCGCGATCGCTGAAATTCGTCGGGGCTTGAATCGACGCTCCTGGCGATCCGGGCGGACTTCGCCGCACTCAGGGCCGTGTACAGTGGCGCTCAGGCGACCGCCCTCGCCGAGATGCATCGGGCGCAGCGCTGGGCGCTTGGCGCTTCCATCGGCCTCACCACGCTGCTGGTGTTGGTCGCCGGCCTCGTATTCCGCCGCGGGCTCAGGGGAATCCGCGCGGCGTCCGCAGAACGGGAGACCCTGTACCGCACGGTCGCCGAGAGCGAGGCGCGCCTCGCCGAGGCGCAGGCGCTGGCCCACCTTGGAAACTGGGAGTGGGACGTCAAGTCGGGCGTAAACACGTGGTCCGACGAGAACTTCCGTATCCACGGATTCGCGCCCGGCTCGGTGCAGCCATCCTATGACGTCTGGATCGGACGCATCCACCCGGAAGACCGTGAACGGGTGCTCTCGGCCGTGCAGGCGGCGCTGGATGGACGAGCGCCATACGATGTGGAATGTCGGGTCGTGCACCCGGACGGCGCGATTCGGTACGTCCGCAACACCGGATCAGTGGCGCGCGATCCGACCGGAGCCGCCAAACGGATGGTCGGCACGGTGCTGGACGTCACCGCGTTTCGCCGGGTCGAACAGGCGCTTGGCGAGCAGGACATGCGCTTCCAGTCGCTGATCAGTCACTCCAACGACATCATCGTGCTGCTGGGGCCGTCGGGCACGTTGATGTACGTCAGTCCGTCACTGGATCGTATCCTCGGGTATCCGCCCGGCACGTGGCTCAACCGGCCGGTGCTCGACCTGGTCTGGCCTGACGACGTCCAGATTGCGCGCGAGCTGCTGTCGCGTGGTGAGGCGTCGCCGAGGGTCGAGCTCCCGTTCCAGCTGCGCGTTCGGCACGCCGATGGCGGTTTGCGGTGGCTCGAAGGCTCAGGCACCAACTATTTCGACGACCCAGGTATCGGCGGCGTGGTGGTCAACGCGCGCGACACCACGGAGCGCCGCCGCCTCGAAGTGCAGTTCCTGCAGGCGCAAAAAATGGAATCGGTCGGCCAGCTGGCCGGCGGCGTCGCGCACGACTTCAACAACCTGCTGACCGTGATCTCGGGGCAGGCCTCGCTGGCGCTCATGCGCGTCCAGCGCGACGACCCGACCCGGCAAAGCCTGCTGGAGATCGAGAAGGCCGCGGAGTCGGCCGCGGGCGTGACACGCCAGCTCCTGGCGTTTTCCCGCAAGCAGCTGATCAATCCGACCGTGCTGACGCCGGCGCTGGCCGTCGCCGACATGGAGTCAATGCTGGCGCGGCTTATCGGCGAGACCATAGCGGTGACGGTTGAGCGCGCCGCCGACCCGTGGACCGTCCGGATGGATCAGGGCCAGATCGAGCAGGTGGTGATGAACCTTGCCGTGAACGCGCGCGACGCGATGCCCGACGGCGGCCGCCTCACCATCCGCGTGGGCAACGCGGTGCTCGGGCCCGACTATGTGCGGCTGCATCCGCAGGCCGTGGCGGGCGAGTACGTCGTCATCAGCGTGGTGGACACGGGGATCGGCATGAAGCCGGAGTTGATCGAACGGATATTCCTGCCGTTCTTCACGACAAAGCCCGTGGGCCGCGGTACCGGGCTCGGCCTCGCCAGCGTGCACGGCATCGTGTCGCAGAATGGCGGCCACGTGGATGTGGAATCCCATGTCGGCGTCGGCACCACGTTCCACGTGTACCTGCCGCGGGCGGCCGGGCCGGCGGCGCCGCAGAAACCGCCGGCGCTGCCGAACCTGCCGACGGGCACGGAAACCCTCGTCGTCGTCGAGGACGAGGAAGCGCTGCGCGTGCTCGCGGCCTCGCTGCTCGGGCGGCTGGGCTACACGGTGCTGACGTTCGGGAGCGGCGCCGAGGCGTTAGCCGGTGTTTCGACCAGTCCGAGGCCGATCCACTTGCTGCTGACCGACGTCGTCCTTGGCGGCATGAGCGGGCGCGTGCTGGCGGAACGCCTGAGGGAAATACGCCCGGAGTTGAAGGTGCTGTTCATGTCCGGGTACACGGAGGACGTGGTGCTCCGGCACGGTGTGCTGGCCGGTGAGATGGCGTTTGTCGCGAAACCATTCTCGATGGAGACGCTCGCGAAACGCGTTCGCGAGGTGCTCGACAGCGCTCGCGTCTAGCACGCAGGGCTGGATGCGACGAGGGCCCGACACTTCTGCCGGGCCCTCGTTGCGTTGCGGTGCGCCTCAGCCTACGGGAGTCGCAGCGCCGTGAGCCGGGTATTGCTGCCTGCGCCCGAGGCGAACACGATGTACTGCTTGCCTTGGTGCAGGAAGGTCATCGGCACGGCCGAGGTCGTGGCAGGAATCTGTACGCTGCTCACGAGCTTGCCTGTCGCCTTGTCGAACGCATAGAGCTGGGGTGGCACGACGGGACCGGCGGCTCCGCGGCCGCCCGCACCACCGCCTGCGCCACCCGCGCCGCCAGCGCGGCCGCCACCAGCGCCAGATGCCGGCTGGTTCGTCATGCCACCGCGGCCGGTGCCGTTGATCAGCAGGGTCTTCGTCACGATAAGCTGCGGCTGGCTGCCGTTGTTCGGCTGCCGCGGAATCGTCGCGCCCGCCCAGATCGAGCCGGCAGGGCGAGGCACATCGCGCCAGTAGTTGCCGTTCGGCGCCCACCACTTCTTGTCGCCCGTGGTCATGTCGTACGCCGTGATCCCGCCGAGTTCCTTCGGCTTGAGGATCGAGATTCCGTCAATGTTGTTGACCGCGGCGACACGGCCAAAGCCCCCGCCGCGGCCGGTCCCGCCAGCCGGCGCGACATACCCCGGCGGCGGAGGCAGCGCGCCGATCGCGCCACAGCTGTTGTGCGGTGAGGTGTACTCGATTTCGGAGCAGGGGTCCTTCTGCACGGCGGCTGTTGACAGGCCGGCCTGGGCCCCGACGTACATCATGCCCGTTTCGGGGTCCACCGCGCTTCCGCCGTCAATGTTGACGCCCCCGCTCGCGCCAGGCGCGTACCACGAGCAGCGGTACTGCGCGGGACCGTTGGCGCCGCGACCGTCCGCGGGCGACGGTGGGATGAAATACGGGCCCATGCGACACTGGCGTGCGAGCTTCAGCGCCGAATCCTTGATTGCGGGTGTGTAGTCGATCAGGTCCGCTTCGGTCAGCCCGGTATGCGAGTACGCCGCCGGGCGCGACGGGATCGGCTGTGTCGGGGCCGTGACCTCGCCGGGCACTTCGCTCTGCTGTACGGGCGTCTCCACGATCGGCCAGATCGGCTCGCCGGTAATGCGGTCGAGCACATAGAACAGGCCGTCCTTCGTTGTTTGCGCGACGATCTTGCGTGGCTTCCCGTCAATCGTGACGTCGAGCAGGTTCGGGACCATCGAGTTGTCGTAGTCCCAGATATCGTGGTGCACGAGCTGGTAGTGCCACTTCCGCAGCCCGGTCTTCACGTCAATCGCGACGATGCTGTTCGCGAAGAGGTTGTCGCCGGGGCGGTGCCCGCCGTATTCGTCGGCCACGGGCATGCCGACCGGGATGTACACGAGGCCGAGCTCGGCATCCACCGAGTACGGCGCCCACGGGTCCACCTTGCCGACCCCCGACGACCCGATCTTGCAGCCCAGCTTCCAGGTGTCGCAGCCGTACTCGCCGGGTTGCGGGACGAGGTTGAACTTCCACAGCTGCTTGCCCGTCTTGATGTCGAAGCCGCGGACGAAGCCCGGGATGTTGTGCTTCCGGATCGGGTAGTAGCCATGCATCGACGAGTTGCCGACGATGATCGTGTTCCCGACGATGATCGGTGGGGAGCTGATCGCAATCTGGCCGTTGGCGGGGTCAATCCCCACCTGGCCATCGGCGCCGATCTTCCTGACCGGGTCCCACTTTTCGCCGGGCTTGGCCGCGCGGAGCGGCGATTCTTCCGAGATGACGAGATCGCCCGAATCGTCCACGGCGAGCGGGACGATCGGGTATCCCAGACCGACCTGCAGGTCCACGATTCCGTTCTTGCCGAATCGCGGGTCAGGCCGGCCCGTCTTCGCGTCGAGCGAGACCATGTGGTAGCCCGGGGTGGCCACGACCACGCGCTCATTGTTCCCATCGGTCCAGTACGCGAGACCACGTCCCGCGAACTGCCGCGGCGCCTTCTTGTACCGAATGCCTTCGTCGAGCGTATTCCATTTCCAGAGCGTGTTGCCCGTGGCCGGATCGATCGCGTACGCGTACCGGCGAGTCGTCGCCACCGTGAGGATGCGGCCGTTCGCAAACAGCGGGGTCGTGCGGTAGTACTCGTCCTCGCCATCCTGGGCCGCATTCCACTGCCACGCGACCTGGAGCTGGCTGAAGTTCGACGCGTTGATCTGATCCAGCGGCGAATACCGCGTGGCCCAGGCGTCGCCGCCCCAGAATCGCCACTCGCCGGGCTTGTTGCCGCGGACGAGGCCGCTACCCTGTCGTGCGGACAGCGCCGCAGTGAAGCCGGCGATCGCCATGACGGCGAGCGCGAGGAATGCAAGTCGGTGGCGGGGGGAATGGGTCATCGGCGGTTCCGGCTCCTGAGGGTGTCAGTCGGTGGGACCACTCGCACCTTCTCCAGTGCGACGGAGTCGGCTGGCAGCTCGATGTCGCCGGCGGGCATCTTGTTCATCTGCATGATGAACGCGATCACATCGGCGTACGCCTCGGCGCTCATTGCGCCGGGGTTGTCTTGCGGCATCTGGGAACGCAGGTAGCCCCAGAACTCGCCAAGCGTCTTGCCCACCTTATCGGGCCAGAATCGCGGGCCCGCGTGCTCCACGGTCTTGTGGCAAGACGCGCAGTAGGTCAGGTAGCCTTCGCGGCCTCGCGTGGCCTGTGCATCCGTGTAGAGCTTCTCCAGCGTCGTACCGGCGGTACTCGGCGCTTGTGCACGGGCAGTGCCGGGGGTCAATACGGAAAGCGAAAGCGCGCCAAGGAATGCGTAGGCGGCGCGGCGTGAACGCGGTGACACCATGCGAATCGTCGGGTGGGAAATCGAGGGGAACATGCCCGGTAATACTACGACTATGCCGCGGGTGGCGCTGCCGGGCTGCCCCTGGGTTCCAGCGCGCGATTGACCCAAGGTCGGGCGGCTCGCGCGAGCAGGAACGCGCCCAGGCCGATGATCGCGAGTCGTACGGCGGTGCGCGCGGCCAGCATGTCGAGCGGCTGCCCCGTGAAGTCGTACTCGCGCAGGTCCGCGCCGCGCTCGAGCAACCAGTGCCAAGCCGTGTGCGCCACCAGCGCCGAAATCACCACGATTGCCACGCGCTCCGACGGCAGCCGGGCAATCACCCAGGTGAGCAGCGGCGCAGCCAGCGCGACGACGAGCACCTGTCCGGCTTCGACACCGATGTTGAATGCCGCCAGGGCGGCGAGCACATGCGAACCGGAAAACTGCAGCGATTCGCGCAGCGCAAACGCGAAGCCGAAGCCGTGGACGAGCCCGAAGCCGAAGGCAATCATCCAGCGCCGCTGGATATTCGCGCCAAACACGTTTTCGATCGCCGCGTACACGATGGACGCGGCAATGAGGAGCTCGATCAGCGGCGGGAACCACGCCGCGTCGGGCGCGAAGCCGAGCGCGCTGGCGCTCATCGTCAGCGCATGCGCCGCCGTAAACGCGGTGACGATCACGACGAGCGGCCTGATGCGGCGGAACGGCACCACGAGGCAGACCAGGAACAGCAGGTGGTCGAGCCCGTCCAGAATGTGCCGGAACCCCAGGGCGACAAACTGCGACGCGGCCTGCCACCAAGAGGGATCGAGCTGGATGCGGCCGGGATCGCCGAGCCAGGTGACCGTGCGTTCGGTCGAGTCGGCCTGCACGATGCGCAGTTCGGTCGTGGTCCGCACGCCGAGGCGCGCGAACCGTGCATCCAGCGAGAACGCGGACTCCGGCGACCCGATCTCGTACTCCAGCGAGACGTCCACCATCGCTTGCTGCCAGGCGAGATTGACGGAATCACCGAGTGCGGGAGTCGCGAACCCCGCGGTTGCCGCGGCGAACGAGCGGAAGGCCGTATCGCTCTGCAGGGCAATCCGCGTGCCACGCACGCGCGGCGCCGGGAGGGCCCGGCCGTCCTCGAAGATCGTCAGGTTGTCGGTCAGCCACAGCTTGACGCCATCGGCCAGGAGCGAATCGGCGCGACTGAGCACGAGATAGCCGGGCCCGCGCAGCGGCCACTGGATATCGCGCATGGCCTCGAGCGGCACCCGCGCGATCACACGGAGCGTCGTGGCGTCGGCCCGGATGTACGCGAGCACGTGGACGCTCTTCGGGATCTCATGGGCGTGGGCCGGCGCCGCGCTCGCGGTGGCAAGCGCCAGGATTGCGGCGATCGCATGCCGCCAGGGGCCGAACCCCGCCGGCGCGCCGCCCAGCGCGGCTGGACGCCACCGCGTTAACGGTCGTAGAATGGAGGCAGCCCGGCGAACGCGGTCACGGAACATCGTCGGACGAACTTACTTGCGTCCGCAGCGCCACACAGCCGCCCACGGCGGCCCCCCACCGGAGACGGATCACATGATTGTGTCCCGAAGGTCGTGGAGTTTGTCGCCCAGAGCCGTCCAGCCAGACCGCCGGATCGTGCCGATGGTCGGGGTCGTTGCGCTCGGCGCACTGGTCGCGGCGGTCAGCCCGGCGAGCGTCGCCGCCCAAGGGACCGCGACTCGCCCGCAGGGCGCCAGTCGTCCGGCGGGCGCTTCGGCCGCTGTCGCCGTGACCGCGCCCCGATTCACGGTTGACCTCATGTGGCCCAAGCCGCTCCCCGCGAACAAGCTGCTCGGGTCGGTGACGGGCGTAGCCGTGGACGCGCACGATCACGTGTTCGTCGTTCACCGCATTGATTCCTTCACGGCGCGTACCGAGACCGGCGCCGATGCCAACCCGCCGATCGCCGAATGCTGCTTGAGCGAGCTTCCGGTGATCCAGTTCGATGCGACCGGCAACCGGATCAAGTCGTGGGGCGGTCCGGGCCCGGGCTACGATTGGCCGGCGATACCATCGGGAATCGCGGTGGCGCCGAACGGTGACGTCTGGATTGCGGGCACCGGCGGTATGGACGGGCAGGTCCTCGTCTTCTCCCATGATGGCGCGTTCAAGCGGCAGATCGGCCGCGCCGGACGCACGGCGGCTCCGGCAGGCGCCCAGCCGCAAGACACGGCGTATCAGGGTGTGTCGCCGGGCGCGCGAGGCGCAGCGCCGCCGGCCGCCGCTGCGGGCGCCGGTGCAGCGGGAGGTCGCGGAGGCGCAGGGGGAGGTCGAGGTGGTCGTGGTGGACCGCCGCCGTCGCTGCCGCCAAACAGCTCGGCGACGGATATCCTGGGTGGCGCTACGCGCATCGCGTTCGATGCCGCCGGCACCACGGCCTACATCGCCGACGGCACGCGCAATCGTCGCGTCGTGACCGTGGACGTTGCGACCGGTGCCGTGAAGGCGTTCTGGGGTGCCTACGGCAAGTCACCATCCGACGCGGCGACGCCCGCGTATTCGCCGTCGGCGTCGCCTTCGCAGAGCTTCAGCACGGTGAGCTGTGCGCGACCCGCGAAGGATGGCAAGGTGTATGTCTGCGATCGCGCGAACAACCGTATCCAGGTCTTTACGGCCGCCGGTGAGTTCGTGTCCGAGGCCACCATCGCGCCCAATACGCTGGGCGAGGGGGCCGTGTGGGATATCGCGTTTTCCGCGGATGCCGCACAACGGTTCATGTACGTAGCGGACGGCGGCAATCACAAGGTGCGGATCCTTGACCGCGCGACGATGAAGGAACTCACGAACTTCGGCGACGGCGGGCGACAGGCCGGCGCGTTCTACGCCCCGGGGAGCATCGCCGTGGATTCCCGCGGCAACGTGATCACGGGCGAGACGTACCAGGGCAAGCGGATCCAGAAGTTCAACTTCGGCGGGCTTGGCACCGTCACGAAAGCCAATCAGGGTCTCCTCTGGCCCACTACGACGACAGGAGCCGGCCGATGACCCGTCGCACGCTGTTCTCCACGCTTGGCATCGCCGCATTGCTCGGCGCGCTGATCACGACTGAGCGCACGCTCGACGCGCGGCTCAAGGCCGATTCCGTCACGGCGCCACGGTTCGAGGTGGACCCCATGTGGCCGAAGCCGCTCCCGAACAAATGGGTGCTCGGCAACGTGATCGGCGTTGGGGTGGACGCGCGCGACCACGTGTTCATCGTGCACCGCAGCGATACGCCGGACTCGAACGAGACCGCGGCGGCGAGCACCCCGCCGAAGGGCGAGTGCTGCGTGGCCGCGCCGCCCGTGATCGAGTTTGACCCCGCCGGGAACGTGGTCGCTGCGTGGGGCGGTCCGCCGTCCGACAAATCGTACGTGTGGCCGACGTCCAACCACGGGATCGCGGTGGACGATCAGGGCAACATCTGGATCGGGGGCAATGGGGGCGGCGCGCCGGCGACCGGGCAGGGCCCGGACTCGCACATCCTCCAGTTCACGCACGACGGCAAGTACCTGCGCACGATCGGTATGCCGAATCAGCCGACGAACAGCGCCGCCACGAATCACTTCGGGCGCGTCGCCAAGATCTCGTTCGATTTCAAGGCGCAGGAGGCGTACGCGGCCGATGGCTACGCGAATCACCGCGTCGCCGTGCTCGACATGAAGACCGGCGCCGTGAAGCGCTTCTGGGGCGCGTACGGCAACGTGCCGAGCGATTCGAACTTCGGGCCCTACAACCCGGACGCACCGTTGATCCCGCAGTTCCGTACGCCCGTGCACTGCGCTGAGCCGTCGAACGATGGTTTCGTGTACGTCTGCGACCGCCCGAACGACCGCATCCAGGTCTTCGAGAAGGGCGGGAAGTTCGTCAAGGAACGGCAGATCGCGCCTCGCACGCTCGGCGACGGCTCGGTGTGGGACATCGCGTTCTCCCGCGATGCCGCGCAGAAATACCTCTACCTCGCCGACGGCAAGAACGAGAAGGTGTACGTGATGGACCGCTCGTCGCTCGAGGTGGTCACGAGCTTCGGTGGCGGCGGGCGCCAGCCGGGGCAGTGGTTCGCCGTGCATTCGATCGCGACCGATTCGCGCGGCAACATCTTCACGACCGAGACCTACGAAGGGAAGCGCGTGCAGAAGTTCACGTACAAGGGCATGGGGCGCGTCACGAGCGGTCATCAGGGCGTCGTGTGGCCGACTCGTGCGGCGCCACCGCCCACGCCGCCGGCGACGAAGCGTCCGTAATGGCGACGGCGACGGCGAAGGCGAAGACGACTCGACGCGCGGGCAAGGCGAAGGCCGCCAAGCCCGCAAAGGCCGCCAAGCCCGAGCGGCTGAAACCGGGCGAACGCAAGACGACGAAGCGTTCGGCGAGTGTCGCGGCGTTCCTCAAGAAGGCGGCCGGGCCCGACCGACTCGCGGACTGCCAGTGGATCGTGGCCGAGATGCAGCGCGCAGCCGGAGCCCCCGCGGCGATGTGGGGACCCACGATTGTCGGTTTTGGGAGCTACCTGATCACCTACGCGGATGGTCGGCAGGCACCATGGCCGATCATCGGATTCTCGCCGCGCAAGCCGAAGATGGTGCTGTATCTGTCGCGGAGCTACCCGGAGTATCCGGCCCTGCTCAAGAGACTGGGCAAGGCGAAGCTTGTTGGCGGCTGCCTCCACGTGGGCGCGCTCGCAGACGTGGACACGTCGGTCCTCCGGGAGATGATTTCGCGCACGGTCACCGTGATGCGGAAGAAGTTTCCCGCGGGCTGAGACACGGCCTCGCCCCCGGGGCGATTTCCACGACGATGGACGACGCGGCGATGGAACGTGTGCGCCCGGTCACGGAATCTCGGGCACAGGTGCACGCCAGGACGCCCAACGCCGGCCTGAAGCCCCCAGCGCTTAGCGTGGTCGCGACGGCGACGTCGTACGGGGCATGCGAAGCACCTTTGGACCCCACCTTCGGGTGAGGCCGGCGCGAGCCGACTGGTAGACCGGGGGCAACGCGCAGCCGACGCGCCGCGGATCAGGTCGGTCGGGCGAATCGCTCGCGAATGCGTTTCGCTCGATAATCGAAGATGGCCCGCAACTGGTGGCGGACCACCAGGGCGTGCACGAGCCGGCCGAGCGGCCCGAACGGCAGCGCGTACGTCACGTGGTCAACGATCTCGACACCGCCGGGCACCTCGCGAAACTCGTGCCGGTGGTACCAGCTGCGGTATGGACCGACAACCTGCTCGTCGGCGAACGCGCGGTTCTCCTCGTAGTGCGTGATTGCTGACTCCCACTGCACGGGTACGCCAAGGATCCGCAACGCGTAGCGTATGCGTGTGCCGGCGCGCACGGTCGCGTCGGACGCCATCAGGATCCGGAATCGCAGCCACGGCGGCGTGATCGCCTCGAGGTTGTGCGGATCCTTGAAGAACGCGAAGACCGACGCGAGATCCTGCGCCACCACCTGCGTGCGATGCAACGTGTACGTCATACGCGCGCCGCCAGCAGGCCAAGGGCGTCGCGCATCTCCCGCAGTGAGCCACACACCCGGACGCGCGTTCGTGACGCGGGGGCCACGGTGGCGGCCGCCGAGCCGCCGATCAGGACGGGCACATCGTCGGGCAGCGCATCGTGCAGCCGGCCGATCGCGGCGCTCGTCGCGGCGGCATCAGGGGCGTACACCACGCTGAGCGCGACGGCGCGAGCGCGCGTGCGCGCGACGACCGATGGTACCTCGTCGAGCGGGAGGTCCGCCCCGAGCTGGGTGACCGACCAGCCGGCGAGACGTGCCGATGCGGCCGCCAGCGCGGCGCCGATCATGTGCCGCTCGCTGGCGGGCGTCGCCATCACGATGGCAGGGCCGTTCGCGGCCGCGGGCGCGGTGTGCGTCGCGTCGGTGACGAGCGCGCCCACCGCGGCCGTGGCGAAGTGCTCCTGGGCAATGGTGATGGACCCGGCGTGCCAGGCGTCGCCAATCTGCCGCATCAGTGCCGGGACGACGTCATCAATGAAGTGCAGGACCCCTTGGGTCGCCAGCGCGCGGCGGAGGTGAAACTCAAACCCGGCGCTGTCGAAGGCGGCGACGCATGCGAGGGCCTCGGCCGCCGCGTTGTCGGCTTCCGCGGTCAGGCGGGTTCCGCTCGCCATGGCGGCATGACGCGCGGCGCCGTCAGCGACCAGGAGTGCCTCGAGCCGCTCGTGCGGCAACTTGGCGACCAAGCTGATATTCCGCCCGTGGCGCGTCGCTTCCGCGAGGAGCATGGCCCGCGCCAGCTGAGCATCGGAGTACACGCGCTGCCGGCCGGCCGATCGCATCGGTTCGATCGCCGCGTAACGGCGTTCCCAGACCCGGAGCACATCCGGGCTCACCCCGGCCCGCTCAGCCACCACGGAGATGGGATGGCCGACGTCCTGTGCGGCGGCGTGCTTTGGTGTGCGGGGTGGTTGGGCCTTCATATGTATGAAGATTACCAGCACGTTCAGGTCTTGTCAACATATTTATTGGACAAGACCTTGACATTATTGCGACGATACCACAGTTTTTATGGACGACAGTTGGACAACCACACTTCCAGGAGAAACACCATGTTCGGTTCGAAGAAGATTCTCGGTCTCGCGGTCGGCGTGCTCCTCGCGGGCAATGCGGTGCACGCCTCGGCGCAGAACGCGCCGAAGGACATCGTCACGGTCGCGGTCGAGGCGGGTTCGTTCAAGACCTTGGCGGCGGCGCTGAAGGCGGCGGGCCTGGTCGAGGCGCTCCAGGGCGCAGGTCCGTTCACGGTGTTCGCGCCGACGGATGCGGCGTTCGCGAAGCTGCCGGCCGGTACGGTTGACGCCCTGCTCAAGGATCCGGCGAAGCTCGGCGCGATCCTCAAGTACCATGTGGTGTCGGGCAAGGTGATGGCCGCCGATGTCATGAAGGCCCAGAAGGCCAGCCCCGCCACGCTGAACGGCGCGACGCTGAACGTGCGCGTCGAGAATGGAGCCGTGATGGTGAACGGCGCGAAGGTGACTGCCGCGGATGTCGCCGCCTCGAACGGCGTGATCCACGTGATTGATACCGTTGTGCTTCCGCCCGCTGGCAAGTAGCCAGCAGCACTGAGGAGATCACAGGCGATGCGCGTAACGACCGCACTCATGCTGGCCGCTGGGTTTCACACAAGCCCCGAGTGGGTCCGGGGTCCGATCCAGCGTGCGCTGCGCTTCGCCGTGGTCGCGCCGGCCGTCGCGCAGGGGAACTTCCCTGCGGGCGGCCGGTTCCCGGCGGTTTCCGGAAGCAACCTCAACGGCCGGAAGTTCGAGCTTCCCGGGGATTTTGGCGGCCAGTGGAACATCGTGGTCGTCGCGTTCCGCCGTGAGCAGCAGGCGGACGTCGATGCCTGGATGCCGCAGCTCAAGCGTTTGGCTGAGCGGGATGAGCGTGTTCGCGTGTACGAGCTTCCGACACTTGGCCGCAACTACCGGCTGATGCGGCGGTTCATTGACGGTGGCATGGCAGGCGGGATTCCCGACACGGCCGTTCGGGCGATCACGATCACGCTGTACACGGACAAGGGCGCGTTCAAGCGATCGCTCGGTATTGCGACCGAGGACCGCATCCAGCTGTTCCTCGTCTCACGCGCCGGAGACGTGGCGTGGCATGGCGAAGGGCTTCCGAGCCCGGACCTGGTGGCGGCCCTGACGGAGCGGTTGGAATCGCGGCTCGCCGCGGGAACGTCGGCCCCGGGCGGCGCGCCGCCGCCCTGACGACCAGTGCATTTTTCCGGTCGCCATTTCCGCCATTCACAGGAGTGAACGTATGGCTGACCGGGGAATCACCAGGCGCACATTTGCCACCACCATTGCCGCGGCGGCCGGCGCGTCGTCGCTGCGCCTTCCTTTACCCATAACACAGCGCAGCGCCTGGCCCGGCTACGCCAACGCCATGGTCCTCGACTTCCTCGCGAGTCCCGGGCCGTTCAACACGCCGATTCCGTTCGACCAGCTGTCGCCCGAGATGGTCCGGAATGCGGCGGCCTCCGGTATCACCGGCGTCAACCTGACTATCGGCGGCGACAATCCCGACGCCGTGTTCCGCAACATGGCCAAGTGGGAACGCGAACTTTCCGCGCACCCCGACGTGTTCGCGAGGATCCGCTCAGTGGCCGACCTCCGCGCGGCCAAGGCGCAGCGGAAGTTCGGGCTCATCTACGGTTTCCAGGACACGGTCGCGATCGGGAACGACATCACGCGCGTCGCGCTGTACCAGGCCTTCGGCGTCCGCATCATCCAGCTCACCTACAACGTCCGCAACCTCGTGGGCGACGGCTGCCTGCAGCCGGAGAACGGGGGCCTGACGCCGTTCGGGCGCGAGGTCGTCGCCGAGCTCAATGCGCAGCGGATCATCGTGGACACCGGGCACACCGGCATCCGCAGCACCGATGAAGCGATCGAGGCGTCAAAGTCGCCGATCGCCATCAGCCACTCCGGGTGTCGTGCGATCGCGGACCGCCCCCGCAGCAAGCCGGACGCGACGATCCGGAAGCTGGCCAACCGTGGCGGCGTGATCGGCATCTATATGATGCCGTTCCTGACCATGGGCCCGGCGCCGACCAGTGAGGACTTGATCAAGCACATCGAACACGCCGTCAATGTGGCCGGTGAGGACCACGTGGGCATCGGCAGCGATCTCTCGACCACGCCCCACGTGGTGGACGCCGAGTACATGCGTGTCCACCGCGACTTCGTGCGCGGGCGGCAGCAGCGCGGGATCGCCGCCCCGGGCGAGGATGGCGAAGTGCCGATGTTCGTCACGGACCTCAACTCGCCGCGCCGGATGGAAATGATCGCGGACAAGCTGGTCGCGCGCGGGCACGCGACCGCTCGGGTCGAGAAGATCATCGGCGGGAACTTCCAGCGGCTGTGCCGGGACGTCTGGGGCGCGTAACCGTGGGCGTCCGCTCGCGCTATTTTTCGGGCTCATTTCCTCCAACCACGACCATGCATTCGACTCTTCGCGCCCTTGGGCTTCTCGCCACCACGGCGGTCGGCCTTTCCGCACAAGGTGGGCCACCGGCCGCCGCTCCCGGCGCCGCGCAGCTGCGGCCTTCGCCGGTCGCGCGGATTATCGTGACGCCGGGCGAAAAAGTCATGAACGCCGGCGACACACTGCGGCTGCGCGCCGAGGCGCGGGACGCATCGGGAGCGATCGTGCCGAACGCGGAGTTCCGGTTCAACGCCGCGGGTGCGCGCTTCGAGGGCTCGATCGATGCCACCGGGCTGGTGACGTCCGGCTCGACGGGCACGCTGCCCGCGGTCGTCGCCGCGATCGTGCCCGGCACCGCACCGGTGATCGAACGGTTCATGATCCAGATGGTCCCGGGTCCGGCAACCCGTGTCGCGATCACGCCGCAGGTCACGAAGCTCGCGACCGGCCAGCAGATGCGGCTCACGGGTCGCGCGTACTCCCGTCTCGATGACGTGCGCGCCGACCGGATCGTGTGGACTTCCTCGAACACGGCCGCCGTGCGCGTGAGCGACGCCGGCATGCTCACGGCCGTGCGCGCGGGTCGCGCGACGATCACGGCGAAGGTCGGCTCGGTGAGCGAGACCATGCCGGTTGAGGTGGTCGCCGCGTCGGTCGCCTCGCTCTCGCTGACGCCCGATGTCACTACGGCCCAGACGGGCGACGTGATCCGGTTCAAGACCGTGCCGAAGTCGGCCGCCGGCGCCGAGATCGCGGGACTCAACGCGCAGTGGAGCTTCAGTCCCGGCCAGGGCATGATCGAGCAGGACGGCGCGTTCGTCGGCTACGAGGCCGGTGAGTACACCGTCACGGCGTCGGTCGGCGGCCGGACGGCGAGCGCGGTCGTGACCCTCAGCGCGCGCGATGTCCGCCGCCCGCTCCGCGTGATGGGCCGGCTGCCGCGCACGCGCTTCACCACCGAGGAAGTCTGGATCCACCCGAACGGCAAGAACGCGTACCTGGGCTCCGGGAGCGGCGGTGACGTGTTGTACGCCCTCGACATCTCGAACCCGGCCGCGCCGTTCGTGACTGATTCGCTCGTGTCCAACACGCGGCGCGTGAACGACGTGATGACGACGCCCGACGGCAAGTACCTCGTGCACACGCGGGAGGGCGCGGCGGACCGAAAGAACGGGATCGTCTTCGCCTCGCTCGAGGACCCGGCGCACCCCAAGGTGATCTCGCAGTTCACGCAGGGCGTCGAAGGTGGCGTGCACTCGACGTTCATCTACAAGGATCCCAAGTACGGCCAGCACGTCTTCCTGACGGCAAACGCCACCGGCGCGCTCCACGTGCTCAACATTGACGACCCGGCGAACCCGCGCGAAGTCGCAAAGTGGAAGACCGAGGCGCGCCCCGACGCCGGCCGTTCGCTCCACGACATTGACGTGCAGGACGGCCTGCTCTACGGCAGCTGGTGGAACGACGGGCTCGTGATCCTCGATGTCGGCAACGGCATCAAGGGCGGCTCGCCGTCGAACCCGAAGATCGTCTCGCAGTTCAAGTACGACCTGAACGCGATGTACAAGAACGTCGAAGCCGAAGGCGGCGCGGGCTTCATCCGCGGCACGCACACGGCGTGGCGGCACAAGAACTACGTGTTCATCGCCGACGAGGTGTTCCCGTCATCCGGCGTACAGGGCGCGAAGGACGCGTCCGCGGGACGCGCGTACGGGCGCCTGCAGGTTGTGGACATCTCGAACATGGAAAAGCCGCGCTCGGTCGCGTTCTATGAGCCCGAACACGGCGGCGTGCACAACGTCTGGGTGGCAGGTGACTCGCTGTACATCGGCGCCTACAATGCCGGCTTCCGCGTGTTCGATATCTCCGGTGAACTCCGTGGCGACCTCAGGGCGCAGGGACGGGAGATCGCGTCGCTCAACACCGCCGACATGACCGGGCGCGTGCAGAACAGCGCGATGACCTGGGGTGTCGTGGTCCGCGACGGCCTCGCGTACGTGAATGACATGTACAACGGGCTCTGGATCGTGAAGATCGAGCCAAAACAGAGAATCGTCCCGTAGTGCGATTGCTGCATGGATTGACGGCAACGCCGGCGCGGTCTGGATTCAACCGGGCCGCGCCGGCGTTGGCGTTGTGTGCCGGGGTAGTAGCGTTCGGCTTCGCAACTGCCGCGCAAGCACAACCGCAGGCGCCGGCCGCGGCAAGCGCACGAGCGAGCACAAGCGCGCCCGCGCGCACGTACCATGTCGTCGTGCTTTCTGAGGCGGTGGACCAGGTCTCGATCATCCGGTTCGGTCCCGACACCACCGTCGTCGAGTCGCAGTTCACGATCGGCATGTCCATCACGGACCCCGACGGGCCGCACGGCGTCGCGGTCGCGCCGGGCGGCGGCGACATGTACATCACCACCGCGCACGGACTCCCCGGCGGCTCGCTCTGGC
>VGVM01000017.1 GCA_016874035.1 Gemmatimonadota bacterium
TTGGTCGCTGGCTCATGCTCGGCATCCTCTGGTGGTTCGGCCGCGACAAGCTTGCGCCGACGCTCAGGCCCTGGCATCGCGAGTCGGTACGCCTCCAGCCGTTGGTGCGCATGGCCGCCATCGGGGCGCCCGTGGCATTTCAACAGTGGCTCGAAGTGGCCGTCTTTGCGGCCGGGGCGGTGGCGATCGGCTGGATCAGTGTAACGGCGCTCGCGGCGCATGAGATCGCGATCAATCTCGCCGCGCTGACGTTCATGGTCCCGTTGGGACTGTCGGCTGCCGCCGCGGCGATGGTAGGGCGGGCAGTCGGGCGCGGAGATTTGGCAGCGGCACGCCGCGACGCCGTGGCCGCGATCGGGGTTGGTGTGCTCTTCATGGCCGCGGCCGGTGCGCTGTTCCTGTTTTCACCGGAGCCGCTGGCCGCGCTGTTCGTGTCCGACCCGGCCGCCCGGGAGATCACCGTCTCACTGATCATGATCGCCGGGGTGTTCCAGGTGTTTGACGGCATCCAGTGTGTGTCTGCCGGCGTGCTGCGGGGCGCGGCGGACACGCGCGTCCCGATGCTCCTGCACCTGGGCGGTTTCTGGGGGATCGGGGCGCCGCTCAGCCTCTGGCTGGCGTTCGGTGCGGGGCTCGGCCCGCAGGGGATCTGGTGGGGCTACGTCGGGAGCCTGGGCGCAGTGGCCGTTGCGCAACTCCTGCGGGTCCGCTGGCGCCTATCGCGCGATGTGGCCCGGCTTCGGATCGAGGATACTCACGAACACGCGGCGCCGTAAACGGGGCCGTTCGCCGAGGCGAAACCAGCGCCGGAGCGGCGCGGGGGGCGGCACCATCCGGAGTGCCTGCTGCCCTAGACGCCCTTCTCCTGAAGCAGCGCCATCAACTCCGACGGCTGGGTGATCGTCATCAGGCGCTCAGGTACGTCCGGCTCCTTCGAGAACTGCACGATCTTGCCCAGCACCGGCAGGTACTGGTTCGACACCTCGAGGGGCGGCGCGACGATCAGGAAGAAGAAGTTCACCGGCTTGTCGTCGATCGCGCGGAAGTCGAGGCCTTCGCGCTTCCGGCCGAACGCCACCCGGAGCTTGTTCACCACGAGCGAGCGGCAATGGGGTATCGCGATGCCGCGGCCGATCCCGGTTGAGCCGAGGTTTTCGCGGCGTTTCAACATCTTGAACAGCATCGCCTCGTTCTTCTCGTCCAAGCCGAGCAGCGCGATCAGTTCCTTGAGCACGTCATCCTTTGTCGTGCCCTGGATGTCGAGCTTGACGGCTTCCTCGGAAAAGAACTCCCGGAGCTCCATACGGGTCCTCTGGCGGTTGATGGCGAACTGGGCGCCGCGTAGTGCACCACCATGGGCAGCATGGACGCGCGGGTACCGGCTAACCTAACCCGGGTGAAAAAACGAGTCAAATCGTGATGTTGCAAGCAGTTGCCAGCCCGCCTAGCTTGCCCGTCATGCCCCGGAAGCGGCCTTTCCCGTACGAAACGCGACACGACGTGCCGCTCTTTCTGGCGCCCATGGCCGGGGTGTCCGAGTCGCCGTTTCGACGCCTCTGCCGGCAGTGGGGCGCTGACGTCGTGGTCACGGAGTTCCTTTCCGCTGAGGGAATTCGGCGGGAAAACGCGGCCACGGTGGACAAGCTGCGGTTCACGGCCGATGAACGGACGATCGGCGTGCAGATCTTTGGCGCCGAGCCCGCCGCGATGGGTGAGGCGGCCGCGATGGTCACGGATCTGTTCCAGCCGGACTTCATTGATATCAACTTCGGCTGCCCGGTGAAAAAGGTGGTGAAGCGAAACGGGGGCTCGGGCTGCCTGAAGGACCTCGGGCTCGTGGCGGACGTGATCCGTGCGGTGGTGCGCTCGACGAACCTGCCGGTTACGTGCAAGATCCGGAGCGGTTGGTCCGAAGAGATGCGTGACCCGGTGACCATCGGGCTTCGCTGCCAGGACGCCGGCGTGCGGGCGATCGCACTGCACCCACGGACGCGGGCGCAGATGTACTCAGGTGCGGCGCGATGGGACGAAATCGGCGCGGTGGCGGAAGCGCTCGAGATCCCGGTCATCGGGAACGGCGACATCAAGACGCCCGAGGATGCCTACCGCATGTGGAAGGCGACCGGGTGCGCGGGCGTGATGATCGCGCGCGGTTCGTTCGGGCAGCCTTGGGTCTTCAAGCAGGCGCGGGCCCTGATCGCGGGTGAGCCCATGCCGGCCGCGCCGGATGTCGCCGAGCGGTTTGCCGTCGCGCTCGATCACGCGCGCATGGTGCAGTCGTACGAGCTCGACCCGGTTGGCGCCGCGCTCGAGTTCCGCAAGCACCTCGGCTGGTACGTCCGGGGGCTTCCGCATTCGGCCGAACTCCGGATGCGGTTGCATCAGGTGCGGGACTTCTCTGAGGTCGAGGCGATCTTCGGCGAGTACCTGGTTGCACACGGAGCGGCTGCCGCGACGCCGCGCGCGGCGGAGTCCGTGGGTCCGGACTCCGCACTGGGTAGGGAGGTGGTGAGCGCATGATGCGAGCCCGCGTACGCGCGCTGCTCGCTGAGGTGGCGTCCGGAGCGGTCGGGGTCGAGGACGCGCTCGCACGGCTCGACGCCGAGCCGATCCAGACCCTCGCCGACGCCACCGTCGACCATCACCGTGCATTGCGCTCGGGATACCCAGAGGTGGTGTACGCGGCGGGCAAGTCGGTGGAGCAGTTGCTCGACATCTGCCGCGCACTCGACGCGCGGACCGGGCGATTCCTGGTCACGCGCGCCTCGGAGCACCAGCGGAACGCCGTGACGGATGCATTCCCGGGGGCATTGGCCAACCGGTCGGCACGGACGGTGCGCTACGCGCGGGGCACGATGCCCAATCAGGAGCATGGCGCGGCGGCCCATCGGCGCGATGTGATCGTCGTGACCGCCGGCACGAGCGACCTTCCTGTCGCGGAGGAGGCGCTCGAGACGCTCGCGGCGATTGGCATCCCGGCCCAGCGGATCGCCGACGTTGGCGTGGCGGGGATCCACCGCGTCATGTCGCACACGGAGACGCTCCAGCGGGCGGCGGCCGTGATCGTGGTGGCGGGAATGGACGGCGCGTTGCCGTCGGTGATCGGCGGCATGGTGGGCGTCCCCGTGATCGCCGTGCCGACCAGCGTCGGTTACGGTGCGAGCTTTGGGGGGCTCGCCGCGTTGCTGACGATGGTCAACAGCTGCGCCGCGGGCGTGACCGTGTGCAACATTGACAACGGGTTCGGCGCGGCGATGGCGGCGGCCCGGTGTATTACATTGCAGGAGTAGTCCGGGGGCGACCGGTATCGATTGTGTAGGTGGCCTCGTGGCTGCGTGCCCAGGTCCTCGGGTTCCTGGTAAAACACTCGGGAAACTTTCAACTGCGAACAACAACTTCGCCCTGGCTGCGTAACCTGGTTTAACCAGTTACACCAGCAGTGCTCACAGGGAAGCCCACCCGGGGCGGCTCAGTGAGTATCGCAAATCCGGGGGTAGGGCGACCGTCCGCCGTCGGCGGTGGCCCGAAACTCTAGGCGGCTTATCCAGCGGTGGGCGGCCTGCCGGCCAGCTTCTGGAGACATCAATCGGCGGGCTACGCACGTAGGCGCTGCGGGAGATCTTATGCAAGACGGGAGTTCGATTCTCCCCGCCTCCACTCGGGAAACGCATGAACACGAAGGGCCCGGCGAGTCGCCGGGCCCTTCGTGCGTTTCATCCATCCGCTGCGCTAGCCCAGGCGTGCCTTGGACTCGACGCTCGGTGGGCGCGTCGGGTACTTCCCGGTGAAGCATGAATCGCAGAACCCCGTCGGTCCGCCCGGCACGGCATTCAGCATGCCGTCCAGCGAGATGTAGCCAAGCGAATCCACGCCGATGTGCTTGGCCACCTCGGCGATGGACATCCGGGCGGCGATCAGCTCCGCGCGGTCGGGTGTATCGATGCCGTACCAGCACGGGCTGATGATCGGTGGCGACGATACGCGCATGTGTACTTCGCGTGCGCCGGCGCCGCGGATCAGCGCGACCAGCCCGCGCGTCGTCGTGCCACGGACGATCGAGTCGTCCACCATGACCACGCTCTTGCCCGCGAGGATCTCGCGCACGGGGTTGTACTTCACCTTCACCTTGGCGTCGCGGCCGGCCTGCGTCGGCTGGATGAACGTGCGCCCCACATAGTGATTGCGGATCAGCGCGTGCTCCATCGGGAGTCCGGACTCCTCGGCGAAGCCAAGCGCGGCGGCATTGGAGGAATCGGGGACGGCGAACACGAAGTCTGCGCCCTTGGCGGGGTGCTCCCGCGCCAGCTGGCGGCCCAGGGCGCGCCGCGCGAGCCCGACCGAACCGCTGAACACCTTGCTGTCGGGGCGGGCAAAGTACACGTACTCGAACACACAGCGGTGCAGCGGCGTCGCTCGCTCAAGCTGGATCGTGCGCATGCCGCCGGCGTCCACCGCGACGATCTCCCCCGGCTCGACGTCCCGGACGACCGTCGCGCCGACGATATCGAGTGCGCAGGTCTCTGAGGCGAACACGGTGGCGCCGTCAAGCTTGCCCATCACCAGCGGGCGCCAGCCGTGCGGGTCGCGCGCGGCGAGCAGCGTATCGTTCACGAGCACCAGCAGCGAGTAGGCGCCTTCGACACCCTGCAGCGCTTCGGCAAGCTGCCGTTCCGGCGTTCGTGAGTGCGCGCGAGCGAGGCGATGGACGATCACCTCGCTGTCCATCGTCGAGCTGAAGATCGATCCGCTGGCCTCGAGCGAGGCACGGAGTTCCGTCGCGTTCGTGAGGTTGCCGTTATGCGCGAGCCCGAGATGGCCGTCCTTGAACTTCACGAGTGACGGTTGGGCGTTCTCGATGGTGGACGACCCGGCCGTCGAATAGCGCGTGTGGCCAAACGCGGTTCGCCCGGGGAGGTTCTTGAGGACTTCGGGGCCGAAGCTCTCGCCCAGCAGCCCCATCGCGCGGACCACGTTCGCGGACCCCTCCTGCGACGCAACGATGCCGGCCGACTCCTGCCCACGATGTTGCAGCGAGTACAGCCCGAGCTGCGTGAGCTGCGCCGCGGAATCATGACCGCTGATGCCGAAAATGCCGCACATCAGGCGGTGCCCCCGACGGTCGCGGGTTCCGCACCGGGGAGTTCTGACGAGACGGCGCGCTGCATCGAGCGTTCGAGCGCGCCGTGGTAGCTGTGGATCATGGACGCGACACTGACCTGCAGTGCCGCCGCGCCACCCTTGACGGTGAGCCCCGCCGGAGCGGGGAGTGTGTGCCCGACGGTGCGCGCGGGAACGCCGTGTTTTTCCGCAATCGCGATCACGGCAGCGGCATTCGCGGTGGAGACGAGTGCGCGCCCCTGCGCCTCGCCGAACAGCAGCGCGCGCGGGGGGAGCGACGCCCACAGGTTGACGTCCACGGCGGCGCCCAGCGGAGCCGTGCGATTCGCCACGCAGCACTCCGCCAGCGCGACCGCGAGGCCACCTTCGCTGCAGTCGTGTGCGGACTTCACGTGTCCGCTCGCCACGGCCTCGACGAGCGTGTCCACGAGCGCACGCTCGCGCGCAAGGTCACAGCGGGGCGGGGCGCCGGCCGTGACTCCGTGAATCCACGACAGGTACTCGCTCGCCCCGAGTTCGTCGGTCGGTTCGCCGAGCAGCACGATCGAGTCGCCCGGAGCGGTGAACGCCATGCCGACGGCCGTGTTGACGTCGTCGAACACCCCGACCATGCCGATGGTCGGGGTCGGGAACACCGCGCCCGACGGATTTTCGTTGTACAGCGACACATTGCCGCCGGTCACCGGCGTATCGAGCGCCGTGCAGGCCTCGCCCATACCCCCGACCGCCTCCTTGAACTGCCAGAAGACCTCGGGCTTCTTCGGGTTGCCGAAGTTGAGGCAGTTGGTGATGGCACGCGGGCGCGCGCCGGTGCACGCCACGTTTCGCGCGGCTTCCGCCACGGCGATGCGGCCACCGACACGCGGCTCCAGGTACACATAGCGGCCGTTGCAGTCGGTCTTGGCGGCGAGCCCGCGTTTCGAGCCACGAATGCGAAGCACGGCGGCGTCCGCGGCGCCTGGACCGCGCACCGTGTTGGTCCGGACGGTGGAATCGTACTGACGGTACACCCACTGCTTGGACGTGATCGTCGGCGACTCGAGCAACCGGGCAAGCGTCCACGCGTGGTCGCGCTCCTCGGGCTTTGGCGCGACCGCGTGCACATCACGCGCACGGAGCGCAGCGATGGCGGGATCTTCCTTGGCCGGCGGATGGTACTGCGGGCAGTCCGTGACCAGGCGCGTGCCGGGGAACTCGGCCACGACCCGGTCGCCCTCCATGACGCGATACACGGGCTCCGCGATGACCTCGCCGATCACCGCCGCATGCAGGTCCCACTTTTCCAGGATCGCCTTCACGGTGCCTTCGCGGCCGCGCTTGGCCACCACCAGCATGCGCTCCTGCGATTCGCTTAGCAGCGTCTCGTACGGCGTCATCCCTTGCTCACGGACCGGGACCTTCGTCGTATCAATCACGACGCCGACCTCGCCGCGCTCGGCCATTTCCGCGCTCGACGACGTGAGGCCGGCAGCGCCCATGTCCTGGATCGCGACCACGTCGCCGCTCGCGATCAGTTCCAGCGTGGCTTCCAGGAGCAGCTTCTCGGTGAAGGGATCGCCTACCTGGACGCGGGGCCGCTTGGCGTCGCTTTCGTGCGAGAGGTCTTCCGACGCGAACGATGCGCCGTGGATGCCGTCGCGTCCGGTGCGGGCGCCGACTGCGATGATGGGATTGCCCACGCCCTCGGCCTTCGCGCGAATCAACTCCTCCTCGCGGAGGACACCGACGCACATCGCGTTGACGAGCGGATTCCCTTCGTAGGCGGCGTCGAACATGATGTCGCCGGCGACCGTCGGGATGCCGACACAGTTGCCGTAATCCCCGATTCCCTTGACGACGCCGCCGACGAGGTAGCGCACGCGCGGCGTGTCGAGCGAGCCGAACCGCAGGGAGTTCAACATGGCGATCGGGCGGGCGCCCATCGTGAACACGTCGCGCAGGATGCCGCCGACCCCAGTCGCCGCGCCCTGGTACGGCTCGATCGCCGACGGGTGGTTATGCGACTCGATCTTGAATGCGACGGCGAGGCCGTCGCCGATCGCGATGACGCCGGCATTCTCGCCGGGGCCCTGCAGTACCCACGGCGCCTTGGTGGGCAGCGTCTTGAGCACGGGGCGCGAGTGCTTGTACGAGCAGTGCTCGCTCCACAGGGCGCTGATGATGCCGAGTTCGGTGAAGGTCGGCGCGCGGCCGAGCATGCGTTCGAGTCGCTCGAACTCGTCCTGCGTCAGCCCGTGCTCGGCAATGAGCGCGGGGGAGACGACCGGGTCGCCGGGGCGGGGCTTGGCGCTCACCGGCCTGGCAGTGCCTTCATCAGGTCGCCGAAGAGCTTGCCGAACCTCGTGTCCTTCACGCGCTTGAGTACGTCGAGCTCGCCGGCGTCGAGCCACATGCCGCCGCACGAGTTGCACACGTCCACGGCGACGTGATCGGTGGTGACTTCCTTGAGGTCGTTGCCGCACTTGGGGCACTTCATGAAGTGCGACTTGCGTTCAGCGGCCTGGCGCTCGGCGTCACGCTTGGCGCGGAGTTCCTTGACGAGTTCGGCGTCCTGGCGGAGGAAGTACTCGTCTTCGTTGGAGCTGGGAGAGTCGGGCATGGGAATAAATAGGTAGTAGGTAGTAGGGAGTAGGTAATAGGTCTTGGGGACGGTCGATCAGGCGTTCACGGTGGCGAGCAGGGACTCGAACAGCACCAGCCCGTCCCGGGAACCCAACAAGGGGTCCATCGCGCGCTCCGGGTGCGGCATAAGTCCGACGACGTTGCGGCCGACATTGCAGATGCCGGCGATGTTCCGCATGGACCCGTTCGGGTTCGCCGCGGCGGTCGGTTGGCCGGATGCGTCCACGTAGCGGAAGAGCACCTGGGCTTGATCTTCAAGGCGATCCAGCTCCGCGTCGGGCAACGTGAAGCGGCCCTCGCCATGGGCAATTGGCATCGTGAGGCATTGCCCGACCGTGGCGGCGCTGGTCATCGGCGAGTCGGTGGATTCGACGCGAATGGTCACCGGCAGCGAGCGATACCCGACATCGTTGCGCAGCAGCGCCCCGGGGAGCAGGTGCGCTTCGCAGGCGATCTGGAAGCCGTTGCAGATGCCGATCACGATGCCGCCGCGGCCTGCATGCGCTGCAACTTCACGCATGATCGGGCTGAACCGGGCAATCGCGCCGGCGCGCAGGTAGTCGCCGTAGCTGAAGCCGCCCGGCAGGATCACGACGTCGGCGCCCTGCAGGTCGTGGTCCTTATGCCAGAGCATCACCGCCTCTTCCTTGAGCGACTCGACGATCGCGAACCAGGCGTCGTCGTCGCAGTTCGAGCCGGGGAAGCGGATGATGCCGACCTTCACATCGCCTCCGGCGCGCCGATGACGAAGTCCTCCGTCACGGGATTCGCAAGCAGCTTGGCGCACATGGCCCGAACGGCATCGCTGGCGGCGGCCGGCGATGCGGCTTCGACCTCGATCGCGAGATGCCGACCGACATGCACGTCGCCGACCTGCGCGAAGCCGAGTGTATGCAGCGCGTCGGTGACGGCCTTGCCCTGGGGGTCGAGGATGCCGTGGCGCGGGAGCACCTGGACGGGAACACGAAGCTTCATGCGTTGGATTCCGGGGGCGGAGAGTTGGGATCGCCGTGCGAGTGGCCGCGGTCGCGGCCGCCGTCCGAACGGCGAGGGTCGTTGCCGGGGCCGCGACCGCGCCCGCCGCGACGACGGCGGCGCCGGTTCCGGTTGAACGGGCGCTCGGATTCGCGATCGTCCGGCGCACTGCGCGCGACCGGCGGCGCATCGGCGGGCCGGTAGGGGTCCGCCTCGTCGAGCGAATCGTCGTCGTAGATGGAGGGCTCGTCGTAGCTTGCGACAGGAGCAGTCGGGCGCGTCGACATGGCGGACGCGCCCGACGGCGCAGCCGCCGCGGAGAACTCGATCGGCGGCTTGTCGAGCAGGCCACGCATCGCCGTGGACACCACCCCGTAGGTCACGTACAGCATGCCCACGGGGAAGAAGAATTCGCGCGGCAGGAAGATGAGCCCCAGGAACATCGCCACGAATCCCAGCAACCCGACGATGCCCCGAGTCGTGCGAAGGCTGAAGGTCGGCCATCCGGGGTACGGGATGTCGCTCACCATGAGCAGCGCGAGCCCGGCCATGAGGTACTTAAGCAGGATGTTCCACGGCAGCTCGCCGATCATCGTCTCGTTGTAGAGCGGCGTCTGGCTGAACCAGTAGTACGTGGCGAGCACGCCGCCGGCCGCCGGACTGGGTAGCCCGCGGAAGTGCGTCTTGCTCGTGCCGGCCTGCTCCACGTTGAAGCGCGCGAGGCGGATCACCGCGCAGGCCACGAAACCGAATACCAGGAGCCAGTCCCATCCTTCCTGGTGCAGGACGGCGAAGTACATGATCATCGCCGGGGCGAGCCCGAACGAAATCGCGTCCACCAGTGAGTCGAGTTCCTCGCCGAACGGCGACCCGGTGCGCGTGGCACGCGCGACGCGGCCATCCACGACGTCGCAGAAGCCGCCGAGCACGATGAAGAGGACCGCGCGCCCGAAGTCGCCGCGTGCGGCAGCGACGATCGCAAAGACACCGAAGAACAGGTTCAGCAGCGTGATGCCGCTGGGCACCATCACCATCGAAGGGCGGGGAAGTCGAGGCGTTCGCATCAGCGTTGGGCGAGTACGGTGAGCCCGGCCTGCACCTGGTCTCCGACCTGCACCTGCACCCGGCAGTCCGTGGGCACGAACACATCCACGCGCGAGCCGAAGCGGATCAAGCCATACCGTGCGCCCTGCGCGGCCTGGTCGCCTTCACGGCTGTAGGTCACGATCCGGCGCGCGATGAGACCGGCGATCTGCCGCACCACCACGCGGCCAATCGGCGACACGATACCGACCGACATCTGCTCGTTTTCGAGGTTCGCCTTCTCCGCGGCGGCGTTGAGGAACCGCCCCGGATTGTAGTGCAGCCAGCGGACCTCCCCGGACACCGGATACCGGTTGACGTGCACGCTGAAGATGTTCATGAACACCGATACGCGCATGGCCCGTCCGCGAATGAAGCCGGGCTCGTCCACCTCGACGACACTCACGATCTTGCCGTCGGCGGGTGAGATCACCAGCGCATCGCCGCGCGGACCGTCGCGTTCCGGGTCACGAAAGAAGTAGATCACCCAGAGCGAGATGATGGTCCACAGGCCGGCCACCACCCAGAGCAGCACGGATCCGCGCATCGCGGCGCTCACGGCAAGCGCCGCGAGCACCAGCTCGGAGCCGATGACGAACGGCAGGCCTTCGCGCGCGACCCGCATCAGGCGCCGGGTACCGGCAGCGTGGTGCCCGTGAGGAGCTTGAAGGCCTCCCGGTAGCGCCGGCTCGTGGCGTCCACGACTTCGGAAGGAAGCGGTGGCGGTGGCGCGTTGCCGTTCCAGCGCCCGGCCTTCTTCTCGCCTTCGAGGTAATCCCGCAGCGGTTGCTTGTCGAAGCTCGGTTGGCCCTTGCCGGGCGTGTAGCGGTCGGCGGGCCAGAAGCGGGACGAATCCGGCGTCAGCACCTCGTCAATCAGGATGATGCGCCCGTCCGCGCGCCCGAACTCGAACTTCGTGTCGGCGATGATAATCCCACGCGTCGCCGCGACTTCGCGGCCCCGGCTGTAGATCAGGCGCGACAGGCGTTCGAGCTCGGCGGCGGTCGCATCGCCGAGCTGCTTGCGCATAGTGGCGATCGTGATGTTCTCGTCGTGTCCGACGTCCGCCTTCGTCGCGGGACTGAACACGGGGGGATCAAACCGGTCGCTTTCCACCAGGCCCTTCGCCAGCGCCTCGCCGGCGAGCGTGCCGCTCTCGCGGTACTCCTTCCACGCCGAACCCGCGAGGTAGCCACGCACCACGCACTCGACCGGGATCACCTCGGCGCGGCGGCAGAGCATCGCGCGGCCAACCAGCACGGAGGCATGTGCGGCGAGCGCCGGCACCTCGCGGATGATCTCGTCCGTATCGGCCGTGAGCATATGGTGCGCCACGTCCTTCTCGAAGTGCCGGAGCCACCACGCGGTGATTTGCGTGAGCACCGCACCCTTGAAGGGCACCAGTTCGTTCATGACGACATCGAACGCGCTCACGCGATCGCTGGCGAGCAGCAGCAGGCGAGCGTCATCCACCGCATACACGTCGCGGACCTTGCCGCGACGGACGCGCTCGAGGGGAAGATCCGTGTTGCCCACCGTCGTCGTCATACGCGAACCTCTGTGCCAGTGGCACCGGTATCTGGAGTTTGGGCGAGGAGTGGGTCCACCACCTCGCGGAGGAAGTCGTCCACTTGCTCGGGTGCCCGTCCGACGAACCGCGACGGCGCGACCGCGTCACGCAGGTCGTCCAGCGGGACGCCGAACTCGGGATCGGCGGCGAGTCGCGCGAACAGGGTGTTCGGGGCGCCTTCATCCTTCATGGCGCGCGCCGCGGCCACGCTATGGCGCCGGATGACTTCATGGGCTTGCTGCCGGTCGCCGCCGCGCTCGACCGCCCGCACGATGATCGCCTCCGTCGCCATGAACGGCAGCTCCTCGGCGATGCGCGCCCGGATGCGCGCGGGGTGGACCTCGAGCCCACGCGCGATGTTCTCCCAGAGGATCAGGATGGCGTCGGTAGCGAGGAACGCCTCCGGAATGGCGAGCCGGCGATTGGCGCTGTCGTCGAGCGTGCGCTCGAAATACTGGACCGCGTGCGTCTGGTTGGCATTCGGTTCGAGCGAGAGCACGAAGCGCGCGAGCGAGTTGATGCGTTCGCTGCGCATGGGGTTCCGCTTGTACGCCATCGCGCTCGACCCGATCTGCTCCTTCTCGAACGGCTCTTCGATCTCGCCGAACGACTGCAGCATGCGCATGTCGCTCGCGAACTTCGCGGCGCTGGTGGCGAGCCCGCTGACGACCGCGAGGACCTGGGCGTCGAGCTTTCGCGTGTAGGTCTGCCCGGACACCGGGATCGAGGAGTCAAAGCCCATGGCGGCCGTGACGCGACGGTCCAGCTCGCGCACGCGCTCGTGATCGCCGCGGAAGAGTTCGAGGAAGCTCGCCTGCGTCCCGGTGGTTCCCTTGACGCCGCGCAGCGGAAGCCGCGCCACGCGCGTGTCGAGCTCGGCGATGTCGAGGACCAGGTCCTGCATCCACAGGGTCGCCCGCTTCCCGACCGTGACCAGCTGCGCCGACTGCAGGTGCGTGTACCCCAGCGTCGGCTCCGCGCGCCAGGTCCGTGCGAAGGCGGCGAGGGCGCGGAGCACTCGCACCGCTCGATCGCGCAGCAAGCCGAGCGCGCGTCGCATCTGGATCAGGTCGGTGTTGTCCGTGACGTAGGCGCTCGTCGCGCCCAGGTGGATGACACCGCGTGCCGCCGGGGCCACGTCACCGAAGGCATGCACGTGCGCCATCACATCGTGCCGGAAGCGCTTTTCGTATGCGGCGACCGCCCCGAAATCGATGTCGTCGAGGTGCGCGCGCATCTCGACGATCGCGGCCTCGGGGATGTCGATCCCAAGCGCCCGCTCGGATTCCGCCAGCGCGAGCCAGAGCCGCCGCCACAGGCCGTGCCTCGTCTGCGGCGACCACACCTCGAGCATGGCCTCGGAGGCGTAGCGTTCGGCCAGCGGCGAGGAGTAGCGATGCGCGTTCATCGGATCTGGAAGTCCGTGCTGAAGATCTGTCCGCCGCGCTCGACAAACATGCGGAGCCGACCGCGGCCGCTGTAAGCCTCGAGGACCTGCTTTGCGTGCCGGGCGTCGCGGATCGGGGTGTTCATGACCTGCACGATCACGTCGCCCGCCTGCACGCCGAGCGTTTCGCTGACCCGCGCCGCCACCGTGACGATCAGCGCGCCGCCGGAATTGCGGATGCTGTGTTCGGCCCTGATGGCGGCCGTGACGTCCACGAGTTCGATATCGCGGAGCACCGACACCCGCTCGGCGGTGACCTCAGGTCGGTCTGCGACCGTGACCGTGACGTCGAGCTCGCGGGTTCCGCGCCGAATCGTCAACGGGACGCGCTCACCCACCCGGAGCTCGAGCTGCTCGGCTTCCCAGTCGTAGGCGTTCCGGAGCGTGCGTTCCCGCGAGCGCACGATCACGTCGCCCACGCGAATGCCCACCGACGCCGCCGGCGATTCCGGTGTCACCTGGCTCACCACCGCGCCGCGTCGTGGCGTTCCGGTACGCTCCGTGCCGGCGGCTGGCGCCTCGCCCAGCCGGACACCGATCCACGGCTGTCGTGCCTTGCCATGCGCGATCAGGTCGTCCGCGACGCGGCGGGCGCGGTCAATGGGAATCGCGAAGCCAAGGCCAACCGAACTGCCCGTCGGCGAGTAGATCGAGCTGTTGACCCCGATGACCTCGCCCAAGGCGTTGACGAGCGGCCCACCCGAGTTGCCCGGGTTGATCGAGGCGTCCGTCTGGATCATGTCCACGTACACGCCGCCACCTTCGCTTCGCGCCGTCAGGTTGCGTCCGGTCGCGCTGATCACGCCGGCGGTCACGCTCGGTTCGGTGTTGTCGAGCACGAAGCCGAACGGGTTGCCGATCGCGATCGCCCATTCCCCGATCACGAGATCGCGCGATGTGCCGAGTGCGGCGACGGGGAGGTTCCGCGCGGGAATCTGCAGGACGGCCAGGTCGTTGAGTTCGTCGCTGCCGAGCACCTTCGCCGTGTAGGTCTGCCCGTCGCGCGTCGCGACCACGACCTTCGACGCCCCGGCGATGACGTGCGCATTGGTGAGGATCACGCCGTCGGCGCGGAAGACGAATCCGGAACCGATGCCGGACGACGTCTGCGGCCGATTCTGCGCGCCGAAGAACAGGTCGAACGTCGTGACCTGCCGGACGGCCTCCGTCTGTACGGTCACGACGCTGGGCGCGACCCGCACCACCGCCTCCGTAATGGCCGAGCGCCGCTGGGCCGCGATGGCCTGCGGCGCGGGGTCGGGGCGCCCGCGTCCCTGGGCGCCAGCGGACGCCGCGGGGAAGTCGCTCGCGCTGGCACTCGCGGCGCCGCCGTCGCACGCGGGCGCGAGGAGCAGGGCGAAAACGGCGGCCCGGGCCCCGACGCTGCGCACCACCATGTGTGGCCTCACCGGGCGCGGCGGGGCTTGGGTCGCCGGCTGATTGCGCCGAGAAACCGATCGAGCCCGCGGTCGGTCAGTGGATGCTGGACAAGCGATCGGAGTACTTCGGGTGTCACGATCGCCACATCGGCGCCGGCCGCGGCGGCTGCGCCGAACGCCAATGCAGTTCCGGGGCCCGCCGCCGCGATGTCGCATTCGGCATCGCCGTGATCGAACGCCTGCCGCAAGGTCCCGATCACGTCCGTGGACGCCGTGCCGACGGTGTCGAGCGCATCGGTCGAGATCGTGACCATCGAGGCGCCGGCGTGCGCGGCAAGGATGCCCTGTGCGACCGAGTACACCAGGGTCGCCGCGACGTTGACGCCGTCCGCCGACAGCCGGCGAATGGCCGGGAGCGCGTCGTCAATCAGCGGGACGGCCACGATCAGCCGGTCGGCGATCTTGGCCAGTTCGCGCGCGCCCTTGACGATATCCGATGCGTTGACCGCGGGTACGCTGGCGCAGATCGGAAGGCGGGTGGCCCGCGCGAGATCCGTGAGTACCTCGCGCGCGTCCGATTGCGGCGCTTCGCTCGCAATCACGGTCGGGGTCGCCACGATACCGTCTATCAGTCCGCCCTCGGTCGCCCATTTGATGTCGCTAAGCGTCGTGGTCGCCATGAAGAGTCGCATCGGTCAGGCCGTGAGGTAGAGTTGGGCAGGGTAGGTCACGCGTTCGAGCGTCAGGCCGCTTGCGCTGGCGGGCGGCGAGACATCGTCGTTGCGGTCGGCGTTGAGCAAGTCGGAAAGATCGCCAATTGGACGCTTCCCCGATGCCACGTCGAGCATCGTGCCGACCAGAAACCGGACCATGTGGTGCAGGAACCGGTTCGCTTCGATGTGCATCGTCCACACGTCGTCGTGCGCCACCCAGCGGCACTCCGCCACGGTGCAGCGGTGATCGTCGCCTTCCGGCGCGGTCCCGCGAACGGCGAAGGCACGAAAGGCATGGGTGCCCGTCACGAGCGCCGCGCAGCGATTGAGGAGCTCGATTCCGTCGTCGCGCAGCGAGCCCCTCTGGTCGGGCCAGACATGCAGGTACCGGCGTCGGAATGGCGACCAGCAGTCATCGCGAATGCCTACTCCGTAGGAATATCGGCGGCTTATGGCACTGAACCGCGCATGGAACCCCGCTTGCATCTCGTGCACAGCAGGGAGCCAGATGTCGGCCGGCGCCTGCTGGTTGATCGCGCGACGCAGGCGTGCCGTATCCCAGTGCACCGGTAGCTCGACCCCGGCCGCCTGCCCCCGCGCGTGCACACCGGCATCCGTCCGCCCGGCCCCCGCGATGCGAACCGGCACACCGCAGAGCCGCCCCAGTATCGCTTCCAGCTCCCCTTGCACGGTGCGCGCGCCCGGCTGGGCCTGCCATCCGGAGAAGTCCGTCCCGTCGTATTGAACGACGAGTTGGAACACGCGTCCCGTCATTGCAAAAAATTAGACCCCGAACCGGGGCCGTTCAAGGAAAAAACGCGCGTTCTATCTGATTGACAACGTCCGAGGCCACCGGCAAGCTTCGGCCCCGCGCGTCCGCCAACGGCTTTTTGGCGGCGGGCGGCCTCCGATGCCCTCACAATCCCTCGACTCCCTGGCCCATGCGCTGAGCGCGGCCGCGAGCTTTGACGACGCCGTCGTCGCACTCGCGGAGTCGGTCGCGGATATCCAGTCGGATGCCGAGGTGTCCGTGTTTCGGGTCGCGCCGCGCTCGGCGACGATCATCGAGCGGCGCAGCCCAGAGGGCGGAACGGTCGCCGCCGTGCCCAGCGAGGTCGCGTTGGGGCAGCTGCCGCCAGGCGTGGTGCAGCTGGTCGAGCGCGGCCTTGAGTTTGCCGACGTCGGCGAGGAGTCCGCGACCTTCGCGGCGATGCTTGGCTTTCGCTCGCGCGACGGGTCGGTCCGGCTCAGTCTCTGCGGGGTCCGGGTGGACCGGGAACTCGTGGCGATCGTGGCCATCCTCGAGCCGGCGCAGACGTTCGGCGTGCGCGTCGCCGAACGGGCCAAGGCCCTCGGCGCCCTGTTCGCGGTCGCCGTGCAGCGATTCGTCGAGCGGGAGGCACGCACGGAAGCGACGCAGGCGGTCGAGGAAATCACGCAACGCCTCCACTCCGAGTATCTCGCTCGCCTTGGCCAGATGGAGGTGCAGCTCAGCGCTGCCCGGGCGGCGACGCCGACCGCCGATGACCCGATCGAGGCCGAGCGCCGTGACGCGAAGCTGGCGGAAGAACAGCGCCGCAATGCCCGGCGGTTGGCCGCGCTCGAACACCAGCTGACGTCCTCGATCGGCCAGCTCGAACAGGCCCACGTCGAACTGCACCGGCGGAGCGAGACGCTCCGCCAGCGGACGCGAACCCTGTACCTGATCGACCGCCTGCTCTCGCTTGCCACGACCACCGCCGAGCCGATGGAACTTGCGGACGGCCTCCTCGCGCTGGTTGGCGACGACCTGCAGGCGCTGCGCTGCTCGCTGTTCCTGGTGGTGCCCGACAACCCGGAACAGCTCTATCTCGCGACGTTCCGTGGCTTGGCGCCGCACGTCACGCGCGGCTCGCGCATCTGGATCGGCGAAGGGGTCGCCGGACGGGTCGCCAAGTCGCGCGAGCCCCTGCTCATGGTGGATTCCGAGCAGGCCGCGGCACCGCTGCTCGGCGATTCGTATCTCACGACCGGCTCGTTTATCAGCTTTCCCCTGATCATCCGGGGCGAGTTGATCGGCGTGGTGAACCTCGCGAATCGTGCCCAGCGCGGCCTGTTCGTCGAGGAAGACGTGGAGCGGGTCCGATTGCTGGGGCTGGTCATTTCCCTGGTCGCGCACGAGGCCTCGCTCGCGCGGCGCCTGATTGGTGCAATCGATGGCCGATAGCCCGCTGCATGCGGCTATCCGCCGGGTGGTGCGCAGCGAATCGCTGAGCTTCGACGAGACCACGGCCGCGTTCTCCCAGGTGATGGCGGGCGACGGGACGCCGGTCCTGGTCGCGGCGCTCCTCGCGGCCCTCCGGGTCAAGGGCGAGAGCGCCGATGAAGTGGCGGGTGCCGCGGCCGCGCTTCGCGCCGCGATGAGCGCCGTGGAACTCCCCGAGCCCGGCACGCTCGTGGATACCTGCGGGACCGGCGGCGGTGCGGTCCAGACGTTCAATATCTCGACCGCAGCCGCGTTCGTCGCCGCGGGCGCCGGCGTCCGGGTGGCCAAGCACGGCAACCGCTCGTTCACGACGAAGTGCGGCAGCGCCGACGTCCTCGAAGCCCTGGGCGTTTCGCTCGAGATTCCACCGCGCGCGTTCGCGGGGACGCTTCAGGCGGCCGGCATGGTGTTCATGTTCGCCCCGGCGATGCACCCGGCCATGCGGCACGTCGGCCCGGTCCGCCGCGAGCTCGGGATCGAGACGCTGATGAACTATGTCGGCCCGCTCGCCAATCCTGCCCGGGCGGCGCGTCAGGTCGTCGGCGTGTCAGACCCCCGCCGGGCGGAGCTGATGGCGGGGGCGTTACAGCGGTTGGGTACCGCCCACGCCCTCGTGGTGTACGGTGAGCCCGGGATGGATGAGTTCTCCCCGCTCGGGCCCACGCACGTGATTGAAGTGCGCGACGGCATGCAAACGAAATGGGTGGCCGACCCGGTCGCCCTTGGCGTCGCGGCCGGGTCCCCTGCGGAGTTGGCCGGCGGGATGCCGAAGGAAAACGCCGATCTGGTTCACCGAATCCTCGCGGGTAATCATCCCGGCGGCGCCGAAAACGCCGTGCTGCTGAATGCCGGAGCGGCGGTGTACGTCGCGGGGCTCGCCCCGGACCTCGCCGGCGGTATCGTGCGGGCGCGCGAAAGTGTGCGAACGGGCCGCGCGCGTCAGGCGCTCGAGTCGCTCGTATCCACGACCCGCGCGGCGGCGGCTGCTCCCTAGTAGCGGCGGAGCACGCCGACCACGATTCCGCGCACCTGCATCTGGTCTTCGCGCACGTAGATCGGCGCCATCTGCTCGTTGGCCGGCTGCAGGCGGATCCGCCCGTCCCGTTCGCGGTAATAGCGCTTCACCGTGGCCGACGCGCCGTCGATCATGGCGATGACCATCTCACCGTTGTCGGCCGCCGGCCGGTCGTGCACGACGACGAGGTCGCCGTCGGCAATGGAATCCTCGATCATGGACTGGCCGCGCACACGGAGCACGTAATGGTTGCCCGCGCGCCTGACGAAGTCCTCCGGCACCGAAACCGTTTCGTCGCTTGTCGCGGCCTCGATCGGCATACCAGCGGCGACCGCACCCAGCAGTGGGAGCTCCACCGCCTTCGAGACGAGATCCGACGGGAGGATCTCGATGGCCCGGCTCTCGTTGTACGAGCGCTTGATGTAGCCCTTGCGCTCGATGTTCGTGAGGTGCTCGTGCACCGTGGCCAGCGAGTTATAGTTGAAGTGCTCGGCGATCTCCTCGAAACTCGGCGCGTAACCGTGCTCTGCCGTATAGCTGTTGAGGTAGTCGAGGATCTGATGTTGGCGACGCGTCAGCGGCATTTGAGGGGCCTGTGGATTGTGGTCGTAGCCGACTCGACGGCGGCGAGCGAGCCCAGCCAGCGAGTAGACTACCGAATATGACCCGAAGTAACAGTATCCGAACAACGACCGAACCTCAAGGGGGGAGCGGGTGGACGCCCCCGGTTGGCGTGTTGGCGGAGCTCATCGCCGGCGCGGAGCGCCGGGTAGCGGCTGCCCAGGGCGGGGATGCACCGTCGGTGGGGCGCGCGGGTGCGACGGCCGCGCTGCCCGCACGACCTCACGGGGCGGACGCGGATCCTGCAGTGCGAGCCGGTCGGTTCGCGCGCGCGCTCAGGCAGGCGGAAGGGATCGCGGTGATTGCGGAGATCAAGCGCCGCAGCCCGAGCGCCGGCGGCCTGAATGACGCGATCGATGCGCCGGCGCGGGCGCGCGAATACGTGACCGGCGGCGCGGCAGCGGTGTCGGTCCTCACCGAGCCGGAACGCTTCGGCGGCGATCTCGCGGACCTCGCGGCGGTGGCGCACGCCACGGCCGCACCCGCGTTGCGCAAGGATTTCATCGTAGCGGAGCTGCAGCTTGACGAGGCGGTCGCCGCTGGAGCCGCGGCCGTCCTCTTGATCGCTCGCGCGCTGCCGCCGGCGCGGCTGCACGCACTCGGCGCCGCGGCGCACGCGCGCGGGCTCGGCGTGCTCGCCGAGGTTCGTACAGCCCAAGAGCTGGACGCGGCCTTGGCGATTTCGCACGCGGTGATCGGCGTGAACACGCGCGATCTCGAAACCCTGGCGGTGATCCCCGAGGTCGCCGAGCGGTTGGTGCCACTGGTTCCTGCGGACCGCATCGCCGTGTTCGAGAGCGGAATTCGGTCCCGCGCCGACGTCGAACGTGCGGCGGAGTGCGGAGCGGACGCCGTGTTGGTCGGATCGGCGCTGTCGCTTGCCCAGGACCCCCGGGCCGCCGTGGCCGCTCTGGCGGCGGTGCCGAGGCGTCGGCGCCGCTGATGCGGGGCGGCCATGGTTGACCCGGTGGCGGTCAAGTTCTGCGGGCTGACACGCCCGCGCGACGCGCGGCTCGCGGCGGCACTCGGTGCGCGCTATGCCGGCGTGGTGTTTGCGGGCGGTCCGCGCAACCAGTCGGACGCTGCCGCCGCACGGATCTTCTCGGAGGTCGGGGCGACGTGCGAAAGGGTCGGTGTGTTCGGCGCCGACTTTGCCTCCCGGATCGCCGACGTGATCGCCGCGGGGGGGCTCGACGTCGCCCAGCTGCACGCGGACCCGCAGCCGGCGGACGTCGCACGGGCTCGCAGCGCCGGCGCCCCACAGGTCTGGGCGGTGGTCCGGCTTGCCTCCGCGGCCTTGCCGGAGAGATTCGATGCGCTGGCGCAGGCCGCCGACGCGGTGGTGCTCGATGCGCGAGCGCCGAGCGGGCTTGGTGGCTCGGGCATCCAGCTGCCGTGGGCCACGCTCGCGGATGTCATCGAACGCCATCGCCCGCGCAAGATGGTCCTGGCCGGTGGCCTGACGCCCGACGCCGTGGGCGAGGCGATCGCGCTGCTCAACCCCGATGTCGTGGATGTATCATCAGGCGTGGAATCGTCGCCTGGCATCAAGGACCCTGCACGCATGCGTGCCTTCGCGGACGCCGTTCGTACCGCGACGCGGGCGCGGTCATGAGCGATCGCGTCGCTGCGCCGGCGCCTGGTGAGGCGGAACGACGGTTCGGGCCGTATGGTGGCCAGTACGTGCCGGAGACCTTGATCCCGGCGCTCGAACAGCTGGAGCGTGCGTACGCGTCGGCGGTCGCGGACCGTGGGTTCCAGGCGACCCTCGACCAGTTGCTCGGCGAGTACGCGGGTCGGCCATCAAAGCTGACCGATGCGCCGAACCTCTCGAAAGTGATCGGCGCTCGTGTCGTGCTCAAGCGCGAAGACCTGAACCACACCGGTGCGCACAAGATCAACAACGCGCTCGCGCAGGCCCTGTTGGCGAAGCGCATGGGCAAGCGGCGGATCATCGCCGAGACGGGTGCGGGACAACACGGCGTCGCGACGGCCACGGCGTGCGCGCGGCTCGGGCTCGAGTGTGTCGTGTACATGGGCGAGGAAGACATGCGTCGGCAGGCGCTGAATGTCTTCCGCATGCGCTTGATGGGTGGCACCGTCATTCCCGTGACGTCGGGGACGCGGACACTGAAGGACGCGACCAGCGAAGCGATTCGCGATTGGGTGGGGAGTTGCGACAGCAGCCACTACATCATCGGCTCGGTGGTGGGGCCGGCGCCGTACCCGCGCATGGTGCGCGACTTCCAGGCCATCATCGGCCGCGAGGCGCGGGCGCAGGTGCTGGAACGCACGGGCGTATTGCCGCAGTCGGTCGTCGCCTGCGTGGGCGGTGGGTCCAATGCGATCGGGATCTTCCATGCGTTCGTCGGAGACCGGGAGGTCGAACTCATCGGCGTCGAGGCCGCGGGCAAGGGGCTGCACACGGCCGAACATTCGGCGTCGCTTGCGGCGGGGCGTCCAGGCGTGCTGCACGGAGCGCTCAGTTACCTCCTGCAGGACGCGGCCGGGCAGGTGCATCCCGCGCATTCGATCTCGGCCGGCCTGGATTATCCGGGCGTCGGACCCGAGCATGCGTATTTGCACGACTCCGGCCGGGCGACCTACGTGTCGTGCACGGATTCCGACGCTCTCGATGCGTTCGCGAAGATGAGCCGCCTGGAAGGCATCATCCCCGCGCTGGAAACGGCTCATGCAGTCGGCTGGATGCTTGCCAACGCCGGCCGCTGGGCGCCGGAGCATGTCGTCCTGCTCTGCGTCAGCGGCCGCGGCGACAAGGACGTGGCGCAGGTCGCGCAATCGCATACGTTTCGCTCGTGACAAATCCGCCCGTCACCGAGCCCGCCGACGCGCCTGACGAGGCGCCGCCGCCGCCGTTCGATCCGGCGGTCGTGGAGGGCGTGCTGCGCCAGCTCGACAAGACCGTCAAGGCGCACCAGCTGTACGAGGGCGACCGCAACAATCCGACGTACGCGCGTTCGCTCGAAATGGCCCGCGCGGCGTTCACGCCGCTGTGGGCGGAAACCGACGCGCTCGTATTGCAGGTCTCCGACCTGCAGTTCACATGGAGCGGCGTGCCCGTGCATGTGCAGGAAGGGCAGACAAGCGACTCGCTTCCGTGGACGCTTTACAAGGACGGCCTGCGCGAACTGACGCTCACGCCCGGATTCGAGCGCGAGGAGATCGAGAAGTTTCTCGCGGTGATTCCGAGGGTGCGCCGCGCCACGGCGAACGACGACGACCTCCTGACGATCCTCTGGGAACAGGAGTTCCAGCACCTCAGCTACAAGTATGTCGAGCTCGCCACTGAGGGCGCACCGATCGACTCGAGCGCGCAACCGGGCAAGTGGCCCGTGATGCCGGGCGAGGTGGTCGAGGATCCGCGCATGGCGGTCGAGGCCGCGCAGGCGGACGCGTCGGCCGAAGGCAAGGCGGGCGGGTCCGGCGCCGCGGAGGTCAAGGAACGACCCGCGGGCGTCGTCAGCATGGACGACTTCGACTCAACGCTCTATTTCCTCGACGATGCCGAAGTCCGCTACCTCCGCCAGGAGCTGAACAGCGAATATGGAGCCGACCTTCGCAAGCGGACACTCGATATGCTGCTCGACATCTATGAGCTTCAGGCCGACGCGCTCGTGCGGAAGGAAGCGGTCGAGAAGCTCGACACGCTGACGATCCACCTGCTGTCCGGCGGGCAGTTTGCAAACGTCGCGTACCTGATTCGCGAAGCCGGTGTCGCGGCGGAACGGGCGAAGGAGCTCGACCAGGAATTGCGCGACCGGGTGAAGGGGCTCTCCGATCGGCTGAGCGATCCGAAGGTGCTCGCGGAACTGCTGGGCGCGATGGACGACTCGCCGGCCTTGCCGCCGGCGGCAGACCTGGAGCAGTTGTTCGTGCAGCTCCGGCCGACGGCGCTGGGCACGATCTTCGCGTGGATTGCCAGGTCCACCAATGCGAAGCTGAAGCCCTTGCTCGAGAAAGCGGCGGACCGGCTGGCGGTCTCGCATACCGGCGAGGTGGTCAAGTTGATCACGTCGGCGGAGGGGGCCGTGGCGATGGAAGCCGTGCGACGGGCCGGCGCCCTGAAGACGCCCGCGGCGGTCGTGGCGCTCGGCAAGCTGCTGAATGAACCGTATCGGGACCTGCGGATCGCCGCGGTCGGCGCGCTGGTGGAGATCGGCACGGCCGGTGCCATGCAGGCGCTCGAGAAGGCGCTGGAGGACCTCGATCGTGACGTGCGAGTGGCCGCGATCAAGGCGCTGAGCGCCCGTACGCACAAGCCGGCGCTCACACGCGTGGGCGCGATCGTGAAGTCGAAGGACATCAAGGATGCCGATCGCACGGAGCGGCTCGCACTCTTCGAGCTGAACGGACAGCTCTGCGGGGACAGCGGAGTCCCGTACCTCGACGAGTTGCTGAACGGCAAGGGCGGGTTGTTCGCCCGAAAGGAAGACCCGGAACTCCGGGCCTGCGCTGCCGTTGCCCTCGGGCGCATCGGCACGCCGAAGGTGCAGGAAGCGCTGCAGAAATCGGCCGGCGAAAAGGACGTCGTGGTGCGCACGGCCGTCTCGCGCGCGTTGCGGGGAGGCCGCGAATGAGCGTCGTGCGTCCGACGCAGCGGTTCACGTCGTCGCAGTTGAGCGCCGGGGGCGAAGCGTTCGTACGCGACGCCGGGCGCAACCTGATCCTCGCGCTGCACGGCGCGCTCAAGAACCTGCAGCTGTACCCGCCCGAGAACGCGGTCGTGCAGTCCGCAATCGCGGACCTCGTGCGTGTATCGGACGAGCTGCGGCTTGTCGAGGGCGACCTCGAGTTCCGTGTCGCCGGCGAGTTCATCTTCGTGAACTCGACCCGCCTGCGACTCGACTTCGACAACTACGCGACCTTCACTCGCGTGCTCAACCACTTCCGCGAGTCGGGCGTCGGCGAACTGAAGGTGCTGACCCGGACCGAGCCGCGCGATTGGACGGTGTTCATCTCGTTCCTGCTGAAACCCGTCGGGGACTCGCCGGCCGCGCGGTTCGAGATGCTGCGCGGGCGGTTTCAGTCGACGCACGTCACCGCCTTCGAGATCGCGCCGCCGGTCGAATCCGAAGACGACCAGAAGCACCGCTCGGAGTCGAAGGAGGTCGCGAAGCAGACGTACTCGAAGAGCGTGGCCGCAACGAAGGAAGTGATGAACTCGATGCGGATGGGGCAGAGCCCGAACCTCAAGAAGGTCAAGCGCGTGGTGCAGGGCATCGTGGACCAGATCTTGTCGGACGAGGCCTCGCTGGTCGGGCTCACGACGATCCGCGACTACGACGACTACACGTTCACGCATTCGGTGAACGTCTGCATCTTCTCCGTCGCGCTCGGTCGCCGCCTTGGCCTCGCCCGGGTCCAGCTCTATGACCTCGGCCTGGCCGCCCTGTTCCACGACATCGGCAAGTCGCGCGTCCCGTCGGAGATCATCAACAAGGCCGGGCAGCTCGACGAGAACGAGTGGCGCATGGTCGCGGCGCACCCGTGGATGGGTGTGCTGGCGCTCTTCCAGCTGAAGGAGGCGACCGAGTTCCCGTATCGCGCGATGCGCGTGGCCTACGAGCATCACATGAAGCGCGACGTCACGGGGTATCCCCGTTCGATGCGCACGCAGTCGATCGGATTCTACAGCCGTATCGTGGCCTGCGCCGATGGTTTCGATGCGGCGACTTCGAGGCGCTCGTATCAATCCGTGCCGATGAATCCCGCCGACGTGCTCGCGGAACTGCGCGACAACCCGCGGCGCGGGCAGGATCCGATCGTCGTCAAGGCGTTCATCAGCATGCTCGGCATCTACCCTGTCGGCACGTTCGTCGTGCTCGACACGTTCGAGCTCGCGATCGTGCACTCCGTGAATCCCGACGCCGCGTTCATCAGCCGACCGATGGTGCTGATCGTCAGCGATGACCTCGGCAACGTGAAGCACCCGGGAGACCTGGTGAACCTCGCGGATCGTGACGCCGCGGGGCAGTTCGCCCGCAGCATCATCAAGACGGCGGACCCCGAGCGTTACGGGATCCGCGTGGGCGACTACTTCCTCTGATGCTGGCCGAGCGGTTCGCCGCGCTCCGCGCGGAAGGGCGGCGCGCGCTCGTCTGCTACGTGACCGCCGGCCATCCTTCGCCGGTGCAGAGCGAGGCGCTGATCCGCGGGATTGCCGGCGCCGGCGCCGACGTCATCGAGGTCGGCGTGCCGTTCAGCGATCCCGTGGCCGATGGCCCCACGATTCAGTCGAGCTCGTTTGCCGCGCTGGCGGCAGGGATGACCTTCGACGGTACACTCGCCCTCGCATCGCGCGCGCGGCCCGGCGTGCCGCTCGTCCTGTTCACGTACCTGAATCCGCTGCTGGCGGCCGGGTCCGATGCGCTGGACCGCGCGCGCGACGCGGGATTTTCCGGGGTGTTGGTCACGGACCTGCCGGTTGGGGCGGACGCCGAGCGAGAGCGTCGGATTTCGGGTGGCCCGCTCGATTTTGTGCGCCTCGTTGCCCCGACGACGCCCGACGACCGTATGGCGATCATTGGAAGGCACGGGAGCGGCTTCGTGTACTTGATCAGCCGGTTGGGCGTGACGGGCGCGCGCGCGGATGTTCCCGCGGACGTCGGTGCGGCGGTACGTCGGCTGCGGAGCGCGTGCGCCTTGCCCGTGTGCGTCGGGTTCGGCATCTCGACGCCGGCGCAGGCCGCGGAAGTCGCGCGTCACGCCGATGGCGTCGTGGTCGGCAGCGCACTCGTGCAGGCCGCCGGGCGGAGCGTGGACGAAGCGGTGGCGCTCGTCGCGGCGATGCGTGCGGCCATGGACCGGGCGGTGGCCGCGGCATGACCGCCGTCGAGTTGCCGGCCTGGGCGGTCGTGTCCGACCGCCGGCGCGCGCACATCGAGCGGGTGACGACGCTGCTCGACCGCTGGGCGGCCGAGATGCAGGTGTCGGCCGACGAGGCGCGCGCCTGGCATGACGCCGGCCGGTGGCACGACGCGTTGCGCGACGCGCCGGAGGCCACCTTGCGCGCGATCGTGACCGATCCGGCGCTTCCGCTGGGTGTGCTGCATGGCCCGGCCGCGGCCACGCGTCTGGAGGAGCAGGGCGAGCGCCGCCCGGGCGTGCTCGCGGCGGTGCGTTGGCACACGGTCGGGAGCCCCCTGTGGGATCGCACCGGCCGCGCGCTGTTCATGGCGGATTTCCTCGAGCCCGGCCGCAGCTTCATGGCGCAGGACCGCGCGTTCCTTGCGGACCTGCTGCCGCATGACTTCGACGCCGTATTCCGTCAGGTCGTGCGCATGCGACTCGAATGGACGCTCCGCGAAGGGAAGGGGATCTTTTCGCAAACGGTCGAGCTCTGGAACAGCGTCCGCTGAGCCGGCGGCGCGCCGCGCGCGCGCTCGTGCTCGTATTCCTCCTATCGCTGGTTGCTGTCGCCGGCGTCTGGGTCGTGCGCCGATGGTCGGATCGCGCCTCGGGCGCCGACGGTGCGGGCGAGGCGGCCCGGCGTGCCGCGGCCGCGCGAATCGTGCCGGAGAGCGTCCGGGTTCAGGTGGAAGTGTTCAACGCGACGGACACCCGCGGGCTCGCGCGCACGGCGGCTGCGGTGCTGCGGGACGCGGGGTTCGACGTCGTGTATTTCGGGAACACGTCGCTCCGACTCGATTCGTCGTTCGTCCGGGATCGCTCCGGGCACGCGGATTGGGCCGCGTGGGCGTCCCGTGTCGTCGCACCAGCGAGGTCGGACGCGATTGCCGACTCAGGCCGTTTCGTGGACCTGACGATCTACGTCGGTCGTAGCTGGCGCCCTCCGCGCGAGCCGTTCCGTCCGTAACTGGCCGCACGCGGCCGCGATATCCAGGCCGCGGCTTCGCCGCACCGCGACTTCGACTTTCGCCGCGCGCAGCACGCGGGCGAATCGGTCAATCTGGGCCGCCGCCGACGGCGTGAAGCCCATCGCCCCGCCCGGGTGCAACGGAATCAGGTTCACGAACGCCCCGCAGCCGCGCGCCAACGCGGCGAGTTCGCGCGCGTGCGCTTCCTGGTCGTTCACCCCGCCCAGCATCACGTACTCGAAGGTGACACGCCGGTCGAACCGCGCCGCGGCGGCGATCACGTCCGCGAGCGGAAACTTGGTGTTGACCGGCATCAGCGTGGCGCGCAGCGCATCGCTCGGCGCGTGTACCGAAATCGCCAGGCGGAACTGCTCCTTGCGAGCGGCGAGCGATTCGATGCCCGGGAGCCATCCCACCGTGGACAGCGTGATGCGCCGCGCGCCGATCCCGAAGCCCTTCGGCGAGTTGAGGATGGAGAGCGCGGCATCAACGGCGGGCCAGTTCATCAGCGGCTCGCCCATTCCCATGAACACGATGTTCGTCGGCTTGATCGCCGGCTCGACGAAACTCAGCTCGCGGACCTGGCCGGCGATCTCGAAGGCGTTGAGGTTCCGCGCAAATCCCATCGCACCAGTGGCGCAGAACGCACATTGCAGCGCGCACCCCGCCTGCGACGAAATGCACAGCGTCATGCGCTCCCGCTCGGGTATCGCAACGGTCTCGATTTGCTGTCCGTCGCCCAGCCGGAAGAGGAACTTCCGGGTGCCGTCGGTCGAGCGGCGCTCATCCACGAGTTCGAGCCGGTCGAGCGAAAAGCGTTCGGCGAGCCGCTCGCGCAAGCTCGCCGGCAGGTCCGACATATCGGCGAACGAGCGCGCGGGCGACTGCCAAAGGTGGCGCGCCGCTTGTGATCCGCGGTACGGCGCTTCGCCGACCGACACCGCGAAATTGCGGAGCGTGTGCTCCGCGTCCTCGGGGACCAGGTCTAGTATGCGCGTGACCGGCGTCATCAGCGGCTCGAGCTCACCACAAACTGGTACGACGGGGGAAGCCCGCCCGGCCCGCCCTCACGGACGACGCCCGCGGTGAAGGCCTTGTGCCGCACGACCAGCGCGGCCCGGCTGCGCACGTTCGACGCGCCATACGCGTGCGTTGATACCGGGCCGCCACGAAACTCCCAGGCGCCGGCACGTGCCGATGCGAAGAGGTAACGCTCCGTCGGTCCCGCCTCGGTGGCGACCACCGCCGCCCCGGCACGGACGGCCGTCACGCTGTCTCGTGCGTACAGGCGCGCATCCGCGGCGGCGTTCACGCCCGGGCGATCGCTTTCGCCAAACGCCAGGCCCATCAGCGTGGAGGCCGCGAAGCGGATGTCCGCACGCGTCAGCCCCGACACCGTCACGCCCGCGTCGAGCGCGCCGGTTGTCCGGGCGACTTCGTCAATCGCGCCGCGCCGGGTCCGGATGGCCACGCTGAAGGCGGCGCGCTGTACACGCCGCGCAAGTGCCGCCGACGCCAGCGTCGAGTAATAGGGCACATTCGCTTGCACCGTGAGCGGGTCGCTCTCGGTTCGCGCGATCCCCGGCACCGTGACATGCGCCAGGCTCAGTGTCCATGCGTAGTTCCGAAACGCGCCTGTCGCGCCGAACGTCGTGGCGCGCAGTCCGATATCGGAAGGCGTGCTCAGCATGGCGCCTGAGAGCCCGCTGGGGTGTTTTGCCGCACTCTCGCCGGTAGCAACGAGCGCGGATGGGTTCCAAAACGCGCCCGCCGGCGTTGTGGGCAGCGCGGCGGACTCGCCAATCAGGCCGAGCGGGTAGGTCAGCAGGTCACGCGCCGGCGCCTGACCGGCTTGGGCGAACGCGGCCTGCCCCGAGAGCAGGGCGAGCGTGAAAACCTTGCTGTGTAACGACTTACGGGCTTGAGGCAAGATTCGGTCGGGGGTCGTTCATGGTGGTCAACTTCGTGCGGCCCATATATTTAGCACTCGTCTCCCGCGTTGTCCTGAGCGGCCACGGTCCCGGGCCGCGCGCGGGCTATCGGAGCACAAACGACTGTACAACACTCGCAGCCGGCGCACATGAGCGCGCCCAATCGTTCACGTTGGATCGCGCCCGGGCTGTGGGCTGTGCTGATCGAGACGTTGACAAGTTGGCCACGCCTGCCGTCGGTCGGACCGCAAGGTTCCGACAAGCTCGGCCATCTTGCCATGTTCGCCGTGTTTGCATTCCTCGTGGCGCGTGCACTCGAGCCCGGGAGGCCCTCGCTGCGGACGGTAGCAATCGTGGCGGCCGCCATGGCGGCGTGGGCCGCGCTAGACGAAGTACACCAGATGTTCATCCCCGGGCGCTCTGGTGAGTTCGCCGATTGGGTCGCCGACGTTGCCGGCGCCGGACTCGGCCTGCTCGCGCGCCGATGGATCAACGCCAGCCAGCTGAACGTCACATGACGATGAGTCCCGGGTCGTTCGCCACCTCGTGGCGCACGCATCGCGCCGGTGCGCTGCGCGCCGCCGACATTGGAACGCCAGTGGTGCTGGGTGGATGGGTGCACCGCTCCAGGAACCTTGGTGGCATCGTGTTTGTGGACCTTCGCGACATTGACGGAATCGTGCAGGTGTCGTTCGGGACCGATTGGGCGTCCGCTGAGGCGATCGCCGCAGCGGCAGCCGTCGGCGTCGAAAGCGTCGTGGTCGTGGAAGGCACAGTGGTGGCGCGCGCCGAGGGCACACGCAACCCGGAAATGGGCACGGGCGATGTTGAAGTCCGGGCGACGGCGATTCGCGTGGTCGGCCCGGCGACGACACCCGCCATCCCGGTTGCGCGGGGCCGCGGCGAAAAGCTCGCGGCCGAGGAACTGCGCCTCCGTCATCGCTACCTCGACCTGCGCCGGGCGGACCTTCAGGCGAACCTCGTGCTTCGCCATCGCCTCATGCAGGCGACGCGCGCATTCCTTAGTGAGCGCGGGTTCCTGGAGATCGAGACACCGATCCTTACCAAGCCGACGCCCGAGGGCGCGCGCGACTACCTCGTGCCGAGCCGCGTGCATCCCGGTGAGTTCTACGCGTTACCGCAGTCGCCGCAGATCTACAAGCAGCTGTTCATGACCTGCGGCCTCGACCGGTACTTCCAGATCGCGCGCTGTTTTCGTGACGAGGACCTCCGCGCAGACCGCCAGCCGGAGTTCACGCAGATTGATATCGAGGCGTCGTTCGTCTCGCAGGACGACATCCTCGCCCTGGCGGAGCAGCTGGTCGCCGCGCTCTGGCGCACGGCCGGGCATGACGTCACGACGCCGTTCCCTCGCATGACGTATCGCGACGCGATGGAGCGATTTGGCTGCGACCGGCCCGACCTGAGGTACGGTCTCGAGATTGCGGATCACACCGAGGCCTTCCGCGGCACGTCGTTCGGCATCGCGACCGCGGCGATTGCGGCCGGCGGACGGGTTCGCGGCATCGTCGTGCCGGGCGGCGCGGCGTGGAGCCGCAAGCAGGTGGACGAGATCGAGGCACTGGCAAAGAGCGCGGGCGCCGCCGGGTTGCTCCGCGTCCGTCGTGTGGACGGGAAGCTCGACGGTCCGCTGGCGAAGTTTTTCGAGGGTTCCGACCCGTTCATCGGCGGCGCCCAGCCGATCGCCGAGGGCGCGCTGGCCCTGTTCGTGGCCGGCGCCGACCGTGTATCCAGCCCGGCACTCGACCGCGTTCGCCAGGAGTGCGCGCAGCGGCTCGGGTTGATTCCGGAGGGCGAACAGCGATTCCTGATCGTGACCGACTTCCCCATGTTCGATCGCGACCCTGAGTCCGGCGCGCTCGCGGCGGTGCATCATCCGTTCACCTCCCCGCAGGTGGACGACATGACGGCGTTTCCGGACGCGCCGGATCGCTGGCGCGCGAACGCGTACGACGTCGTCCTGAACGGACTCGAACTCGGCGGCGGCAGCATTCGTACGCACGACCCCGCCGTGCAGTCCCGCATGTTCGCGCTGCTCGGGATCGGCGAGAAGGCCGAGCAGGAGAGGCGTTTCGGGTTCCTGCTCGAGGCGCTTCGCGCCGGTGCGCCACCGCACGGCGGCATCGCCTTCGGCGTGGACCGGATCGCGATGCTGCTCGCCGGTGCGACATCGCTTCGGGACGTGATCGCGTTCCCCAAGACCACGGCGGCGCGCGCGCTGTTTGAGGACGCGCCGACACAGGTGCCGCCCGAGGACCTGGCGGACCTGCACCTCGGCCTGCGGGCCAACTGATGGCGAACGGCGTAGGCACGAACGGGGGAACCGTTGTCGTGGACGGCGTCACGGCGCGCGTGAGCACCGAGGGGGCGGACCTGCTCATGCTCACGGGTGCTGCCGATGCCAACCTGAATGAGCTGCAGAAGGTGACCGGCGTTCGCGCGACGCTGCGCGGCGACGCGGTGGTGCTCGCCGGCACGGCGGCCGCGGTCGAACGCGCGACGGCCCTCACGCAGCGCATGGTGGATGCCGCCAAGCGCCGCGAAGTGCTCGAGCCCGATGACATCGTCCGGATGTCCCTCGAGAACGGCGGCGACCCCGGCGGCGCGCCGCGCATCGTGCTCCCCGGGGTGCGGCGGATCGTCCAGCCGAAGACGAGCGGTCAGGCCGCGTACCTGCAGGCGATCTTCGACAGCGACATCGTGGTGGGCATTGGGCCCGCGGGCACCGGCAAGACCTATCTCGCGGTGGCCGCCGCGGTGGACGCCCTGTTGCGCAAGCGCGTGCGACGGATCGTCCTTGCACGCCCCGCGGTCGAGGCCGGGGAATCGCTCGGCTTCCTGCCGGGCGACATGCAGGCAAAGGTGGATCCGTACTTGCGGCCGCTGTACGACGCGCTCGAGGACATGATGCCGCCCGAGCGCGTGCTCAAGGCGGTCGAGACCCGCGTGATCGAGATCGCCCCGCTGGCCTACATGCGCGGGCGCACGCTCGCCGATGCGTTCGTGATCCTTGACGAGGCGCAGAACGCGACCTGCGCCCAGATGAAGATGTTCCTCACGCGGCTCGGCGTGAACTCGCGCGCCGTGATCACCGGCGACAAGACCCAGGTGGACCTCCCGCGGCGCGACGACAGCGGGCTCTTCCAGATCGAGCGCATCCTTCCCGGCATTGACGGCATCGCGTTTCATTACCTGTCGGACGGCGACGTGATCCGCCATCGCATTGTTCGCGAGATCGTAAAGGCCTACGCGGCCGAAGACGCCGCGCCCCAGGCGTGAGCGCGCGGCGCGGGCGCGCGCTGGACCTGAGCATTGCGCGCGTGGGGGTGGACTGGGCGCCGTCGGGCAAGGCGGTTGCGCGCGTCGCGGCCGGCGTACTCGCGGCCGAACGGACCCGACTCGCGCGCCTGTCCATCACGTTCGTCGGCGACGCGGACATCGCGCGGATGAACTTCAGGTGGTTCCACAAGCGGCGCGTGACCGACGTGATCGCGTTTGCGCTTGAGGATCCCTTGGGGACGGCCGGCGATGTGTACATCGCGCCGGGTGTCGCGCGGCGCAACGCGGCGCGCCTGCAGGTGTCGGCGACCACCGAAGTGCTTCGACTCGTGATTCATGGCGTGCTGCATGTGCTGGGATACGACCATCCCGAAGGACTGTCGCGCGTGCGGTCGAAGATGTGGCGTCGGCAGGAGGCGCTGGTCGAGCGCTTGGTGTCCGCTGAGGCGGCTCGCCGCGCATGACCCTGCTCCTCGCGTTCCTCGCGCTCCTGGCGACGGCGGCGGCTGCCTACTGTGCGTTCGCGGACGGCGCCATCGTCTCGGTGGATGATGACGAGCGGGCGCCGACTGCCGAGTCCGCGGCAATCCTCGACCGGCGGGAACACGCGCACCGCGCGCTCGCGTTCGCGCGGATCCTGGCACAGCTGCTGGCCGGTGCATGCGCGGCGACCGCGGTGCTGAGTTCGCGCATTGGCGGCGTGTGGCTCCCCGTGCTGGTGGTCGCCGTCGGCGTCGTGACGGTCGTGCTCGCCGAAAGCGCCGCCCGGGCCGCTGGTGACCTGGCCGGCATCAAGGGCGTGGCGCGACACGTGGTTGGCATCACCGCCGTGGAAAACCTGATGCGTCCGGTGGTAGCCGTTGGCATGCTGGCTGATCGCACGATGGAAGCCCTGATCCCCCCGCGCTCCGATCGCGACGCCGAGCGGGAGTCCACGATCGAGCAGTTCCGCGATGTCGTCGAGGCCGAGGTGGCCGAGTCGCAGGATGATGCCCAGCTCGTCCGAGGCGTGTTTTCGCTCTCGGACACGGCGGTGGGCGACATCATGGTCCCTCGAGTGGATGTGGTCGGCGTGGCGCGCGACTCGACCTGGGATGAGGTCTTGTCGGCGGTGCGCGCCTCCCGGCACGCACGCTACATCGTGTACGACGGCTCGCTCGACAGCGTCGTCGGGGTGCTGCACGCCAAGGACCTCGTGGCGCCGGTGCTGGCGGGCGCCGAGCCGCCCGGGGGGTGGGCTTCGCTCGTGGGGACCGCGCAGTTCATCCCGGCGACGAAGTCGGTTGACGCGCAGCTGCGCGACTTCAAGGCGTCGAGGCGGCACCTGGCGGTAGTCGCTGACGAGTACGGAGGGATGGCCGGGATCGTGACGCTCGAGGATGCGCTGGAAGTCATCGTGGGCGATATCCGCGACGAGCACGACATCGAGGAACCCGATGTTCGGCAGGAGGCGCAGCGTCTGTCCGTGAGCGCCCGGCTGACGCTCGAGGAACTCAGCGAGATCACGGGGGCCGAACTCGCGGTGGACGGCGTGGATACCGTCGGCGGGTTGCTCTACTCTGCAGTGGGCGGGACGCCACGTGCGGGCGACTCCACCGTGGTGGCGTCGCGGCGCCTGGTCGTCGATCGCGTCGTAGGCCGGCGCATCCTTCGCGTGGGCATCGAACGCGTGGCAAGCGAGTCGCCGGCATGACGACGCTGACCATCACGCTGCTGTTCGCGGTTGCGGTCGGCGTATTGACCGCGGCGGCGACGGCCGTGCGCAGCGTAAGCCGGATCTGGCTGCGCCACTGGGCGGAGCACGCGTTGGTCGCCGATGCCGCGGCCGCGGGCTCCGCGCTGGAGCGACCGCATCGCTACTTCCTCGCGGCGGGAACCGGGATCGCGGCGCTCGCGTTCGCGCTCGGATCTGTCGTCGCGTTTCGCGCCGAGCTGCCGCGAATCTTCGCCGCGCTCGGCATCGCCATCCTTGCGCTCCTCGTGTTCGGTCAGGTCGTGCCACGCGCAATCGCCCGGCGCTGGGCGACCCTGCTGGTCCCGGCACTGGCGCCCCTCTTGCGTGCGATCGACGCGCTGTTTGGTCCGGCGCTGGATTTCGCGGCGCGTGCCGTGCGCGCGCTGGCTCCTTCCGGCGCCCCGGAACCGGCTCCGGCGGCGACCGACCCGCTCGAGGACTTGCTCCGCGAAGGCGAGCTGGAGGGAATCGGCCAGGCCGCCGAGTCTGAGATCATCAGCGGCGTCGCGGAGTTCGGTGAGAAGGCGGTGCGGGCCGTCATGACGCCGTGGGCCAAGGTGACGACGGTATCCGCGGCCCTTTCGGTCGCCGAGGCGGCGGATGTGGTCGCGCGCTCAGGCTTCACCCGCGTTCCGATCGTGGGGCGCGATGGCGCGGTGATCGGGGTGGTCCACGCGTTCGACGTGCTCGGCGATCCGACGTCCGCCGTTGCCGCACCGCGGCCGGTGGCGCGTGCCGACGGCGCCGAACCCTGCGGAGCGGTGATGCGCCGGCTGCTCCGCGAACAGCGCCACATGGCCGTCGTGTACGATGCCGGGCGCGTGGTCGGTGCCGTCACCCTTGAGGATCTCGTCGAGGAACTTGTCGGCGATATTCATGACGAACACGACGACCCCACCCCGGCGGTATGACCGATATTCGCCCGCTGCTCGACCGGTTCCGCGCCGGCCAACGCGCCGCCCTCGCGCGAGCGCTTTCGATGGCCGAAGACCGGCGTGCCGGCACGGACGAACTCCTCGCGGCGCTGCATCCCGCTACGGGGCGCGCGCGCCGCATCGGGCTGACCGGGCCGCCTGGCGCGGGCAAGAGCACGATCACCACGCGCCTCGCGCGCCACTATCGCGAAGCGGGCCTGCGGGTCGGGATCGTCGCCGTGGACCCGACCTCACCGTTCACCGGCGGCGCGCTGCTCGGCGATCGCGTGCGCATGGAATCCGTCGCGCTCGATGAGGGCGTGTTCATCCGATCGATGGCGACGCGGGGATCGTTGGGCGGGCTCGCCGCGACGACGCGCGAACTCTGCGACGTGTTCGATGCGTTCGGGATGGACCGCATCCTGGTCGAGACCGTCGGCGTCGGCCAGAGCGAACTCGAGATCGCCCGGACGGCCGACCAGAGCGTCGTCGTGCTGGTCCCGGAGTCGGGAGACTCGATCCAGGCGATGAAGGCCGGGCTGATGGAGATCGCTGACGTGTTTGTCGTGAACAAGGCCGATCGCACCGGGGCCGACCGGGTCAAGCATGACATCGAGGCCATGCTCGGGCTCCGGGCCGGACTCGCGGCCCACGCGGAACCCGCGCATCATGGCGTGGACCTCAAGCGCATCGGCAATCCCTCGCGCGCCGCGCGCAAGGCGACTGCGGAGGCCCTCGAGACCGGCGGGCCCTGGGTGCCCCCCGTGTTGCTGACTACGGGAACCACGGGCGATGGCCTGGACGCGCTCGCTGGGGCGGTGGACCGGCACTTTGCCTATCTTGAAACCCACGGTGGGCTGCGGGAGCGGCGACTCGCTCGGGTTCGCCAGCGCGTGGTGGACGTGGTCGAGGACCGGGTGCGTCGCCGCTTGTGGCTCGACGGCGCCACGAATGCGTGGCTCGACGCGCAGGTCGAGCCGATTGCGACCGGAGCTACGACGCCGTTTGCGGTGGCGGACGCGTTGCTGGCGAGAAGTGGCGACCTGATCACGGGGAAGCGTGCATGACCGGAATCCAATCCGACGCCGATGCCGCCCTGGCGGCGATGCAGGACGAACTCGATGCGCTGCGGCAGGAAGTGGCGGCGTGGCGCAAGCGCTACGACGCCGGCGAGAAACGGGACCTGAGCTTCACGAACTCGGCCCGCGAAGTCGCGCCGCTCTACACGCCGCTCGACCTCGAAGGCTCGGCCGGCGCTGCGCTCGAGGTGCCGGGGACCTATCCGTACACCCGGGGCATCCACCCGACCGCTTATCGCGGCCGCCTGTGGACCATGCGGCAGTTCGCGGGGTTCGGGTCGGCGCGCGAGACGAACGAGCGGTACAAGTTCCTGTTGGAGCACGGCACGACCGGGCTGTCGGTGGCGTTCGACTTCCCGACGCTGATGGGCTACGACTCGGATCATCCCCGGTCGGAGGGCGAAGTCGGCAAGTGCGGCGTCGCGATCACGTCGTTGGCCGACATGGAAGCGCTCTTCGACAGCATCCCGTTGGGCGAAGTCTCGACTTCGATGACGATCAACGGGCCGGCGATCATCCTCTGGTGCTTCTACATCGCGGCGGCCGAGAAGCAGGGCGTCCGGCCGGAGCAGCTCCGCGGGACGGTGCAGAACGACATCCTGAAGGAGTACATGGCGCAGCACGCCTGGTGCTTCCCGATCGAGCCGGCGCTGCGCCTCATCGTGGACATGTTCGAGTGGGGCGCGACCCACGCGCCGCAGTGGAACACGATCTCGATCTCGGGCTACCACATCCGGGAGGCGGGGGCGACCGCGGCGCAGGAGTTGGCCTTCACCTTGGCCGACGGCTTCACCTACGTGGAACGCGGCATCGCGCGCGGGCTCCCCGTGGACGCGTTCGCGCCGCGCCTGTCGTTCTTCTGGGACATCCACAACGACTTCTTTGAGGAAATCGCGAAGCTTCGTGCGGCGCGGCGCATCTGGGCGCGGCACATGCGCGAGCGCTACGGCGCGAAGGACCCGAAGTCGTGGATGATGCGCTTCCATTCACAGACGGCCGGCGTCACCCTGACGGCGCAGCAGCCAATGAACAACGTGGTGCGCGTGGCGTACCAGGCGATGGCGGCCGCGCTCGGCGGGACGCAGTCGCTGCATACGAACAGCATGGACGAGACCCTGGCCCTGCCCACCGAGCATTCCGTGCAGGTCGCCCTGCGGACGCAACAGATCCTCGCGTACGAAACCGGCGTGCCGAACGTCGCCGATCCGCTCGGCGGATCGTATTACATCGAGAAGCTGACGGACGACCTCGAGCGCGAGGCGGAGAGCCTGTTCGAGCAGATCGCCGAGCAGGGCGGCGTGGTGCGCGGCCTGGAGAATGGCTGGTTCCAGCGGCGCATCGCTGAGAGCGCCGCTCGCCAACAGTGGGAGATCGAGCAGCACCGCCGCGTCATTATCGGCGTCAACGAGTTCGTGACCGACGAATCGCTGACGATCCCGTTGCTCAAGATTGACGAGGCGGCGGCGGAGCAGCAGACCGAGGCGCTCGCAAAGCTGCGTGCCAGCCGCGACAATGCCAAGTGCGAAGCGCAGCTGGCGCGCTTGCGGACCGCGGCGAAGGGCAACGAGAACGTCGTGCCCTTCATCCTCGATTGTGCGCGCAGCTATTGCACCCTGTACGAGATTCGCGCGGCGCTCGAGGCCGAGTTCGGCGCATATCGCGAGCCGGTGTTCTTCTAGGCGCCCGAACGTAGCTTTCGGCACTCATGAGCCGACCCATACGCGTGCTTGTTGCCAAGCCCGGTCTTGATGGCCACGATCGCGGTGCGAAGGTCGTTGCCGCCGCGCTGCGCGACGCCGGGATGGAAGTGATCTACACGGGGCTCCACCAGACGCCGGAGATGATCGCGACCGCGGCCGTGCAGGAGGACGTGGACGTCGTCGGCCTGTCGATCCTGTCGGGCGCGCACATGACGCTGTTCCCGCGCGTCCTCGACCTGCTCAAGTCGGAAGGACGCGACGACGTGCTCCTCACCGGCGGCGGGATCATCCCGCAGGAAGACATGGATGCGCTCGCCGCCATGGGAGTCGGCCGGCTCTTTGGCCCCGGAGCGCCGACCGGCGAGTTGGTCACGTACATCAAGGAGTGGTTCGCCGGGCGGCATCCGCAAGGACTGCCAAGCGGCGCGTGACGACGCGCCTTCAGGCCCTTAGCCAGGCGTCGCGGGCGCTCGAAGCCCGGTTGCGCGAGGGCGGCGGTGCGGACCGTGCGGCCAAGCAACACGCGGCCGGGAAGCTCACCGCTCGCGAACGCGTAACCCAGTTGACCGACGCCGACGCCCCGCTGCTCGAGCTGGGGCTGCTCGTCGCGCACGATCGGTACGACGGCCAGGCGCCGGCCGCGGGCGTGATCACGGCGGTCGGGTACGTTGCCGGACGCGAGTGCGTCATTGTCGCGAACGATGCGACGGTCAAGGCCGGGAGCTGGTGGCCGGAGACGATCGGCAAGATCCTTCGCGCGCAGGAGTGCGCGATGCGTTCCCGCGTACCAATCATCTACCTCGTGGACTCCGCCGGCGTGAACCTACCGTATCAGGGTGGGGTGTTCCCGGGGCAGTACGGTGCGGCTCGCATCTTCTATTACAACTCGCTGATGCGGCGCTATCTCCGCGTCCCGCAGATTGCCGCCGTCATGGGTCAGTGCGTCGCCGGGGGCGCGTACTTGCCGGCCTTGTCCGACGTGATCCTCATGGTGAAGGGCTCGTCGTTCATGGGACTCGGCGGCCCGAACCTCGTCAAGGGCGCGACCGGGCAGGTGACGGATGCCGAGACCCTCGGCGGCGCGGTCACGCACACCGCGATCAGCGGGGTGGCGCATCATCTCGCCGAGTCCGATGCGGACTGCCTGCGTCAGGTGCGCGAGATGGTGGCGCGCTTGCCCGATGCGCGCCCCGCCGGCGTGCTGCGCGCTGCCGCCGCCGATGCGCCCCCCGGCCCTGCGAACCCCGCTGACGCCCTCTACGACCTGCTCCCGACCGACCATCGCATGCCCTACGACATGCGCGCGGTGCTGGCCTCGGTGTGCGACGCCGGATCGATCACGGAGTTCCAATCGGCGATCGCGCCGGAGATGATCTGCGCCGACGCCAAGATCGAGGGGATGCCGATCGGCGTGATTGCGAACGCGCGCGGGTTGATCCGCGGTGCCGGCGGCGCCAAGGCGAACTTCGGCGGCATCATTTACGCGGAGAGTGCCGAGAAGACCGCGTATTTCATCGAGAAGTGCAACCGGCTTCGCGTGCCGCTCGTGTTCGTGCAGGACGTCTCCGGCTTCATGGTCGGCGTGGAGGCCGAGCAGGGCGGCATCATCCGGTCGGGCGCGCACATGGTCGAGGCCATGGCGACTGCGACGGTCCCCAAGATCGTGCTGACGGTGAATCACGCGTCGGGCGCCGGCTACTACGCCATGGCCGGTCAAGGCTTCGATCCGGACTTCATCCTGTCGTGGCCAAGCGGTCGCATGGCCGTGATGGAAGGCGAAGCGGCGGTCCAAGCCGTGCACGGCCCGGCATTGCAGAACGCGCGTCAAAGCGGCGCCCCGGTGGCACCTGAAGTCGAGGCGGCGACCGAGGCGATGCGAGCCGACTATGAAACGCAGCTCGACGCGGTCTACGCCGGTGCGCGCGGCTTCATCGATGCCCTGGTGTACCCGGAGGACACGCGTGCGATGCTCGCGCTCGCGCTCCGTACCGCGATGAACAACCCCGGGTCCCACCTCGGGCCGTATGTGCTCGGCGGCACGGACGGCGGGCGCTGATGGGAAGTCCCGGTGTGGCGCCCCGAGTGGTGCGCGTCGGTGGCGGGTCGGGCATGTGGGGAGATGACCCGGAGGCTCCGCGGCGTCTCGCCGAAGGCGGCCCGCTCGACTACCTCGCGCTCGACTATCTCGCTGAGGTCACGATGTCCGTGCTGCAGCGGCAGCGCGCGAAGGACCCGGCGCTTGGCTATGCGCGCGACGTCGTGCCGGCCGTCTTGTCGGTGTTGCCCTGGCTCGAACGCGGAACGCTTCGCTTGCTCGCCAACGCGGGTGGGGTGAACCCGGCGGCCTGCGCGGCTGCGGTCTGTGCAGCCCTCGGCGCAAAAGCCGGGGCAGTCGGAGTGGCGATCGTCAGCGGCGACGACCTGATGCCGAGAATGGACGCGCTTCTTGGCGCTGGTCACGACCTCAGGCATATGGAGACGGGCGAGCCGCTCGCGCCGGTTCGGGATCGCCTGGTCTCGGCCAATGCATACCTGGGCTCGGCGCCGCTCGCGGATGCGTTGGCAACCGGCGCGCGAGTCGTGCTTTCGGGCCGCTGCCACGACGCGGCCCTGGTCACCGCGCCACTCCGATACGAGTTCGGCTGGGCCGTCGGCGATCTTGATCGCCTCGCGGCCGGGACCATCGCGGGCCACGTCATCGAATGTGGCGCGCAAGCGTCCGGCGGGAACTGCCTCGCCGACTGGCAGTCCATCCCGCGTCTCGAGGACATCGGGTACCCGATCGTCGAAGTGCAGGAATCGGGCGAGTTCGTGGTGACCAAGCATCCGGGCAGCGGCGGGCGGGTGGATCGTCGCAGCGTGACCGAGCAGCTCGTGTACGAGATCGGTGATCCGACCGCGTACCACACGGCGGACGTGGTGGCGGACTTCACGACGCTCCGCCTGCACGACCAGGGTCACGATCGTGTGGCGATCGCCGGGGTGCGCGGCCGCGCCCCGTCGGGGATGCTGAAGGTCAGCGCCGCGATCCGCGACGGGTTCAAGGCCACGAGCACGCTGGTGTACGCCTGGCCGGACGCGCGCCAGAAGGCTGAGGCCGCCGCACGCATCGTGCGCGCCCGACTCGATCGGCTCGGCCTTCGCTTCGAAGCCATGCATGTCGAGGTCATCGGCGCGGGCGCAGTGCACGGCCCGTTGGCCGGGCCTGACGCGGGCCGCGATGCACCGGAGGTCATGCTCCGGATCGGCGTGCGCGACGCGAACCGGGCGGCGGTCGAGCGGTTTACGAAGGAAATCGCGCCGCTCGTGTTGAACGGGCCGCCGAGCGTGACGGGATACTTCGGCGCCAAGGCGAAAGTCGAGGAGATCCTCGGCTACTGGCCGGCGTTGCTCAGCGCGGATGCCGTGACGCCACGAGTGGAGCGGGTCGCATGAGGGTCCGCCTGCTCGACATCGCGCACGCGCGATCCGGTGACAAGGGAAGCCACGCCAACGTGGGCGTCATTGCGTACCAGCCGGAGTGGTTCCCGGTGCTCGCCCGCCACCTGACGGCCGAAGTGGTTGCCGCGCACATGGCGCCGCTCGTCCGCGGGAAGGTCGAGCGATTCGAGCTACCGAACCTCTCGGCCCTCAACTTCGTGCTGTATGACGCGCTCGACGGCGGAGGGACGAGATCGCTGCGGATCGATGCGCAGGGCAAGGTGCTCTCCACCGCGGTGCTCCGGCTCGTCCTGGAGATTCCCGACGCTGAAGCACACGAACACCACCTGCCGGCGGGGGAGAAATGACCGACACGCAGTTGCGTTCGCCGGGGATGTTGAACGTGCTGAAGATCGCGGCGGCACTCGTGGGCATCGCGATGTTCGGCGTCGGTATCCGCATCGAGAGCAATACGGTCCGGTGGGTAGGCATTGCCTGCGTTGGCGTGGCCTGGCTCCTGCGCTTCGCGCGCCGTCAGGACGGCACGGGGGCGGTTGATGCGTCGGCTTCCCCCTCAGCCGGTGATCCCGGCGCGCCTCAGCCGCCCGACGACACCAAGTAGCCCCGCTTCACGTCCGCCGAACCGGCACGGGCGCCGAACCCGACCGAGAGGCCGAACGCCAATGCAGTGCCCGCGCCGACAATCGGCAGGAACCACACGACCGGCACCGCCACGGCGCACGCGACCACGCCCGCGATAATCGGCGCGGCGGGCGAATGTGCGCTGTCCACGTACCGCAGGCGCTCACGCACGAATCGGCGCGCCGTGCCGTAACCGAGGAATGCAACGCTGAGCGAAATGAGCAGTCCGATGAGTCCCCACATAGTTCCTCCGAGCTGACGTTGCCTACGCTCGCGCGTTCTCCCGGGTTTCACAAGGCGTCCCCCCGGCAGGGAGCCTACGGAGCGCTGGGTCCCGGCGACGGCGCGTTGAGCAAGCGGCGTACGGCGAGCTCGAGCGACGCCGGCGCGAGTGGGCCGATCACCGTGTGCCGCACCAGGCCGGCGCGATCGATGAGGAACGACGTCGGGTAGCCCTGCACGCCGCCGAACGCCGCCACCACGTCGTCGCGAACGATGGCGACCGGGTAATGAATGCCGCGCTCGCTGAGGAACTCCCGGACTGCGGATTCCGGACCTCGGTCCACGGAGAGTCCGACGAGCGTGAAGCCGGCGCTGCCGTGTCGGCGTGCCATCGCTTCGAGCAGCGGCATCTCCGCGCGGCAAGGCAGGCACCACGTGGCCCAGACATTCACCAGCACGACGCGGCCGCGGAGCGAGTCGCTGCTGAGCACCGTGCCGTCGAGCGTCCGCGCGGACCACTCCGGTGCGACTGGATTGCGCGCGCCAACGCCGACAACTGCGCCGACGTGCGGGAGCAGCCGCGGGAGCGCCCAGATCGCCAGTACCAGCGTGAGGATGTTCCACGGGGACAGCAGGCGCCGCAAACGCGGCGGGATGCTTGGCATGCACGAAATTAGTGTTGTGGCAGGCCGGGCCCCATGCGCCCTGCCGGGCGCGCACGTGGGCGCGAGGTGGGTGCGGTCGCTGGCGTGGTAACTTCCCGGCTGCATGCAAAGGGTCCCCGAACTCCTCGCGCCGGCCGGCTCACTCGATGCCGCGAAGGCGGCGTTCGCCAACGGCGCGGACGCCGTGTATCTCGGCGTCGGGCGCTTCAATGCGCGAGACGACGGTGCCCAGGTGTCGCTCGACGACCTGCGGGAAGCATGCGCGATCGCCCACAGCCGCGGCGCGAAGGTATACCTCACCCTGAACGTGCTGGTGAAGCCGGCCGAGCTCGCCGACGCCCTGCACCTGCTCGGCGACTGCGTTGATCGCGGCATTGACGCGGTCCTCGTGCAGGATCTCGGGCTCGCGGTGCTGATCCGGAGCGTGTACCCGCACCTGCAGGTGCACGGCTCGACGCAGATGTCCATTCACGATGCCGACGCGGCCGCCGTGGTGCGCGGCCTCGGTGCGACGCGCGTCGTACTCGCGCGCGAGAACACGCTCGAGGATATCCGGACGATTCGTTCGGCAGTGCCTGAGGTCGGCGTCGAGACCTTTGTGCATGGCGCCCTGTGCATCAGCTATTCGGGCCAGTGTTTCATGTCCGGGATGATCTCGGAGCGCAGCGCGAACCGGGGTTCGTGTGCGCAATCGTGCCGCAAGGACTACGTGCTCGCCGAGGCGGGAGGCGCCGAGTTGGATCGCGGGTACCTCATCTCGGCGAAGGACCTTGGGGCCTACGACCACCTGCGTGCGCTGCAAGAGGCGGGCGTCGAGTGCCTGAAGATCGAGGGACGCAAGAAGAAGCCCGAGTACGTCGCCACGGTGACGCGAACCTACCGGGAGTTCCTCACGCGGGTGGCGAATGGTTCGTTCGAGCCGCCCGCGCCGACCGAGGTCCAGCCGCTCGTGCAGATCTTCTCCCGCGGGTTCACGGGGGGCATGTTCGGCGGGCGCGCCGGACGTGAATACATCACGCGGACTCACCCGGACAATCACGGTCTCGAGCTGGGACGCGTGGTCGAGGCCAACGCGAACAGCGTGACCGTGGACACGGCGATCCCGATCCATGTCGGCGACGGCCTTGGCTTCGAGCCGCTCGATTCGCGCGCCTCCGACGCCGGCGTCGGATTCGCCGTCCGGGAGGTCGAGGACATCGGGCCCGCACCGACCGGCGGTCGCCGGCTGCGTATCGGACCGGGCGTGGCCGCCCAGCCCGGGTGGCGCGTGCGGCGAACGCGTGACGTCGCCCTGGTCAACACGGCGCTCGCATCGTTCGACTCGCACGAGAAGGCGCCCGTCAGGAAGGAACCGCTGGCCGTGCGCGCGTTCGGCGCTGCGGGCGCGTCGCTGAAGCTGGTGTTCACCGCAGCAGGGGACGCCGAGCAGGTGGTGTCGGCTGAGCCGCTCAGGCCGGCGCGCGAGCACGCGCTGGACGAGGCGAAGTTGCGCGCCCAGCTTGGTCGGCTGGGCGAAACGCCGTTCGTGTTGGCCGGCGTGGACGTCGGCGGACTCGGCGGCGGCCTGTTCTTGCCGGTCAGCGAGTTGAATCGGATGCGGCAGTCGGCCGTCGAGGCCCTGGTCGAGCGCCGAGGGTGGTCGGACGACGCGCGCCGCGTTGCAAGGGACGAAGCAATCGAGCAAGCGCTTGCTGTCGGCGTTTCGGTGGCGGGCCCGCACAGCCCGACCGCGGAACCGCGCCGCGATCGCACGTGTGACTTGATCGCCGAAGTGTGGCGTATCGCGGATGCGCATGCGGCCGCCGACGCCGGCGCGACTGAAGTGGTGCTGGACCCGTTCATCCGCCACCCGTTACCACCGCGAACCCGCGTGAAGGCCCTCGCAGACACACTGCGCGCGAACGGCGTGTCCTTGCGACTCCGCACTCCGAGCGTGGTGCGACCTGAGGATCGGAAGGCACTGGAACCGTGGCTCGCCCTCGGACTCCCGCTGGTGACGGGTCACTTGGGACTGGTGGCGTCCACGGCAAAGGCGGGCGCCGACGTGGTCGCGGACTACGCGACGAACTGCTTCAATGCGCACACCGCCGTCGTGCTCTTTGGGCTTGGCGCGCGGCGTATCACGCCGTCCATCGAACTCACCGCGGATGAGTTGCGCGCCCTGGTCGCTCCATGGGGCGGCAGCGGCTTCGACGTCGTGGTGTACGGGCGGACGGAGGGGATGACAATTGAACATTGCGTACTCTCCGCGGCGTTCGAGCGCGAGCCGACCACCTGTCGCGACCTCTGCGTGCAAAAGCACACCAATGTCGAGCTGACTGACCCCGCCGGATACGTGTTCCCGGTGGCGACCGACAGCGATTGCCGGAACCGGCTGCTGCATTCGCGTCCGCTGGATGGCGCGGCGTACATCGCTCGACTGTGGGCGTCAGGCATCCGAGGGTACAAGCTGATCTTCAATGTGCCCGGCGATTCCGTCGCGCCGGTCGTCGCGGCGTATCGCACAATGCTCGATGCGCTTGGCCGTGGCGAGAAGCCGGACGTCGCCGCGGTGCGCGCCGTGGTGGGGAACGCCTACACGCGGGGGCATTTCGAACGCGCGGTGTAAGTAGCCGCTGCCGCGTTTTGGCGCCGGTCGGCGGTGTTCGGGTACGCCGGTTCGCGAGGCGGGGGACTACGCTCCGCCATGCTCCCGACACTCGGCGACGCGACGGCCGCGCTCCGTCGCTTCTATGGCTTCGATGCCTTCCGCCCGATGCAGCGTCGCGTCATCCACGCGGTGCTGCAAGGACGCGACGTGCTCGGCGTGCTGCCGACCGGCGGCGGGAAATCGCTCTGCTATCAGGTGCCCGCGCTCTGCACGGACGGCCTGACGGTGGTGTTCTCGCCGCTCGTCTCGCTGATGAAGGATGAGCGCTACGAGAACGGTGGTGCGAGCCTGACAAGACAAGGCAACCGCTGAACGGACAACGGGTTAGCCAGCGCTGAGGGTTTGGCTGAGTATTCGGAGTGGCGGTGCGGGGTGGCACAGGGGTGGCACGCGGCCCTGTTTCGAACGACCGCGCGCGCCGCGCTGTGGCGCCAAGTTCAGGCCAGACCGGCGACGCGAACTTCGGTCCGGGGGCGCACTTGGGCCTACTCTAGGCACGGCAGCCGGTGCCGGCGGATGCCGCCGGCGTCATCGCCTCCCTTTGTCACCTCTTCGGATGAACGCGGCCAGATCGGCCTCGGTGCGACCTTTGGCTTTCTCCTCGTCGCGCACCGTCCGCAGGTGCCGGCGGATTTAGCACACCGGCTCGCCTTCGTTCGTGGCGCTGCCGCCGACCGAGATCTTGCAGGTCTTCGTCGTCGCGTTGTGGCTCGACGTCGCGGACCAGCCCGTGCTCGTGACCGTGCCGAC